>JAFVDZ010000069.1 GCA_017478205.1 Spirochaetales bacterium | reverse complement strand
TGATGGAGGAATCGCTCCTGGAACAGCTTTCGAGGATATCCCAGATGATTGGTGCTGCCCAATTTGCGGCGTCACCAAGGATATGTTCGTAAAGGTTGAAGACTAAGACCTAGGCGGCTGCAGATGATGTAGCCGCCTTTTACTCTCTCAATACCATTTCATTCACATATATCCCTTTTGGTTTGAGGACAGACATTAGAAACATTCTTCAATCTGTTATTATTGAAACATAATTGTGTTATTTTGCAACTTTCTGTACAAAATTTGTGGTTTTTGTCTTTTTAATACTAGACACTGCCTTAAAATCTGTGGACTCTTTATCCACTACCTAAATAATTGAAACACAGTTTTCTGACTGTGTTTATTTTATAGATACGAAGGAGCTATCACATGAGAAGAATCACTATTTCCGATTACACATTGAAAGAGCTGGGTGGAAGCAGAAAGTCTCAGCTACTTTTCAGAGAAAAGCTTGCTATTGCACTTGGAATATGCAGTTATGGCGCTGATGTGATTGAGCTACCTGAGATCAAGAACCTGAGAGAGGACAAGATCGTCGCAAAGACAATCTCTGAATCTGTCAGGAACAATATAATCGCAATCCCTGCAGGTTCTACAATCGAAGAAGTGAAGGAAGCAGCAGACAGCATAAAAAGTGCCTTCCATCCAAGACTCCAGATATCACTCCCTGTCTCAACAGTACAGCTTGAATATCATTATAGGATGAAAGCACCAAAGCTCATCGAGAAGATCAAAGAGCTTGTAACCTTCGCAAGAAGTCTCTGCGAGGATGTAGAATTTGAAGCTCTCGATGCAACTAGATGCGATGAAAACTTCCTTATCGAAGCTTGCAAGACAGCAAAGGCTGCAGGAGCAAGCTTTGTCACTATTTCTGATGACGCAGGAATCCTCATGCCAGACGATTTTTCTGCTCTTGTAAGAGTAATAAGCGAAATAGCCAACGTTCCGGTCATGGTCTGTGTCTCTGACAGCATCGGCCTTGCTGTTGCCAATGCACTTTCAGCCCTCAATGCAGGAGCTATCGGTGTCAAAGTAAGTGTCACAGGAAAGAATGCTCTCAAGATCGGAAACTTTGCCGAGGCTATGAAAGTCAAGGGAACAGATCTTAGAATCACATCAAATCTCCGCTTTACAGAACTTCACTCTGATATCGACTCGATGTTGAAGAAGATTCAGAGTAAGAAGAAAACTGAGGATGATTTCAACCTCGACAGCTCAGTTGTCTTCCTAGACTCAGAAAGCACTATCGAGCAGGTAACTCAAGCTGTCAAATCTCTTGGCTATGACCTCACAGCAGAGGACAACGGCAAGGTATATGAAGCTTTGATGAGCGTTTGTGAAAAGAAGACATCAATTGGAAGAAAAGAGCTTGAAGCGATCATCGCATCAAGTGCGATGCAGTTCCCTGCAACATATAAACTGCTAACCTTTGTTGTCACAACATCCAACAAGGTCAACAGCGTCACAAACGTTGTTCTCGATAGAGATGGAGAGAGCCTAAGCGGAACAGGTGTTGGTGGTGGACCAATCGACTCAGCATTCATGGCAATCGAGCAGTGTGTTGGCCATCAATATGAGGTAGATGACTTCCAGATCCAGGCAGTTACCGAAGGAAAGGAGTCCCTTGGAAGCGCCCTGGTACGACTCAGAAATGCAGGAAAACTCTACTCGGGAAATGGACTATCATCCGACATCGTCGGTGCCTCCATCCGTGCATATATCAACGCACTGAACAAGATCGCTTATGAGGAGTCGCAGAAATGAAGATAGCTTTTTCAACAAGATATGTTGATCGCCCATCCTTTTCAT
>JAFVDZ010000068.1 GCA_017478205.1 Spirochaetales bacterium | reverse complement strand
TTTCCTGGATACACACGAACATAGATTCTGTAATTAATTACTGAAGCAAGCGATCCTATGAGAGAACACAGTCCTGCTGTATCAAGGCCATAGATAAGAGCTGCATTGTTAACAGTAAATGGCCAAAGTACTATGGAAGCTGGCACATTTGAAATTATCTGGCTGATTCCGATTGCCCACCAATACTCATTGTTTGCAACAAGATCTTTCAGCAAGAGAGAAATCTTCTCGTTTGAAGTAATTGAAGATGAAAACACAAAAAAACATAAAAATGTTGCAAGCAATACATAATCAGTCTTCAACAGGACATTTCTGTCCATCATCAGAACAGAGAGTGCAATTATCATCACAGCATATGGCCACAGATCTGTTCTAGTAACGATAACTGATAGCACCAGCACAAACAGCACTGGATAGGCTCTCCGCCTCATCTCATTTACTTCTGTTATCCCGCTATCGATGCTTTTCTCTCCATCGAACATAAGACTTTCATCTTCATGCCTTAAAAGATTGAGTATGAAGATGACTAAGAGAAGAGCTGATAACGCACACAGTGGCAACATATGAAGGATGAAAACAGGAGCGCTGACACCAAAACGTCCATACAGAAAGAGGTTCTGAGGGCTTCCAAATGGCATGAGCATAGAGCCACGGACTGCAGCAATGTTCTCAAGTGAAATAACAGGAAGAATATAATGCTCTTTTCCCGATTGCCTCATGAGCGTGATAGTAAGAGGAACAAAAATGATGAGCGACACATCATTTGTAACGAACATGGAGGTAAAGAAAACACCAAAGACAAGAAACAGCACAAGACTTTTCATGGTTCTAAAGTGCGTCGAGAACTTGATGAGTGGTTCAAAGACATTCTCTTTCTTGAACCCCTCGAGAACTGTCAACATCATGAAAAGCGTGCCAAGGGTGCGCCAATCTATCTTCTGTAAAAGATCTGCGGATGGCGGTGTGATGATCAATGCAACTAAGGCCGCTAGGACGGATACAGTGAGCATCGCCTCTTTTTTAAGAAAATTGAGTATATTCTGCATAGTGCACAAAGCGTACTTCATTTTGATACACTCTGTCTGCTATATTCGGTTGAAAAGAATACCTTGAATCTAATCCACTATTATAGAGTCCCACTCATTTGGATTGGTATAATATGAAACAGAGGTTGCAGACTACATATCAGGATAAACTGACTGTTTTTCTGCAACCTCTGTTAAGTTATAAAGACAAGATTAGCTATTACTTCTTTTCTCTTCTGAAGCACAGGAACCAATCAAGACAGTACTGCTCATCACTCTGGTTTTCCATACGCTCCTTTGATGTTCCGCAACTTCCTGCTGTTGGGACAATTACATCATCCCCAGGTCTCCAGTCAGCAGGTGTTGCACAGTTCTCAGCATCAGCTTTCTGCAGAGCTTGGACAATGCGCTTGATCTCATCAAAATTACGCCCAGTGCTCAGTGGATAATACAGGATTGTTCGTATCTTGCTTTCTGGGTCTATGATGAATACTGCACGGACAGCCTGTGTGTTTGAGGCACCTGGCTGGATCATGCCATACTTTCGAGCCACATCCATCCGTATGTCCTCGATCAATGGGAATGTCACATTGATGTTCTTCTTCCCATTCCATTCAAGCTCCTGGATTCTCCTGAGCCATGCAATATGGGAGTAAAGAGAATCCACAGAAAGTCCAATGAGCTCTGTATTCAAGGCCTTGAACTCATCCATCATAGAACCGAATGTCATGAACTCGGTTGTGCATACTGGTGTGAAATCTGCTGGGTGTGAAAACAGTATCACCCATTTTCCCTTGTAATCAGAGGGGAAGGAAATATTGCCCTGCGTTGTCACAGCATCAAATGCAGGTGCCTCTTCCCCTAATAAAGGCATTGTGTACTTTTCTTCTGCCATAATCCTTCTCCTTTTTTGAGGGCTTTTTTCAAGATATTGCCCTTCCTGATTTTGAATGATATAGTACATGTAAAGAAGAAAATATAATATTTTTCTAATTTTTTTGTATTATTTTGCCAAATAAGGAGATATTATCCAAATTGTTTCATTTTGAGAATGAACTGCTTCCCGTTTATTTGAACAAGGAGAGTATTAACGACCACATAACACATAGCGACATGCCACACTGGCATGACTGCATCGAGTTGATCGTAGTTGAAAGTGGCACTGTGACATGCAGTTCGGGAGGAACTAACTTTTCACTGTACAAGGGAGATGTTTGTTTCATAAACAGACATCAACTTCACCATCTAAAACAAGAGGATGAAGACAGCTCTTGCCATACAGTCATGATCATAGGCACCACACTTCTTTCACAGAACCCTCTTGTTTATGAAAAATATGTTCAGCCAGTTCTTGAAGATGTGCAGTTTTCACACATCCGTTTTGAAGGAAATGCTTCTCCTGCTGCACATATTTCAGACCTTGTGATGCATGCCTTTAGTGTCAACAATGAAAGAGCACCAGGATATGAATTGGATATGATTTCCACTGTATATAAAATCTTTGGCCAGATCTATTCTGCATATATCACTGCACCCAAAACGCATCTGAGAGATATAAACATGCAACTTCAACAGCGGATGGCAGAATACATCTATGCAAACTACTCAGAGCCCATCTCTCTAGATGATATTGCTGCATCAGGGAATATAAGTCGAAGTCAGTGCTCTAGGCTCTTCAAGCAGTACACATCCCTATCTCCGATCAACTTTTTGAATCTGCATCGACTTGAAATGGGACGCGACCAGCTAAGAAGCACCACCTTCTCTATAGCAGAGATTGCTCAGAACTGTGGTTTTTCAGACCAAAGCTATTTCAGTCGCATGTTCGTAAAACAATACAACATCACACCAATCGCATACCGCAAAGGTAGCAATGCAAAATAATCTATAAGGACAAGAGTATAAAGATTCCCAGGCTCCAAGCAGGTACTCCTGCCCTCTCTTTTTTTGCATTACCTGATAGCTGTTTCTTTATCTTCCAAACAAATTAAATTTTTTATTTCTCCATTTTTGATACATTATTTCAAATTTTCTCACAAAAGAAGGTATGAACTATTTTAATTTTGAAACGGATCGGAAGATCCAGAAAAAGGTAGAAGAATTCACCCTCATGGATGATTTCTTCTTCAATTTCTTCTTCGAGGGCAACCCTGGAGCCCTTGAAGATGTCATCTCGACCTGCCTCGGAGAGGAAGGATTGAAGGTGGAGAGCGTTACGTGCCAGTATGAGATCAAGAATCTCAATGCACACTCACTCACCATGGATGCGAAGGCCGTCTTGAAGGATGGCAGGCGCATCGATGTGGAAGTGCAGAGATCACACTTCGAGGAGATTGAACCGCGGTCGCAGTTCTATCTTTCGGCTCTCATGTTCAATTCCCTTGAGAGGAGCAGGAAATACAAGGACATGGATGATGTCTATGTAATATTCATCATGGACAGGGACCACTTTGGGCTGGGGGCAGAGAAATATAGCACGGGAGACATCATCCTGGAGCCATATTGCAAGATGGTCACGAAGGGGCATCTGATATTCATAAATGGCAAGACTGAAAGTGACAGTGCCATAGGCAAGCTCATGAATGATTTCAGGTGCAAGGATTCTGAGAATATGCAATATAATAGACTCAGAGAGAGGATGGAGATGCTGAAGAATACGGAGGAAAGAATGAGACTGACAGAATCGCTGAGAGAATATTTCAAGGATGAGCTTGAAGCAGGTCGTGAGCAAATTCGTGAGGAGGAAAAGGCCGCAATAGTTCAGAATATGGTTCAGAATATGAAAAACAAAGGACTTGCATTTGAAACCATTGCTGAGCTAACAGGAATTCCATTAAGCAAAGTACAAGCACTTTGATTGTACTTCTCTTTAATTAGAAGCATGGGCTGTAATGATGGTCGAGTATAACAGACAACCATTACAGCCTTTCTTATATGGAAGCTATCCTATGAGCTTCTTTCTCTCTAAAGCACGTCAAATAATATTCTTATGATCCACTCTTATTACAATACCTACTCTGAAAAACATCTATCAATGATATCTGGACTTTATCCAGATAAGAATAGGCCTTCTTTTCGATATCTTTTGGGATGTCCCACACTACTTGAGCAATTCCACCACAGATAGCACCAGTAGTATCGCAATCTCCTCCAACGATAATGCAGTTTCTTATGGCTTCTTCAAAACTGTTCGAAGCATAGAGGCACTCGTATGCAGCTTGGCAGGTCCCATCACACACAGAATGCCAGTGATAGTGCACCTTCAACCATTGAAGATCATGCTTGATGATATAGTAATGTTCCTGTTCATATTTCTTAAGAGCAGCAAGACTCTCTCCTTGCCTTGCAAGAAAGATCTGAACAGCAGTAGCTTCAGCCCCTCTGAATCCGTCAGGATGGTTATGGGTCACTTCTGTAACTGCTCTGCTCATAGCTATGCACTCCTCAAGGGAGGTTGCGGCCCAACCAACCGGAGAGATCCTCATGGCAGCACCATTTCCACATGAGTTATAAGGACCGAGGGAATCATCGAAAAGCCAATGCTTGAATTGTTTGCCATAGCCAGCGTAAGGATAAGATCTTCCCCACGCTCTCATTTTCTCTTCTGCCAAGAACGAAAGTCTTTCATAAGATGTTCGTCCCTCCTGATCCCACCTAAGGATAGCCTCTGCAACTGCAAGAGTCATCACAGTATCATCTGTAAATCTCGATGAAGCATGAAACAATTCGAAGTTCTGATATTTTGTATTATGAAACTCAAATCTTGAGCCTACGATGTCACCAATTATTGCGCCTATCATATTTAAAATCCTCTGTTTCCATATCTCCCGTTATCGTCTTCCAATTCCTGGAGCATCTCCAATATCCGTGAATGACAAATTCCATATCTTTGAAATTCTTCGAACGCTCCTCTACTTCCTTCTTTTAAACTACGTGTCTGCACAGCATCGATATCCGCTTTCAAAAACAGAAAAGTCCATCCATACCTTTCCTGCTCATAACGAACCATCTCGCGGACCTTGTCGACAGTATATCGTCTAGAGCAATTATCCTTACCGTCTGTGTTTATCACAAAGACTGTCTTCTCTGGCACATCCTTTGGTCTTGAATACCTGTGTACATTGACAATGTGATGAATCGCGCCACCACCACTGTAGAACCTATCTGTTGGATTGACGATGGCATCGACCTCGAGTTGTGTAATGTCTGTATACAATATTCTTAATGGCATTTCCTAACAGTCCCTATACACTAAAGAATATAGCACATCTCACACTATCAATCGTTGATTGAAATAGGCAAAACATACTTGTAGATATTTCGTATGTGCTAAACTTTTGTTGTTTATTTTTCTCTAATGTGTACTTTAAAGTCGCATAAGTTATAGCCATAGCCGATAGTCTTTGTTCTTTCCCACGATAGCTGTGGGTGCATGTTGCCATAGCAGATATCATCTGCATCACAGAACCCTTTCACGATCTCAGGGCAGCCATATTTGGTGCACATATCATAATAAGGGCATTTGACCATATAAAAATGCATCTCAGTAACTGTGAAAAGTCATAGTCGATCCACTCACATATTTTCGCAGCATATTCATCTTGATATAGTGTTGGGAATTGTTCTTCACAGAGCTTACGTCCATATAAAGGTATGATAAGTGTTTCCTGAACACTCCCTTTTGCAATATGAATTATGTCCATTGAAGATAACCTTTTTATTCCTATATAGAAAGTTTATCTCATATCCACTATTTTCTGCATGTATTTTGACA
>JAFVDZ010000010.1 GCA_017478205.1 Spirochaetales bacterium | reverse complement strand
TGCTTCTATACTGTTCAGAAAGAGTTATATTCTCATCGCCCCATTTGACATATGGCCCATACTTACCATCAAGAATGGAGAGAGCCTTACCTTCAAAAAGTCCAAAATCTCTCAATGCACCAGAAGGAGTTTTAGGCTCATCTACCTTTCCACAGAGTTTTTCGGCAATCTCCTGAGTTACGGATCTAGGGTTCTTCTTGTAGGTAGCAGGAAGTGCAATATTCTCTTCCCCCCACTTCAGATAGTAACCATAGCGACCAGACCTGATCTCAAGAGGCTTATCCAGATATGGCTCAAGCTCTATGCTATCAAATATTAAAAGCGCCTTCTCATAGTTCATATCGAAGATACTATCTTTTAACTTATAATTCTTGCCATCACAATTAAGATATGAACCATAACGCCCAATATTGAGAGTGATATCATTTCCATTCTTATCAGGACCAAGAACAATTGGCAAAGAGAAGAGGAACTTTATCTCCTCAATTGTATAGTCTTCTGCTTTCTTTTTTCCCTTTGGCACATAAACAATCTTGCCATTCCAAGTCCAGTAGTCACCGTGGATTCCATGCTTCAGTATTATCTTATCTGGATCATCATCACCCATGATATTTTGATTTGAAAGCAGCAAGGAGACAAATTCACTCTCGGTTACAACACCAGGGCAATAGCGAGATGGGATATTGACAATTACATCCTTTCCCTCTCGATTCTTGATGTCAGTCAAGATGTATGCACCAAATGGACCAACCTTTATCTGGTATGAAACATTTCTTCCATCAGGAAGGGTTACCTTTCCTGGGAAATTAGGGAATTCAAGAGTCTTGAAGTCTGCCCTCTTGAGTTTTGCCTCTGTGACATTCTTTGCAAGACCTCCATTTTCCTTATCTCCATAGTAGAAGTTCTTCAAGTACTCAAGCTTATCCTCTTGGCCACGTGCAATCTTATCGAGCCTATCCTCCATATCAGCTGTGTATTTGTAGTCCATCATTACAGGGAATTCCCTCATCAGGTAGTTATAGACTGCAAAACCAAGGAATGTAGGGATCAAGGCATTGCCCAATTCGATTACATATTCACGATCTAGAAGCGTAGTTATTATGGATGCATAGGTACTAGGTCTTCCGATTCCGTCCTCTTCAAGTTTCTTGATGAATGAAGCTTCACTATAGCGCTGAGGAGGTGTAGTTTCATGCTTCTTGGTCTCAAGAGAATCAAGGAGGAGAACTTCATTCTCGTCAAGAGGGGGAAGAGTCTTCTCATCCTCTTCACCTTCATCTGCACCATATACTTTCAGAAAGCCTGGGAACAGGATGACAGTGCCAGATGTTGAAAAGATTGCATTCTTTGCCTGGATCTTTACATTTGTCACCATCTTCTTTGCATCAGCCATCTGAGTTGCCATAGTGCGCTTCCAGATGAGTGTGTAGAGCTGAAGCTCTTTTCCCTTAAGGCCTGTTTCCTCAGGACTCATCATATTGCTACCTGCAGGGCGGATAGCTTCATGAGCTTCCTGAGCGCCCTGGCTTGTAGTCTTGTAGTGACGCTCCTTTTCTGAAAGGAAGCTATTGCCATATAGAGAAGCAATCTTCTCTCTTGCAGCAGAAATGCACTGACTTGAAAGGTTCACACTATCAGTTCTCATGTATGTGATGAAACCTTTCTCGAAAAGCTGCTGTGCAACACGCATAGTCTCAGATGACTTCATCTTCAATTTGCTGGATGCTGCCATCTGAAGAGTCGATGTAGTGAAAGGAGGCTGTGGAGCCTGCTTCTTTGGCGTCTTTTCTACAGAGAGCACAGAGAAGGTCTCATCTTCAAGAGATCGAAGTAGCTCTTCTGCCATCTTTTCATCGAGTAGCTTGGCTCCATTCTTCAGCTCTCCTGTAGAAGGATCGAAATCCTTTGAGGAAGCAATCTTCTTTCCATCGACACTCTCAAGAGAAGCTGTAAAGCTCTTCTTTTCCTTTTCAAGAGTTGCCTGAAGGTCGTACCAATTAGAGGACTTGAAAGCAAGACGCTCATTTTCCTTATCACAGATATATCTCAGACCTACAGACTGTACACGTCCTGCAGAAAGATTCTTGTTGCTGAGTTTTTTCCAGAGCAATGGAGAGACTTCATAGCCATAGAGTCTATCGATGACTCTTCTATCCTCCTGTGCCTGTACAAGGTTCATATCCAGATCACGGCCACTTTTGAGTGCCTCTGTTACTGCCTGCTTGGTAATTTCATGGAACACCATCCTCTGGCATGGAACTTTTGGCTTGAGTGTTTCTACAAGGTGATAGCTGATAGCTTCCCCTTCTCTATCCTCATCAGTTGCAAGCAGAAGCTGCTCTGCACTCTTGAGCTTTTCTTTCATCTCCTTGACAAGGCTCTTCTTCTCAGAATCGATGACGTAGGTAATCTTGAAATCGTTTTTGGTATCGACACCCAATTCCTTTTCAGGAAGATCCCTGAAATGTCCTTTACTTGCCATTACAGAAAAGTTCTTAGGTAGAAATTCCCTTATTGTATTGGCCTTTGTCGGAGACTCGACGATGACCAGAGTTTTCTTCTTTGAATCGAATTCCATAGTTTTCCTCCGCTGACGATACTGAAAATAATGGTGCCAATGAGAGGTTGTCAAGTGCATTTTTAACCCCAGTCGAAGTTATTATTATATAGATAATAATAAGATTTTTTCTCTCCAAAAACTCGAAAATCACACACAAACTCTGTTGTATTGGAGCGCTATTGTGTTTAATCTTGTACCCATGAAAAGGCCCATACTTATATATATTATAATAGCTATAATAACTCTTATATCCTCCTGCACTGTCACTGAAGACATCACCCTTACAGGCGATGGAGGAAGAGTTTCTTCTTCCATCGATATAGAAAGTTATTTTGTCGATGTCCTCGAGGACTTTAGTGAATTCATGCCAAAATCTGATGAAAGGATAATCGATAGTGCCATTTCACAGGCAGCTGATCAGCTAAGCACATCAGGCTATGCTTCAAATGTAGTCTTCATAAAGGATGGAGAGAATAGCTACATTGGAGATTTCGACTTCAACAACCTCACAGATCTCATGAAAGCATTCAGCGAGAGCACCGAGCAGGATGTGATAAGAAAAGGTGAGAATTCCATCGATTTCTATGTCGATATAAACAACTACTCAAAGCTCGAATCCCTCATCCCATTCCTCTCTGACCCTAACATAGAGGTATACCTTGCAAGATACAATGTAGGATACAGCGAGCAGGATTACCTTGATATGCTGGTCTTTTCTCTCGGTGAAGAAGCACCAGAATCAGTAAAGAAGAGCACTATAACACTCAATTTTACTGTGCCAGGTGAGATTACAAAATTAGAGGGAGCTACAAAGACGGGAAGCAACAGCTTTACATACTCCTTCCGCCTTATCGATTTTCTCCTGCTTTCATCACCACTTGCATTCTCTGTCGAGTGGAAATAACACTTCAAGGCTGACCCAATCGGTCAGCTTTTTCTATACACCTTTCATTCGTTGACAGCAATCTAATAAAGGTGATATTTTGAATATTAGCGTGTCCCCATTTAAATGGGGATTCTTTCCAGAAAAAGGATCCAGGAATATGGCTGAAAAAGATGAAAAGAACCTAGAGTTCAAGAATGTTTCAAAGGCTGGTGCAAATAGCGCCGCTGTCGCAAAGAAGAAGAATGCAAGCAAGAAGAGTCTTGCATGGTGGCTGGGTGTCGCCATCCTCATTCTCATTTCCATTACCTTCGTTCTCCCAGCAGCTGGCATTGGCAGTATCTTCAATGATGAAAGTTCCATTGTATTTGGTAAGTACAATGGAAAGAATATAGAATTCAAGTATGGAAATTTCTTCTACAATACCTACTACAACACTGTAAGTAGACTTGGAAGCAATGCAGACTTCAATTCCATATTCCAGGCATGGCAGAATGCCTTTACACAGACAGTTGTCCACGAGGCACTTACACAGGAAGCTGACAAGGCTGGCATCGTAGCAACCGATGCAGCTATCAACAAGGCAATCCTCGACTCAGGTGTCTATAACAATGCTGAAGGAAATTTCGACGAAGAGGCTTACAGAGCTGCAAGCCAGACAACAAAGAACAATATCTATAACAGTGTAAAGACTCAGGTTCCAGCACAGACAGTTCTTAATGACATGTCTTCTGTTGGCTACTCTGATGCAGAGAAGGCTTTCCTCAGATCAATGGTATCAACTGGCAGGAGCTTCAAGTATGTAGCATTCGACTACTCCATCCTTTCTGATGATGTCGTAGACAAGTATGTAAGCGAGAATGCTTCCGACTTCACAACTGTCGATCTCCAGATCATCTCACTTCCATCAG
>JAFVDZ010000067.1 GCA_017478205.1 Spirochaetales bacterium | reverse complement strand
ATGGCTCAAGGAGTTCAAAGATTTGTTCTTAGCAAAAGTCAATTTGAAAACATTTCTATTAGTGTACCAGTACTGAGTGAACAAGAAAAAATAGCTTCAATGTTAACGGATGTTGATTCCCTTATCACCCTTCATCAGCGTGAGCATATGATGAATTAGTTAAACTGTATTCAGCTTAAACTTGATAGTGATCGCATAACCAAATCGACATCTTGGTTTTCCAACTCGTGTATTATATGCAGATAGGTTTTCTGCGTCGTTGTCATACTTGCATGTCCAAGCCTCCTTGCTACACTACCAACAGAAACCCCAGCAAACAACAAAAGTGAAGCATGTGTATGTCGTAAACCATGCACTGAAATCGTAGGAATCTTGGCTTTCTTGCAATGACGTTCCAAAATGCTGTTGACTGTTGAATTATATACCACATTCTCCTGGACAAAAATCGGTTTATCCTCAGGCATTCCTTTCAACAGTTCAGAGAATTGAACAACTGTTTGCCAGTCAATTTTAATCTTCCTGACAGAAGATTTATTTTTTGTAGGTAGGAATCCACCATCACCCTTATAGTTCCATGTTTTGCTTATACTTAATGTTTGATGTGAAAAATCAAAATCCTTAGGAGTCAGAGCTAAAGCTTCAGAAAAACGCATTCCCGTCTTTGCGACCAGAAGAATAAACCAATCCCAATTGATTTCCTTACGCAGGTCTAAACCAACCAGAAGTGTATGAAGCTCAAACTGATTGAGATATTTGATCTTCTTCTCGCTAGGCTGTTTTCCTTTTATTATTACTTTCCTAGTTGGATCTCTGTCTATAAGCCCCTCATCAACGGCATCCAGGATTGCACCCTTCAGCTGATGATGAAAATCCATAGTTGTTTGCCTTTCATGTGTTAAAGCATAATCATTGAGGAGTTGTTGATATGAGATTCGAGTCATATCACAAAGCTTCAAATTTGGAATCAACTTGGCCAGCCATGATTGCGTCATCAAATACTTGTCCAGTGTAACCTTGCGGATAGCACCTTCCTTGTAAACGTGAACCCACTGTGCGTAATAATCACAGAACAAATCCGTGGACTTTGCTTCATTTAGCATAATTTCCTCCATACATTTATATTTTCGCTCACGCTGATGAAGGGTGATAAGGTTATCAAGGTTCGAGAAAAACGTCCCAATTTTTTGTTGTTCGTTCGAAACAGGAGTAATATTTATGGTTCTTCACGGAAAGTTCGGGGATGAGAAGAGGCAATTGAAAAAGAGAGCATGCAAGATTCAGGAATTTTCAGTTCTTTATACCGGTTCCATTGCATTGACTTTGTCTTGATGCGTTAGTAAATATCCCATCAACTCAAAAGATATTTCCATGCAGGAATAATATTGACCTTGCCTTCCGGAAATGAAAGAGTGTCTTCTTCGTCCAATGTCATCAGGATGCTTTCTTTCACTTTGAACTCCTTCATTGCTTCCCTGAGACTTCTGATCTCGCGCTCTGCTGTTTGTTCCTTGGAAATATCAGCACTGACCTGAATGAGCTGGATATTAGAGTCGGGACCGACGGCAAAATCCACTTCATAGCCAGATGTAGTTCTGTGATAGAAGACGTCACTCCATTCCCGTCTTAGATGCAGGAATATGATATTTTCCAACTTGGGACCTATATCTTCTTTTGATAGTCCTATAACAGAGGCCGCCATTGCATGGTCTGCAATATATACTTTCTTTTCATTTGTTGCACGTACTGCGAGATTATATGTTCTTATGGGAACAAGGTACAGGACAAAAGACTCCTTTATATATTCCAGATATTCAGTCAGCAGAGGTTTTGAAATGTCAACTCTCATGCCCCTTAATCTTTGATATAGTTTCGTGGTAGACATCTTCTGTCCCATCATGCCAAAGAGCAACATGACAGTAGTTTTGAGGGCAATAGGTTTTGATATGTTATGCCTGAGGATTATGTCCCTGAATGCTATGTCGTTCTGAGTATTCTGGAAAAAGAGGTTTCTTGCTTTTTCTGTGTTGAACATTCCGGCTTCTGGAAACCCTCCTATCCTCAGGTAGTCATTGAAAAGCTTGATTTGTCTGTTCTTGAATTCGGAAGTCAATTCAATCTTCTCTTTCTCTCCTCTGGAACGCAGAAATTCCCTGTAAGAGTAGCAAGTTAGCTCCCAGCCTATTTTGCGACCTCCGAGTTCTGTCGATGTTTCATCAACAAGCATCTTGGAACTGGAGCCTGTAATGTTGATTTCACAATTTTCTGTTGTCTGTAAGCGATTGACAAACAATTCCCAACTCTTCAAATGGTAAATTTCATCAAAGAAAAAGAAGACTTTGACCGAGTGATTTTCCGGGAACATTTCATAGTATGCATCTGATATTATTCCTGGAACTGCATTGTGTATTCCCTCTAGTCTGTCGTCTGAAAAATCAATTTTGCAGATTCTCTGAATTGAAATTCCCGAGTCGACCAGGGAATTGGCATATTCATCAAGAAGTGTTGATTTTCCACATCTTCTGACCCCGAAAACTATAGTAGCTTTTCTTGGGATTCTTTCTATATGTAAATCACGCGAAATATAGTTCTGGCTGAATCTATTCTGATTCTCTATGATAATCTGCTTGATTACTTCTTTCAAATTCTTCATGTCTTCATATTACAATAATATATAATAACCGTTCAACTTTTTTTACCGGATTTGGCAAAAACTGTTTAACTTTTTTTAATGGTTTATGTATTTTGTTGTAATATAATTAGTTATGCAAATTGTTTGGGTGTGTTTAAGCCTTGTATCAGTTCGTTCATATACTGGAAAACCGAAATCATCTTGCACCACATATGCAGAAGTTAATAATTCTCTGTTGTTTTCTACTGTACAAGAGAATCTCATCTCAGATTGTCAAGATCCTTGAAGTGTCTCCATACAGGCTACTTGTTTTGTTTAACCGAGTTTACCGACTTATCAATACGGTTAAACGGTTAATTCTTTTGTAGTAATAGGATACGAAGCATCTAGAACGAAAAATAGGCTGTCTATTTTTGTAAAATAGGATTTATTGTATGTTCGCAATCTCTGATAGGAAAGCTTCCATTTCATCACCTAGCAGAGGTCTAACTTCATCCCAATGGAATTTGCTGCTGACAGCAACAGATGCCATTTCATGAAATCGTACATCTTCTTTTCTGAGGAGTTGTTTGATAAGAGGATCTGCAACGATGTCTGTGTAGGAACCTGAGTTGATTATCTTCATGATATCTTTCTCCTGGACGAAACTGTAATCATTCTCACGAAGTAGCTCAGGTCTATGAGAGAAAAGGATGGCAACATCAGAAGTAAGCCCTCTGTTTTCAAGCTCCTTTCTTAGGGCGTTCGAGGAAACCTGTTCCCCTATGATGATGGATCTTCTCTTTTCATCTTGCCTTACTTCTTTTCTTTCTGCTTCTCTGCCTTCGAGTGCTGATCTAATTTCTTCAATGAATAGCTTCCCATCTCCGAAGGGAATGGATGAAATAAAAGGAATACCGAACTTCTTTTTCATGAAGAGTGCAACCTCATATCCTCCCTCTGATAGGACCACATTCAATTCTGATGCTCCTGATTTCTCTATATTCTCAATAGTAAAGTTCATGGAGAAACTACAGTTTATCTTGATACCATTTTCTTTAAGAAGAGATATGATCGCCTTATCATTTCCTCTATTGCCAAAGTCGATAGGGTTGAGTCCTAAAATGTTGATGCTTCCTTTGATGGTCTTCTCTTTTCTTGCATATCGCTCTATCAAGGCGTTTGTCGCCTTCATGTAGCCGTTGTCATAGAATTCCAGCCCCTTGGTATCGAAGCCAAAGGAAGGAATCCCCGTCTTGGCTTCAAGCTGTTTTGCAATCCCGTTGTAATCAGTGCCGACAAGCATTGGAACAGGAGAGCCAACAAGAGCGATGAACTTGGGCTTGAGGCTTTCAGCTGCCTGGATAATCCTATCATTCACTTGATCATCAAGGCCAAGGACTGCCTCCATGTGTCGATAAGCAGAACAGTAGACCAAGGCCCTTGAATTATCAGCATCTTCCCATCTAGGTTCATCATATCCAAGCACATTGCCAGTACAGCCTGAGGCATCGTGAAGGACGATCATGCCACCCAGCTCATAGAGGGCAGAGGAGCAGCCAGAGTAATCTGGTGCATATGGAGGAAGGTAGATATTCAGGTTGCTCATACGACCAGCTTTGCCTCCTTTATTATTTCATTTACATCGGCCTTGCTGTCATGTGCTTTCTTTATTAGTTCCATGAGTTTTGCAATCCCGGCAAAGCCGAAGAATCCATTATCCTCCTGAAGGTCCACAATGTGTTTAGAGCCAACCATGTAACCGCAGTCAAAACCGATGCAAAGAGCATCTGAAAAGCTCCTGTGCTCATACTTTGCTGCATCATGATGAATAGGGCTTACAACCTCAAGTTCTGGGTAGTTCTCTCTCAGATACTCAAAACTCTCTTTTTCAAATGGTGTAACTGTATCGATTGCAAGAAGAGAAACGTTGAAACCATATTTGAGCAGAGTCTTTGCTAGAGTCACAGGTCTAACAGTTGACTGGAAGTCTATCGCAACCCTCTGTCCCTGTAGGTATGCAGCTGTATCCCTTAATGCCTTTTCGGCCTTTTCTTTCATTTTTCGTGTGTCGAAAACTACTTCTTTTCCACTGATTGCTGAAAGCCTTGAGTTGAACTTCTCATAGAAAGTCTCGATAAGGTCAACGTCATAGCAGGGAAGGAAGGGAAGGTATGGAATATCGAGTTCATCCTGCTGTTTCTTTGCACTTTGAATACATCTTGGAGAGAGAACAAGGTTCAGCTTAGATTCTCCCATTTCAAGGAAGGAATCGAAGTCCTTCAGGTCTGGAAGTGACTTGTATTCTATTCCATGAAGTCTTAGTAGCTCATATATCTCACTATCCTTATCAAGCACATTGTTGTTTCCTATGAAGTTGATCTGGTTCTTCTTCTCTCTCTTTTCAAGCATGCTGAATATGTTGGTAAATAGGGTGATCCCTGGAGGATTCTTGGTATCAAGTTGAATAGGATTCATGTGGCAGAATCTGAATTTGATATCAGGAAACTTATTGTTGAGTTCACTTTTTAGAGCTTCATAGTCTGTTCCGAGGAAGTCATCGATACAGCCTCCGAATAAAAGGATGCATCGTGGCCTCTTTTCGAGAACAGAGAGAAGTTCCTCTACTGCAGGAACTATCTGTTTTTCATAGGAGCCAGATACAATCTCCTCTTCAGTCAAAAAGAGATATGAAACCTTATCCTTTATTCCATTCAGGTAGGCTCCAAAGGCGCTGTGGCGACCACAGGCTGCTGGAGTATAGAAAAGCATATAGACTTCTGGAATCAAGGCACCCATTCTAACTATTCCCCAGCCTCCGTGGGCGGGAGATTCGTAGTGCAAGGTCTTAGGGAAGGCAGCACAGGAACACTTCATGAAAACTCGTCCTCCTCATCTTCGTCATCGTCCTCGATAGAAAGTTCGAGGACCTTCTTTGCGAGTGCAAGATATGCCTTTGCCTGACTTGAATCAGGCAGTGCCTCTATCACAGTCATCCCCTGGTTTTCCGCAATCTGTACTGATTTATCACGAGGAACGATTGAAACCACCTCGGTATTTATCTCTCCTGCAACCTTGCTCACAAGTTCAAGCTCATTTTCAACCTTTCTTTCGTTGAGGATCAGACCTGAGCATCTTGCATATCCTCTATCTTTGAAATTATCGATTGCATGGACGATGTTGGAAGCAGCATAGAGAGCCATCATCTCACCTGAGGTGACGATAAATACATCTCGTGCATAACCATTCCTGATCGGCATGGCAAAGCCACCACAGACAACATCGCCAAGTACATCGTAAAGAATTACATCTGGTTTGTACTTTTTCTTTGCACCTAGCTCATCGAGCTTCTCGAAAGCTGTAATGATTCCTCTTCCCGCACACCCAATTCCCGGAGTAGGGCCACCTGCCTCTACGCAGAGAACACCATTGAAGCCTTCAAAAACTATATCTTCGAGTGTGATAGGGTCGTTACCTTTTTCTCTCAGCTTGTCAAGAACAGTAGGGATCCTAACTCCCTTCATCAGATTCTTTACTGAGTCACTCTTGGGATCGCAACCAATTTGCATGACCTTGTAGCCAAGAGTGCTCAAGGCTGCAGATAGGTTGCTTGATGTTGTGGATTTCCCAATTCCACCTTTTCCATATATAGCGATCTTTCTCAAAATTATCCCCTGTTTTAGTTAGCAATATCTAACTTATTGATTAATTTAGTAAGAAAATGATAAAGATACAAGTGGATATTTATGGAGCGTTATGAATTTCAATTTCTTCTCGGAAGAGAGCTTTTAAGACTCGTGCTTGATAACAGGTTAGATGAGATCAAATCTCTTCCAAAAAAGTTTGAATCCAATAAAGAACAAGCTAGGAAGATGATCCTTGCTTATCTTGGTGCGCTATCTTTTGATGAAAGAATTGAAGATGCAATAGAGAAAATAGATGAGCGACCTGTGTTTCCCTTGATATTGAGTTCAGAAGAGAGAGTTGAAACACTACCACCTTGCCCAACAGGTGCTCTATATAGAGACAGGGAAGGCAGAGTCAAGATAATGCAGCGGGGTTGCATATCCTGTGGAAGGTGTACAAGAGATGGCTTTGCGTCCTACTCACGAACTGGCCTTGTCAAGAGTCTCAAACTATTGAAGAGCAGAAAGAAGGTAACAGCCTTGCTTGCTCCTTCTATAGATGGACAATTCAATGTGGGCAATTCCAAGCTTGAGAGAACCTTGAAGCAAATTGGCTTTGATAAGGTGTATAACGTTAAGTATGGTGCCCAAATGATGGCACAGAATGAAGGAAAAGAACTCGAAGATTGTATAAAATGTTCCACTTGGATGATCACATCCTGCTGTGCCAGCATAAAGGAATTGAGTCTGAAGCTATTTGGTGTAATTGAAGATAAGCATAGCACAGCAAGAACTCCAGTTGAGTACACATCCGAGTATATAAAGACAGAAGATCCCGATAACGTTGTTATCTTCATCGGTCCCTGCCTTGCCAAGATTGCTGAGTGTCATAGAAACAAGAATGTTGATGGTGTGCTGCTATTTTCTGAACTGGAAATGCTCTTCAGTGTCTATGGTGTCGATTTCTCTGGTGATTATTACATAAAAGAGGATGAGCTTGCATCGCTTTCAAGGCGGGATGGAATCAGCAATGCAGTAAAGGGCTTTTGCTCACTTCCAGCAAAATCTATAAGTATCAGCGGGATTTCGAGAAACACTATGAAGCAGTTCTCTTCATGGACGAGAGGGGAAAAACCAGATGCTGATCTTGTGGAAATAGTTTGCTGTCCTAATGGCTGTGTCTCTGGTCCTGGCAATACCTTGAGAGTGAGAAGAAATTGTTGATATCTCATATTGACTAACGCATTAGAAAACATCTAAATTGGTTAATAATAAGTTAGCATATGCTAACAAAAAGGAGTAATTCTATTAGCCGCAACTTTAAGTTAAGGACATATATAATTCTTTTTGTTTTGCCTATATTGGCAATGCTTTTTTCCCTCTTTATGGGAAGAATGGTCATCCCAGTTCCTGTTATCATCTCCTCGGCATTATCTAAAATAGGGTTTGGAAGTGCCGCTGAAGTTGCGATCGAGAAGGTCCTTTGGAATATAAGGTTTCCAAGAATCTTGCTAGCTTCTCTTGCTGGCATCGGTCTTTCACTTGCAGGCCTTTCCTTCCAGTCTCTATTTGCCAATCCCTTGGCAACGCCAGATACACTTGGAGTTGCTTCTGGAGCCTCATTCGGTGCCTGTCTTGGCATACTTATGGGCTTTAGTTTAAGGGGGATACAGGTTGCGGCTCTGATATTCGGTCTCGCCGCCGTATCTCTCACCTGGATCTGTGGTAAACAGAAGGGGCGAGGAACAACTGCAATTGTTCTTTCCGGTATCATCATAGGTTCTCTGTTCAACGCTCTTGTTTCACTTGTCAAATATGTAGCAGACACTGAAACACAGCTTCCATCAATTACATATTGGCTGATGGGTTCTATGAGTGGAAAGGGATACTCGACCTTGGCACTTGGCTCTCCTGTGATTGTTTTAGGTGCTGTGATCCTTTTCCTTCTAAGATGGAGACTCAATATCTTGCCTCTTTCAGATGATGAAGCAAAGGCCTCGGGTACCGATATAAGAAAATTGAGGATTGCAGTAATTGTTGTTGCAACAGCTTTGACAGCATCCTGCGTGTCCATGTGTGGCCAGATAGGATGGGTTGGCCTTATCGTGCCCCATATCTGTCGCATGGCTTTAGGCAATAGCCATGAGAAGCTTGTACCTTCATCTGTCTCGATCGGTGCAACCTTCCTGGTAATTGTAGATACACTCAGTAGGACAATTTCTACTGCTGAAATTCCAATCAGTGTCCTGACGGCTCTTGTAGGTGCTCCTTTCTTCATATTCCTGATGAGAAAAAATGGAGGTTGGACACTATGAGTTTATTAAATGTAAACAGAGGCGTCTTTTCATATCCAATAGGGGAAATGATTCTAGATGATGTCAGCTATGAGATAAACAAGGGAGAGCTCATTTCTATCCTTGGCCCGAATGGAGCCGGGAAGACAACACTTCTAAAGTGCACTATGGGCTTGCTTGGCTGGCAAGGCGGAAGCAGTACTCTCAATGGCACTGATATCAGGAAGCTTACACCTCGTGAGCTTTTCTCTGTCGTTGCTTACGTGCCTCAGGCCAAAGCTGATACTCCCAACTATTATACCGAGGAGATGGTTCTCCTCGGTAGAGGAGCCCATATTGGCTTCTTCAGACAGCCAACAGAGAAAGATAGGAAGATTGCATACTCCTGTATGGAAAAGCTTGGAATTGGTCATCTTGCAGGAAAGAGATGTTCTGAGATAAGCGGAGGAGAGCTCCAGATGGTCCTGATCGCCAGAGCTTTGGCAAGTGAACCTGAGGTGATAGTTCTCGACGAACCAGAATCGAATTTGGACTTCAAGAACCAGTTGATGGTAATGGGGACGCTGAAGAATCTGACACGAGAAAATGTCGCAATTCTCTTCAACACACACTTCCCAGCTCATGCACTTCAATATTCGACCAAGGCTCTGATGCTATCAAAGAGGGGCAAGGCAATCTTTGGGAAGGTTGGCGATGTTATCACAGAGGAGAATATAAAGAAGTTTTTTGGAGTAAATGCTGTGATCAACGAAATTGATACCGATGGGGGCGCAATTAGGAATGTAGTGCCTATTTCGCTGTTGTGAAGAAAAACGTAATAAGGAGTATCTTATGAAGAAAATTTTAGTATTTCTAATGGTTCTATTGTGTGTCGCATCTCTCTTTGCAAAGGGGTCGAAAGAAGAGAGAGTAATGACGGAACCTTCAACTCATATCGTTGTAGACCATCAAGGTGTTGAAGTAGAAGTTCCATGGAAGATTGAAAGGATTGGTGTCTATGGTATCTATCCTCTTCCTTCTGTAATTTCTGTATTCTTCAACAACGCAAACAAGATTGTTGCGATGTCGCAGCCTTCTTTGACTGCAGCCCAGAATGGTCTTCTTGGCCAGCTATACCCTGAAATCCTCAATGTTGATACTGCATCTGTAACAGGACAGATAAATATCGAGGAACTCTTGAACAAGAGACCAGATGTTGTCTTTTTCAGTGGCAGCAATGCTGCAACCAGAAAACTCTTGAATGATGCAGGAATACCTGCAATCAGCATCTCTGTAAACAAGTGGAATTATGACTGTATCGAGACTCTCGACCATTGGATCGAACTACTTGCAGAGCTCTTCCCTGAAGATTCAGATAAGGTACAGACAGTCCATAACTACAGCTATAGAATCTACAATGAGATTCAAGCAAGAGTTAAGGATATCCCAGATGAAGAGAGAGTGAGAGTCTTTGTTCTCTTCCAGTATAGCCCATCCACATTGCTCACTTCAGGAAAGCATTTCTTTGGACAGTGGTGGTGTGATGCAATTGGAGCAATCAACGTTGCAAACGAACTTGAAAAGGATAACTCTGCTCCTGTGACCATGGAACAGGTCTATGCTTGGAACCCTGAAGCAATTGTCATCACAAACTTTACTTCAGCCCAGCCTGAGACACTGTATAACAATGCTATGGGTAACGATGACTGGTCTGCTATCAAGGCTGTTAAGGACAGGAGAGTCTACAAGACTCCACTTGGAATGTACCGCTCATACACACCAGGCGCAGATGCTCCAGTATCTCTTCTCTGGTGGGCAAAGGCTATCTATCCTGAAAGATTTGCGGACATGGACCTGATTGCAATTGCAAAGGACTACTACAAGACTGTATTCGGTGTCGATCTCACAACAGAGCAGGTCGAATCCATCTTTGCTCCACCATCTGCAGCTGCAGGTGGCTTTTAATAAAGAGTAGATATGAAGAAGGCAATTATATTTTTCATGGTTCTATTGTGTGTGGCTTCTCTCTTTGCAAGGGGATCAAAAGAAGCTGCTGTCATGGCAGAACCTTCAACTCATATCGTTGTCGACCATCAAGGCATTGAGGTCGAAGTTCCAAAAAAGATTGAAAGAATTGCACTATGCAATATGTATCCTCTGACTTCTGTAATTTCTGTATTCTTCAACAGTGCAGATAAGATAGTTGCAATGTCAAAGCCATCTTTGACAGCAGCACAGAATGGTCTCCTTGGACAGCTATACCCTGAAATCCTCAATATCGATACTGCTGCTTTGACAGGTCAGATCAACATCGAGGAACTTATGAAGAAGAACCCTGACATTGTCTTTATAAATGCAGGGAACTTTGAAGCAAGAAAGATTTTAGGCGATGCCGGAATCCCTGCTGTAGGGGTTGCTGTAAACAAGTGGAACTATGACTGTATCGAAACTCTCGACCATTGGATCAGTCTCCTTGCAGAGCTCTTCCCTGAAGATTCAGATAAGGTACAGACAGTTCATGACTACAGCTACAGAATTTATAATGAGATTCAGGCAAGAGTTAAGGATATTCCAGATGATGAGAGAGTAAGAGTCTTTGTTCTCTTCCAGTATAGCCCGACTGCTATGCTCACATCAGGAAATCGTTTCTTTGGACAGTGGTGGTGTGATGCAATTGGTGCGATAAACGTTGGACATGAGATCGACAAGGAAAGCTCAGTTCCTGTTTCAATGGAACAGGTTTACGATTGGAATCCAGATGCAATTGTCATCACAAACTTTACTTCTGCTCAGCCAGAAACTCTCTACAATAACAGTATGGGAAGCGATGACTGGTCTGCAATCAAGGCTGTTAAGGACAGGAGAGTCTATAAGACTCCTCTTGGAATGTACCGCTCATACACACCAGGCGTAGATGCACCAGTATCTCTTCTCTGGTGGGCCAAGGCCATCTATCCTGAAAGATTTGAGGATATGGATTTGATTGCGACTGCAAAGGACTACTACAAGAGTGTGTTCGGTATCGAACTCACAGATGAACAAATTGAATCAATCTTTGCTCCTCCTTCAGAAGCTGCGGGCGGATTTTTGATATAAGTTATTTTCTCTGCAAGGCCAATGGATGCACTTCATTGGCCTTGTTTTTAGTTTTCTACAATTAGAGTTTATAGATGCTCTTCAGAGCTTCCGGCATGGATTCGAACATCATCTTAACTGTAGTCCTCGATGATGTCACGTTATCATCAAACAGCCACTCCCTTGTCATTGCCATGGCTCCATAGCAATATAGCTTGATACTGTAGATAGTCTGAGTGTCTATAACCTCTTTTCCTGACATTTCCTTTGCAAGCCTTGTGTATGTTTCTACAAAGTATTCATGCATATATTGCCACATTGGAATCTGAGAATTGTCCTCATAGACTCGCTTGAAGAAGATGAACTCCTTCTTCATGTAGTCTAGAGCCCTTGCTGAAGATTCTATATCGATAACATTGGTGTTGTATGCAGAGCTGAAAAATGTCCAGGCCATGAGATCATACTTATCTCTGAAGTGATAATAGAAGGTAGGGCGCTCGATCTTGGCCATCTTGCAGATATCGGTGACACGAATCTTCTCGATCGGTTTGTCTATCATCAACTTCTTCATCACATCTGCTATCCATAGTTTGGTCCTTTCTGACATTTTATCCCTCTTTTTCTTACAAATTATCAATTATGTAAAAATTTCTTACATAATTGTATATTTGTATGTTTCATTTTCCAACCCCTCTAGTTAAATTGCATACAAATAATTTCGAGAGAGGTTTAGAACAATGGATTTTTTAAGTCTTGCCAAGAACAGATATTCAGAAAGATATTTCGACAGCAAAATTATAGAGCAGGAGAAGATTGATAGAATCCTGGAAGCAGGGAGGGTTGTCCCAACTGCATGCAATTATCAACCACAGAGGTTCTATCTGATTCGAAGTGATGAAGCTCTCAGGAAAGTGAAGACAGTTACCAATTTCCACTACAACGCTCCAATGATGATCCTCGTCTGCTATGACATCAATGAAGTTTGGACAATGAAAGGTGACCGATACTATGAAAGCTACAACTCAGGTGAACAGGATGCAAGTATTGCTGCAACTACAATGATGTATGAAGCTGAAGAGCTCGGTGTTCATACAATCTGGATTAGAGGCTTTGACTCAAAGACTGTAGTTGATACCTTTAACCTTCCAAAGAATATGATTCCAGTCATGTTATTGGGCCTAGGTTATCCAAATGAGAGAGCAAAGGCCAATGCTTGGCATTACAAGAGAAATCCAATTGAGAGCTTTGTGGAGGAGTTATGAAAAGAATAGTAGCGATAAATTGTAGTCCTAGAATTAAATGGAACACTTGGGAGATGGTAAATGCTGCAGCTGAAGGTGCCAAGACAGAAGGAGCTGAGATCGAGTTTGTAAACCTCTATCGCCTTGATAGAATTCATGGCTGTATGTCCTGCTTTGCCTGCAAGAGAAAGCCAAATGAAGGTAAGTGTGTATTCCCAGATGACCTTAAGGATGTGCTTGAGAAGATAAGAACTGCTGATGGGCTCATCATCGGCTCCCCAAACTATCTTGGTGATGTATCTGCTGCATTCAGAGCAATCTATGAGAGGCTTGAATTCCAGTCGCTGACCTATAACAGAGAGACTCCTCGATATCCTTTCAAGAGGATTCCTGTCCTCTTTATCATGACAAGCAACGCAAGTGAAGAGTACTATCCAATGCTTGCATACGATGAAATGGTTAAGCGATATAAGGAAGGTCTTGAGATGGCACTCGGAAGGACAAAGGTATTGCTTGCAACCAATACATTGCAGGTAAAGGACTATAGCCGATATAACTGGACAATGTTCGATCCTCAGGATAAACAGGAGCGCCATGAGAAGGTGTTCCCTGAAGATTTGAAGAAGGCTTTCAGTGTTGGCTCTCAGATGGCAAGAGAAGCTTGGTAAGATATGCATTTTACCGGCACTGTTTATAGAAATCCCTATTGGCCAACCTGGCCACTATTGGAGATAACACAGGGGTGTACCCACAACAGCTGCAAGTTCTGCACCATGTACAAGGAAGTCCCTTTTCGCCTCTCTCCAATGAGCCTGATAGAAGAGGATCTGAAGGAGTTATCTGAAAGTGATCCTGATGCAAGAACTATCCAGCTTTTGAGCGCAAATCCTTTTGCTCTGAGCTATGATAAGATGGCACCTATTCTTGAGATGATCAACAGATATCTTCCTAAAATGGAGTATATCTATGCTGCAGGAAGAGTTTCTGATGTTAGAAATAAGAGTGTAGAGGAACTCAAGAAACTCAAGGAGCTTGGGCTTAGAGAGATCACACTTGGAGTTGAAAGTGGTGATGACTGGACACTTGATAGGATCAACAAGGGCTATCATTCTTTGGATATCCTCAAGGAGTGCCACAAGCTTGAGGAAGCTGGGATAGAGTATTGGATGACATTCTTGGGAGGCGTTGCAGGAAGAGAACACAGCAAAGAGCATGCGATAAACTCTGCCAAGATATTCAGCCAGTGCAAGCCTCTTTTGGTTGGAACATCTTCGCTGACTCTCTTTCCTGGAACACCTTTGCTTGAAGAAGCAGAGAGGGGAGAGTTTACTCCACTGACGGAAAAAGAACTGCTTGTTGAACTCAAGACCTTTGTTGAAAACCTTGAATGCGACTGTGTCTTCAACACTCACCATACTGTGCTTGTAAATCTATCGGGCCCTGATTTCCTCTCCCAAAAAGCAAGTATCGTCAATACACTTGATTACCTCATAAAGCATGGAGATGATGGTAGGATGCAATCTTTCAGGAAGAGTAAGAGAAGTTTGTAATATAATGAATCGCGACTGATCAGAAGTTGTTTTCTAGATCGGTCGTTTTTTTATCTGTAGTAATTTCAACCGATTGCTCGATTATAACAATCTAGAATAAAGTCATTTTACAATGTAACAAAGGTATCTCTTGAATTAAATCCTTCTAATGAACGGAATTATCTAGGTATTTATGTATCCTTGTAGCATTTATTGAAGTACTTCAATTTCATATTGAAGTTACTTTGAAGTAGTTATTGAAGTACTTTGAAGTTGACTTTGAAGTTGCTTTGAAGTAATCTTTGAACTAACTTCAATAACAGGGGTAATGCTGTGTATCTAGAAGAAATAGTTGAGGGCATTCATATCGAGAGTAGCAATTGTGAAATGAAAAGTAGGCTTAACCGTGAGAATATTGAAGGGTGGCTTAAAACAATTGCAGGCTTTGCCAATGCAGAAGGGGGAGAGTTCTTTATCGGTGTAGAAGACAAAACAAACAAACTAATTGGGTTTGATAGAGTCGGAGCTGATAACGAGCGCAACTTCTTCAACAACACAGTGAATGAACATTTGATACCAAGACCTAATATGGATATCATCTTTGTTCGTTATATTATCAAAGACTCTGAAAGGTTTATTATTCGAGTAAAAGTACCAAAATCTGATATCAGACCTGTTGTGTTGAAAATGAATGGTGTGCCCTCCATCTATATGAGAAGAGAAGGATTTACAAATGGTGCAACCTATGAAGAGATAATAGAAATGAGTATCCGTAGTAAAAATACTCAGTATGACACCCTGCCTTCTAACAGAAAATATAAAGCAGAAGATTTTAGTGAATTAAGGACTTTCTATTCTGAACATAACAATGGCAAACAACTAAGTGAAAAAGCATTGAGATCTATGGGGTTCTTCGACGAGAACGGTTTCCTTTCAAATGGAGCTGTTCTGTTTGCAGACGACTATGATGAAGGTAAAACAGACGTTATGTGTTCGCTGTTCTCTGGTTTTGATAAAGGTAGTAAAAGAATTATCAGCATCAATCGATACCATGGCAATATCATTCGCATTATTAAAGCAACAATGGAATTTGTTCTGCTTCGAATGAATTATTTGATGGAAAAGACAGATACTTCTAGAAACAATGTTGAAGCCTATCCTCAGAGGGCTTTATTCGAAGCTGTAATCAATGCTATAGCTCATCGTGATTACTATCTTGATGGGACTCAGATTCAGGTGGATATGTTCCGTGATCGTTTGGAAATAATATCTCCTGGTGGGTTCTATCGTGGAGAACAGTTCGAAAAGACTTATAATCTTTCAGGAATCATTTCCAAAAGAAGGAATGAACTCATTACATCCATACTTGTTAGTTGCAATGTTATGGAGGCTGCTGGAACAGGCTTTGATAAAATAATGGAAGAGTACTCAGGTGTGGATGATGGACATCGTCCATATATATCTTCAGCTTCTGATCATTTTACACTGGTCCTGCCTGATTTGACATATGAAGAAGGATTGCATGATCCATCCTTGCCAGAGCTTAGCTATGCCTCTATACCAAATGGAACAGCCCATGATAATAAAATCCTTCGTTTCTGCTATCCAAAAGCAAGAAAGATATCCGAGATTGCAGATTATCTTGGCATAAAGGACTCAAATTACTTCAGAAAGAAGATTCTGGAAAATCTTATATCGAACAAATATCTAGATAAGAGTGATAACGGGAGGGTAACATATCTCAAGACCAATCCTGATGCTGTAACACTGCTTTGATTACCCCTCCTAGGTGTGTTCACTTATTCATCATCATCGTCAGTTGATGCAAGGATGTGTAGTTCTCCACTGTCCATATCGAGAGCTGTATTTTTAGATGTCTTGATAAGAAGTTTTCCGTCTGGGTTCATCATCATTTTGTTTCCCATTTCAATGTTATGCTTACCACTCGTCAGATCGAAAAATAGCTTTCCCATATGCTCTCCTTTGCTGGTTGTTGCTCAAATTGTATAACGGTTTTGATGAAATAAACACAACAAGTAATGCTCATATGTGAGAATCGAATAGGATTTTCTGTCTATGTATTCTTACGTAAGAAATCATCATCCTGCAGCATTCACTATCCTTTTTGCTTCTGAAAGGAAGATATATTCCAAGCTTGTCTTTTCTTTGAGTGATGATGTCCTACTATAGATACCAAAGGGAGCATGAGGGGAGTCATCCCATTTGAATGTGATGATATCTGGGTGGCCAATTATTTCGTGTTCTGGAAGATATGCATAGCCAAAACCTGAAAGGATGAGGCCATAGGCTTCGTTTGCATTCGAGCAGATTGAGTTATCGATGTCATCATTTACAGGAACTATATGCCTTCCCCTGGAAAAGAAGTTGTTCAGCAGGTATGGTGGGATTGCAATTATCTGCCTATAGTCCCAAACATCTTTTGTTGTAACTGAGATTTTTCCTTTTTTCAGTAATTCTTCTGCCAGTTCTGAATCCTTTCTCATTGCGCAGACAAAGCTTTCGTCACGAAGAAATGTGAATGTAATATCAGGATTGCTGAACTTGGAATCCTTCATTCCTATTATCAGGTCAAGTTGATTGTTTACAAGGCGTGAAAGACTTTTATCAGTCTGGTCCTGATAGAGTTCAGGAGTGAGGTTCTGTTGTTTTGAGAGAACCGAATAGAGAATCTTGCTCAAGAGACTCAGCATATGAGGGTCCATATAACCAAGCCGCAAGATATGGCGCTCTCTCTTCTGAACACTCAGAATCCTATCTTTGGAGCGATAGAATGTGTCGATCATCTGCCTTGCATCTGTAAGGAAGCTAGCTCCTTCAGCTGTCAAGGATACAGATCTTGTGGTTCGATGAAAGAGCTTGCACCCAAGCTCGATTTCCAGTGACTTTATCTGCTTTGTCACAGCAGGCTGTGTAAGTCCAACCTGCTCAGAGGTCTTCATGTAATTCAGTGTATTTGCAAGGCTTATGAAACATTCAAGCTGGTAGGTTGTCATATGATATCTTCCTTCTATTTATTCCAATTTGTTATCAATAATAACATAAATTCATTTCACAAGAAAATAATTGCTGGTTATCGTCTAAGTAACAAAATCATTTGCAGCCAATGCTGCAGAAAAGGAAGGTCATTATGGCATTGTCAAATCTGTTTGGTTGGAACAACAGTAAGAAGCAGGCTCCTAGTGCTTGTGGAACTGCATGTGGTGCATCTAAGCCTGAAGATGCTCCAGCATCAGCATGTGGAGCATCAAAGCCAGAGGAGAAGCCAGCAACTAGCTGTGGAAGCGCTTGCGGAGCTTCCAAGTAAAGAAGTGTGGGTGGAGGATTTATGAGTCAATATTTTGCATTTCAGTGGCATATAACAGAAGAGTGTGATCAGCGCTGCAAGCATTGCTATATATTTGCAGAAAATGCCTGCAAGAAGCTCGATTCCATGAGCTGGGATGAAATGCTTCAGGTTGTTAGAAATGTAGAGGATTTCTGTAAAACGTATGACAGGCTTCCATACTTCTATATAACTGGTGGTGACCCGATCCTCCATCCATCTTTTTGGCCTCTTCTTGAGCTCTTGAAGAGTAAGAATATCCCTTTCACGATATTGGGAAATCCATTCCATCTGACTGATGAGAACTTGAAGTTGATGAAGGAATATGGGTGTGATAAATATCAACTTTCGATTGATGGAATGAGAGAGACTCACGACTGGTTCAGAAAGGAAGGGAGTTTCGATGAGACTCTTGAGAAACTTGATATGATCAAGAGGGCAGGAATCACATCTGTTGTGATGACTACAGTATCGAATGTGAATATCAAGGAAGTTCCTGCGATAATCGATACTGTTGTCTCTCACAAAGCAGATGTATTTGCGTTTGCAAGATATGTGCCGACAAGTGATGAAAAGAGCACAGGTGTAACTCCTCTTGAATACAGAGAATTGCTCAGATGCTGTGATGAGAAATACAAGAAGTATGAAGCAGATAGCAAATGCGAGACATATTTCAATCGTAAAGATCATCTGTGGACGCTCTATCAGTATGAAGTTGGAGATTTCAAGATTCCAGAGAGTGCAAAAGAGGGTGTTATCTACTCAGGCTGCAACTGTGGAAATTGCCATATAACAATACTTCCGACAGGTGAAGTGTATGCATGCAGAAGGGTTGCAGATAGCTGTGTTGGCAATATATTCAGGGACAACTTGAAAGACCTCTGGATGAAAGAGTTTGAAGAGTATCGAGAATTCGACAGATTTGCAAAGTGTTCAAAGTGCAAACTACTTGCTTGGTGTAGAGGATGCCCTGCTGTAAGCAAGGGAACATATGGAGATTTCTATGCAGAAGACCCACAGTGTTGGGCAGATGTTGAAGGAGAGATGGGAGCATGAGTGACTATTTATTGAACTTGATGAAGACAAGACGTTCGATAAGGAAGTATACAGATGAGAGAATTCCTAAAGAGTGGCTTGATAAGATAATCGAAGCAGGGCTATATGCTCCAAATGCAGGTGGTGGCCAGAGAAGTATGCTTTTAGTCATTGATGGACCTGATCTTGTTGAAAAGATTGGACGCTTGAATGCTTCATGCATGCATAGAGAAAGGCTCATTGGTGGCTATGTCTCAGCAGAGCAGCCATCGCTTATAGATGATGTGAGAATAAAGAGTGGCTTCTACGGTGCTCCTACTGTTATCGCAATCTTTGCCCAGAAGCACTTTCTATACAACACTGCAGATGCTTTCTGCATTGCTGAAAATGTTGTCCTCGCTTCTCACAGCCTTGGAATTTCTTCCTGTATCGTTGCTCGAGGAGAAGAGACGTTCGAAACAGTCGAGGGGAAGAGTTTTCTTGAAAAGTGGAATGTTGATGAGAACATGGAATGTAAATGCTTTGTCACTCTTGGCTATATCGATGGTCCTTATCCAAAGGAAAAGGAGAGGAGAAAGGGCAGAGTAATGGTGGTAACAGGATGAAAGAAAACGGCCTTGAACTTGTACTTGATATGTTCAGAAAGTATCCAATGCAATACATTGGTCTTGTTGGACTTGATGGAAAACCTAAAGTCAAACCTTTTGAATTCAAGATAGAAAGGGATGGAAAACTCTATTTCGATGTTCTGAAGAACCAGGAAACATATAGGGAGATAGAAAATAATCCATATGTGGAAGTAACTGTTGCAAATAAAGAAAAGGCTGAGTGGATAAGGTTGTCAGGAAAGGCTCGTTTCGTTCTTGACCCATCTCTTAGGCGAAGCTTGATAGCAGCAAGCCCGATATTGAGAAGTGTGTGCGAGAGTGATGATGATGAGAATGTTGTTCCATTCACTCTAGATGAAGTGAAGGTCGATATAGCATCTCTTGATAAAAGTAGGGAGAGAATTTGCTTTTCTCTTGCCTGATTAGGATTATTTGGACTTATAATCCATTGTATGATTTCTGATTCAGTAACTCGTCTTCATCTCTATGAAGCAATTATTCCAGGTGCAGGTCAAATCGAAAAGGCATTTCTTGACAGCAGGCCAGAATCTGCACCTTGTCCTGTCCGTGAAAAAAGCTATCAGCTAAAAGCTGATGAAGATAGGCGCTTTGAAGTGCACTTTCATACTATCGATCTCATGATAGCAAAAGAGGGTGGCGAGACTATCCATATTGAAAAGATGGACAGTCTAGTTCCTGCTGAAATACTCTCAGGTGGCAATGATGGAAGAAAGATGGATGGCAGGCCTCAAGGTCTTGCTCACACTCTCAAGGCGGGGTACTTTGTTGCAATCTTCCCTGGAGAAGCCCATATGGTCGGTGGAAAGAGTGAAGGCTTTGAAAGCGTCTCCAAATGGGTTGTGAAGGTTCAGTGCACTGACGATTTCAAAGTTTGAATATAAGATGAAGTAAGTGCGAGAACTATTCTCAGTTACATTCGATTCTTCCAGTATAGGTTTTCTTTCACCTGATTCAGGTTTGGTTAAGATTTGTACCAAACCTGAAAGCTATCGATTATAATCATCTTTAGGATAAGTTTGATGAAAAGAAAGACAACCAAGGAGCTTCTGGTCGAATCATTCAGAGAGCTAGCTCAAAATAGGACAATCGATAAGATAACCATCAAGGACATTGTAGATAACTGTGAGTATTCTTCAGCTACCTTCTATCGTCACTTCAAGGATAAATATGATCTCATAGCCTGGGCATATAGCCAAGATATAGAGATTGTCATTTCTAAGGTCATACAGGCAGAAAAGAGCTGGAAGGAAAGCCTTTTTGAGACAGCAAAGTATTATTCTGAGCACAAGGAATACCTTGAAAACCTGCTTTTGCATACCAGTGGTTATGACGCCTTTGTCCTCAATATGACAGAGATAAACTACAAGGCTTTGATGAAGATGATGGTTAAGGCGGGTGGCCCTGTAGATGATGAGATGAAGATGGTGATCAGGATCTATGTAAGTGGTACAGTATGCCTTACCTGTGAGTGGATACTTGGAAGATATAAAGTCAGTCCAGAGTCTCTTGCTCAAGCTTATATCCAGGCCATCCCGGAGTTGATTGGAAAATATCTGTGTTGAAGCCGAAAATGAGAGAAATTGATAAAATTCTCTCATTGTGAGAAAACAAGCCAATATTCTAAATTGATATATCATCCGTCTCTCATATAATTCAAATATATATTGTGCACGATATAATTGTGTGCAATAATACGGAGGGTAATATGTCAAAGGAAAAAATTCTTGAGGGACTTCAGGTCATCGTTTCAGATCTTGCACAGCAGGCAGATGGACATCAGATCCAGTCCCGTATCTTTCTGAGCCAGGGCTTTAACAAGCTTGCTACAAAGTATGCTGAGCATGCAGAGGAAGAAAGAGGTTATGTCGAAAAGTGCATCGATAGAATCATCGACCTCGGCGGAGAAGTAAAGCTTGAAGCAAAGAAGGCAGGAGTTGTCTGCAAGAGCCCAGTCGATTGGGTCAAGTATGACCTCCAGGTATCCAAGGATGGCCTTGCATGGCTTGGCGAGCTTGTTGAAGAAGCAAGAACAGACTACACAACTTTCGATATCCTGAAGGAGTATTATCAGGATGAAGAAGAGGATATGTACTGGGGTGAAGCACAGCTTGAGCTTATCGAAAAGATTGGAGAGCAGAACTGGATTCTCCAGCAGCTTTGATATAGAAGGAGTCAGAATATGAGTAAGGTACTAGTAGCTTTCTTTTCAGCAACTGGCGTTACAGCAAAGGTTGCAATTGAACTTGCAAAAGCAGAGAATGCAGATCTTTTTGAGATCAAGGCTGCAAAGCCATATACAAAGGAAGACCTTGATTACACAGTCAAGACATCTCGCTGCAATGTAGAAATGGCAGATGAGTCTTGTCGCCCTGAGATCGATGGCAAGGTCTTGAACATGGATGAGTATGATACTATTTTCGTCGGCTATCCTGTATGGTGGGGCCGTGAACCAAGCATCATAGATACATTCCTCGATAGCTACGATCTTTCAGCAAAGAAGATAATCCCATTCTGCACATCTGCAGCAAGTCCAGTTGGCCAGGGTGTCGAGCACATCAGAAAGGTCGTTGCTGACAAGGCTGAGGTTGTAGATGGCAAGCGCCTTGGTGCTGAAGGAACAGAAGAAGAGGTCAAGCTCTGGACAGAGCTTCTCGGTCTTTGATCAAAGGATAATTGAATGCCAGAAACCTACGAAGAATTGAAGATAGAAAATCAGCTGTGCTTTCCACTCTATGCCTGTTCCAAAGAGGTTGTAAGACAGTACAGAAAGCCATTGGAGGAGTTGAATCTGACCTATACTCAGTATATCGTCATGCTCCTTCTTTGGGAGTATGGGGATATGAGCGAAGGACAGCTTGGTGAGAAGATTCATCTGGAATCTGGCACTCTTGCACCTCTTTTGAAGAGGCTTGAAAAGAGTGGATACATCAAGAGAACTAGACCTGAAAACAACGAGAGGATGCTTATCATCACGCTAACTGAGGAAGGAATGGCTCTCAAGGAAAGAGCAAGATGTGTCCCTGAAAAGGTCAGATGCTGTATTCCTCTAGCAGATGAAGATCTGGTAGCTTTGGCATCTCTTCTCAACAAAGTGCTTTATAATATGACAAACAACAACAAGGAGAAATGATAGTATGATCTACGATTATTCTGTAACAACAAGAAAGGGTGAAGAGCTAAAGCTCTCAGAGTACAAGGGCAAGGTTATCCTTATTGTGAATACTGCAACTGGCTGTGGCTTCACACCACAGTATGCTCCAATCGAACAGCTTTATAAGGATTATCATGAAAAGGGTCTTGAGATTCTCGATATCCCATGTAACCAGTTTGGTGGTCAGGCACCAGGAAGTGATGATGAAATCCATGATTTCTGTACTCTTCATTACAACACGACATTTGCTCAGATGAAGAAGTCCGATGTAAATGGACCTGATGAACTTCCTCTCTACACCTACCTCAAGAAAGAGAAGGGTTTTGCTGGCTTTGATGAGCATCCATACAAGGAGCTTCTTGAGAAGATGTTCGCAGAAAAAGATCCTGAATGGGCATCCAAGGCTGATATCAAATGGAACTTCACAAAGTTCGTAGTTGATAGAGAAGGTAAAGTTGTTGCACGTTTTGAGCCAACAGCTGATATGAAGGTAGTCGAAGAGTGCATCAAGTCACTTATCTAAGGAGTCAAGAATGGAAATCAAGGCAGTAAAATTCAGAAAGGATGGCTTCTATTCTCAGCCATTTGCCTTTGGTGGCGAAGAGGGAATGGAGAAGTTTGACAAGAACATCAGATATCGTGGAAGTCTTCAGAACTATCTGATCGATACAGGAAAGGAAATCATATTGGTCGACACAGGTCTTCCAGCTGGAACACCAGAAGAAAAACCAGATGAAAATAGCCTGGCCTTCACAGGAAAGGATATTGCAACCTACCTTGAAGCATTCGATGCTCTTGGCTACAAGAGAGAGGATGTTACCAAGATTCTCCTCACTCATAGACACTCTGACCACTCAGGTGAGATCAAGGCATTCCCAAACGCAAAGATATATGTGAACGCAGAAGAGCTCGGTGCTGATGAGCTTAAGGGTGTTGATAACATCGTCCCTGTCTCATTTACAGATGGTCCATACTATAACTTTCCTGAAAGCCAGAAGATTGTAGATGGTGTCTACCTTATCAAGGCAAAGGGTCATACAAGAGGAAATAGCATCATCATCGCAGAAAATGAAGGTCTCTTTTATATGATGCATGGAGATATCACATACGTCGATGAGGCTCTTTACAATGATAAGCTATCTGTTGTCTTCGATGATCTTCCTGCAGCAAGAGTAACTCAGAACAGGATAAGGGAGTTCATCTCCAACCACCCAACTGTCTATATGGGAACTCATACTCCACAGGGCTATGAGAACCTTGAAGCAAAGAGAGTCATGGACCTTGATAACCCAGTTCCAACTGTATTTGCTGAAGTAGATTTCTCTTCAACTGAGGCATCTTCAGGTAAGTATGTCTGTTCGATCTGTGGTTATGTATATGACCCAGCAGAGCACGACGGAGTTGCTTTCGAGGACCTTCCAGATGATTGGAAGTGCCCACGCTGCAAGCAGCCAAAGTCGAAATTCAATAGAGCATAAACATCTATTATCTATCATCAAGAGTAGCTGAAGCATATCTTTGGCTACTCTTTTTCTTTCACCTAAAAGTGCAACAGTTTTCCATAATCTGTCCTTTTTACGACAAATATCAAAATGCTGAGTTTGTAGTGAGATAGAAAGTGTAGGAAAATATTTGTGTTGCTACGTCTTTTGAGAAAAATGGAAAAAGGGGAGAGAGTCGAGATGAAAGATATAGTTAAAGAGCTTGATATCAGAATCCTTCATGTAGGAATCAACGCATCTGGAAATGATGATGCGAAGCGCCTTGCTGATGAACTTTCATCCAAATTAGGTTTTGTTTCTCGCGATGCAGGCTTAAGCATTTTTTCTTCCGGGCTCATTGAAATAATGAAGGAAGATGGACCTGGAGAAAAAGGACACATAGCACTTGGGTGCAACAATCTTGAGAAGGCTATCGAGCTTGTGAGAGCGTTCGGTGTCCATGTCGATGAATCACTTACACGTAAATATGATCCAATAGGAGAGTTGAGGGTTGCCTACTTGGATACGCAGATCGGAGGTTTTGCGTTCCATTTCAAGGAGTATCCTAAAAAGCTGACATAGTTTTGAATTGAAAGGAGGACAATTATGACAGGCTTTCCATTAATAATCGTGTTTGTATTGGCAATCATTGCGATGATCTTGATGATTTCCAAATACAAAATTCATCCATTCATTTCGATTATGACGATTTCCCTCCTCTTCGGTCTCATTGCTGGTATTCCACTAGTCAACAAGACGGGAGCAGATGGTCGCGTCACAGTGGGCTTGGCCAATGTAATTGGACAGGGCTTCTCTGGTATCTTCACCAGCATCGGTATCGTCATCATCCTTGGTGCCCTTATTGGAAATATCCTCGAAAAGACAGGAGCAGCTGTCAAACTTGCCGATATCATGATCAAGCTGGTTGGCAAGAAGAATCCAGTTCTCGCTGTAGAGCTCATGGGTTGGGTCGTATCCATTCCAGTATTCTGTGACTCTGGTTTTGTAATCCTTAATCCGATCAGGAAATCGATGGCACAGCGCACTGGTGTTTCTTCTGCAGCTATGACAGTAGGTCTTGCTGCTGGATTGCATCTTTCACATGTATTCATTCCACCAACACCAGGCCCAATTGCTGCAGCTTCCACACTCGGAATCGGTGACAATCTTCTTCTTGTCATGGGAATTGGTACTATCTGCTCTATCGCACCGATCATTGCAGCACTTTACTTTGCAAAGTGGGTAGGGAAAAGGATTACAACACCTGAAGATGAACTTGTTGATACCTCAAAGAGCTATGAAGATCTGGTAAAAGAGTATGGCAAGCTTCCTGGCGGTTTCATGTCTCTTGCACCAATAATCATCCCAGTCCTTCTCATGGCTACTGCATCAATTAGCAATATGGCAAAATATAAGGGTGCTCTTGCAGATGTGATTGTATTCCTCGGAACTCCGATCATAGCACTTGCTGTTGGTACAATCTTTGCCATCTTCCTTTTGAAGGGTGCTGATAAACTTGGAGATTTCTATGATATCACCAACGACACTCTCAAGACTGTTGGTCCTATCTTGTTTGTAACAGGTGCAGGTGCTGTTCTCGGTAAGGTTATATCTTCATCCGATATGGTCAATTACATCACAGAACATGCAACAGTTCTCTCTTCAATGGGTATTCTCTTCCCATTCCTTCTCTCTGCAATCTTGAAGACTGCACAGGGCTCTGGAACAGTTGCTCTTACAACAACAGCTGGTATCGTAGCTCCTCTGCTTCCTGTACTTGGATTGGATTCTCCAGTTCGCACAGCCTTGGCATGTGCAGCAATTGGTGCAGGCGCAATGACTGTCTCTCATTCCAACGACTCATTCTTCTGGGTTGTAACCAACTTTGGTAGCCTAGATATCGAGAAGGGCCACAAGACACAGACTCTCGGCTCTCTGATCACAGGCGTTGTAGGTTTCTTGAGTGTCCTTGTGCTCTCATTCATCCTGCATTGATAGAGTTTGAATAGAATATAGGTGCCCTTGGCTAGTGCTTTGGGCACCTTCTTTCATCAATGCAAATTGGATGCTATTAAATGAAACTTCAATATAGCTGTAATTTCTTCTGGTGTTGGTGTTTTTTCTGATGCTAGAAATCGTTTTAGGATTGCCAAGAACCCTGCAACTTGGAATGTGCATGTGTATCTAAGCTGTTCTTCTGAAACATCGAGGACGCAATCTTTCTTCAGGAAAAGATAGTATTTGTTTTCTAAAATGGAGAGGAAGTAATCATCGAGGTTTCTTACAAGAACAGAAAGCAGATTGCGGTGTGAGGATATGTAATCATAAATGTATTTGAACTTATCTTCTTTTTTGCTGATAGTGATATAAACTTCTGTGATTATATTCTCGATTATCTCTTTCTGGACTTCAGATGGAATACTGTAAAGGCGATAGAAGGTTGAGCGGTTCAATTCTGCTTCCTTGCATAGCTCAACGATTTTGATCTCGTCTATATTCTTCCTTTCTAACAGTCTGAGGAGTGCTCCCTGGAGCATCTTTCTTGACAAGGCTATTCTTTGGTTCTCTTTGTTGTGCATTTATTATTCCGTTGATGTAAAGAAAAGCGAAGGACAATGATAATAACTACTTTCTGTAGGTTGACTTGTTATCAAGCTACTATTGATATTATGACTTTGTGCGTTTTTCTGCGTCAATTGAATCTTCTTGTCCGAGTTGATATTTGGCTTTTTTCAGTAACTTGTACAAGCTGTATCTGGCATTGGGTTTGATTGTAACAGTGGCTTTGATTTTGAGCCCATAGAATCGTTTGATCTTGTTGATGGAGAAGACCTATACGGATTCTTGAAAATAGAGTGTACTCAAAGAGTAAAAGGGGGTGTTAAGAAAGTCCTAGTTTGGAATTATCTGACACCTCCTATTTTCTTTTCCTTGTTTTCTTGTATTTATACTTATCTTTTGCCTCTTCATTGACTGATTTCTGTCGCTTTTTCTCTACACGTCTTGCCAGTCT
>JAFVDZ010000066.1 GCA_017478205.1 Spirochaetales bacterium | reverse complement strand
TCTTCGTTGCCGAGATGTCAAGAAGATTCGATATCGATGAGAACGAACTAAAGTCTGCCATCTTCGAGATCGTTAAGGCTTTCCTCGCCTCCTTCTCAATCAGCATCAAAAGGGCTGCCTAGTCAAGTGTCAACAATGAGTTAACTATTTTTGATGGTGTGATTATGAATATAGATAATACTTTGAAAATTAGAACAATGAAGAGATTCCTACTTGGATTCATATTGATTCTCTCTGTGTTGTTTACCTTTATGGGTTGCTCAGAAGAGAATGTTGAAAATGAAGGAACACTGGATATCCAACTTGCAACTAGTGGAACGAAAGGAGTTGCTCCTTCAGTGTCATTGGATGCTGAATCCTACCATATAGTTGTAAGGAATTCCTCATCTGTATCAGTTTTTGACGATACAGTCAAAATTGATGCAGATCTGGTAATTGCACTTGAACCAGACCTCTACAATGTCGCTGTCGATGCATTGAATGAAGATGGAAAGGTAATAGGTAGAGGAACTGCAGAGGGAACAGTAGAAGCAGGAAAGAATACAGTGCTTTCAATAGGTATCCTGGAAGTAGAAGGAAAAGGAACGCTATCGATAAATATTTCCGCTAAAAAAAGCAGCAAAATTGAATATGAAGTTCTTTCTCCTGAAATCTCCTTGATATCTTCTGGTTCGCTAAGTTATAGGGATGGAAAGCATAAAGCTGAAGTTGAACTTTCCAATGGATTCTATGTGTTGAGAATCAAGGATAGCGATACAGGAAAAGCATTGAAGATAGAATCATTCAGGATTGTTTCTGATTGCACGACTACATATGACTCTGCTGTTTTATCTTATGTGGTAGGAGATATAGGCCCTGCAGGTGGCTACATCTTCTATGACTGCGATGCTGATAATGACTTTGGCAATGCAGATGGTCTCAAATCAAGTGAATGTGGCTGGAGATATCTTGAAACAGCACCTGCTGATTTGAGGATTGTTAATAATAATCCTACTGTTGATTCAACTCTTTCTGGATATTCAAGTGGTACGTATAATATCTACTACGGCTACTATAGAACTTCTGCAAGTGGTAATGAGCTCTATGTCAATGGAACATCCACATATAACAGCTCAAACTGCACAGGAACTGCAATAGGTACCGGAAAGAAGAATACAGAACTGCTTGTCAAGACGATGGGAGAGTCAGCGTACAAGTATTACAATGAACACAACAACAATTCAGAGAAGATATCTGACTATGCAGCAAGGCTTTGTGATATTCTCGAGTATACAAAAGATGGAGTGAAGTACGACGACTGGTTCCTTCCAAGCATAGATGAACTGAATCTGATGTATACAAACCTCCACGAGAAAGGATTGGACACTTTTGATAGCTCAAGTAATACTTACTACTGGTCTTCCAGTGAGATCGACTACAACGCGTTCTACGCTAGGGTCCATTACTTCTTCAATGGTTCTCAGAATTTCATCGACCGCTACTACAATTGCAGAGTGCGTCCTGTCCGAGCTTTCTTGACTGATGAAATCTGTGAACACGCTTGGGATGATGGTGTAATCACATCAGAAGCTAGTTGTGAGCATTATGGTATAAGAACCTATACCTGTACAGAGTGTAACATGACCAAGGTTGATATCATTCCTATGGATCATATCTATGGTGATTGGATAACTTACATTGGTGCAACGAGCACACTAGAAGGAAAGAGGCATAGAAAATGCACAATATGTGGTCATGAGGAAATTGAGACCATACCTAGGATAGAAGGTGTAAGCTATGCAGTCGGTAATTTTGGTCCAACAGGTGGACGCATAATATATGATAAAGGTACGTATTCTGATGGATGGAGATATCTTGAAGCAGCACCTGCAGATTTGAGAATTGTTAATGGTACTCCTACTGTTGATTCAAATCTTTCAGGCTATTCGAATGCAAGTGCTAGTTTTGCATTTGGTTACTACAGAACTTCTGCAAGTGGTTATGATCTCTTTGTCAATGGAGATACTACATACAATAATGGCTGTACAGGAATTGAAATAGGTACCGGAAAGATGAATACAGAATTGCTTGTTAAGGCAATGGGAGATTCAGCATACAAGAATCATCGTACATCAAGCAGCAATTCAGAGAAGATATCTGACTATGCAGCAAGGATGTGCTATATCCTCGAGTATACAAAAGATGGAGTGAAGTACGATGACTGGTTCCTTCCAAGTAGGGATGAGCTGAATCTGATGTATACGAAACTCCACGAGCAAGGATTGGGCGACTTTGAGGGCTCAAGTAATCCTTTCTACTGGTCTTCCAGTGAGCGCGGCTTAGACCTAAGCTATGCGTGGGGACAGGACTTCAAATATGAAAATGAGTTTGACTTCCGCCACGGCTATAACAGAGTGCGTCCAGTACGGGCTTTCTAAACTATTTAACTATTTAGATGGTTGGAAGGAGATTGCATTGGCTCTGTATACAACATTACCTGTCTATCGTGACTGCTATAGCCTTACCTTGATGCTGTTTCAGTATACAAAGGAATTTCCAAGGGAGTACAAGTACACCCTTGGACAGGATATTCGCACGACAGTATCGAACTGGTAAGAAGTATATACAGAGCCAACAAGGTGGCAGAGAAAAGAGTATATCTTGAGAAGTTCCTAGATGACCTGGAGCTTCTCAAGAGATACAAGCTCGAATACATATGTTGTCATAAACTTCTTCTATACCTTTTTTACTTTCTCATATATTTGATGAGAATCAGTAATTTAGCATTTTACATTCAATTGACCTGATGTAGATCTATATCGATCAATGTCAAAACGATTTCGCTATAAGCGAGTAATTTACTTGCTGTAAGTGTGTGTTGGATTTATAATTACCCAAAACCTTTCCCTCTATCGGAGAGTGATTGTGCATGCACAAAGGGGTAATCCAATGAAGAGATCTGTTTCTGTCATAGTATCACTTGTCATGATGCTTGTTCTTCTATTTTGTCTTGTTTCCTGTGGAGGAGGCGGAGGAGCATCTGAAAGTGAACCGATAGTGAAGAATTTCACTGTAGGTAATTTGGGATATGATACGCTCCAGGAAGCTGTCGATTCCATTACACTTATCAAGACAAAGTCAATTGAACCAACAATTGTCATGAATAGGAATGTAACTGGAATAGGAGCAGAAGTTCCAGCAGAATATAGTGGAAACATAGCCTTCAACTTCAATGGATACACCTATACAGTTGCAAACGTTGGTGAAGAAACTGCAGAAGGACTCGTTCTCTCAGGAAGTGGAAGATATACGATCCTCAATGGTGCTGTAACAACTGAGAGCAAGGAAGAGGGCTTTGCACTGATCAAAGTCTCTGGTCCCAATACAAGTTTGAAGCTAGATGGAAGGGCTCAGATAGTTGTTCCAGAAACCATCAAGGCTCTCGAGATCCTGAATAATGCAAAGGCAGAATTCTCATCCTCCTACACCGGAAAGGTTAGTGGTGCTCTCAAGATGGAGAAAACTACAACTCTCACTGTTGATGGTGGTTCACTCGAGATCAAGGACTTCGAAATTGTCGATGAGAGTGGAACAACACTTGAAAGTACAACAGAGAAGATGGTCAGCTTCTCAGAGAATGCAGATATATCTGCAAAGGGTGTAACACTTGAATTGTTCAAGACTGTCCTCGATGAGAGCTCACTTGAATATACCGACAAGATAGATGAGATCATCGATGCTGTTAACACTGGCATGATTCGAGGCAAGGTAAGATTCTCGAATACCGAAGACCACTCTGGAATAATTGTCTCCATCGAAAAGACCAATGGCCTTGTGACAAAGCATGTAGACAATATGTCCAAGGGCATAGAAGAGAAGGCTATACTTACATATGCAGTAACAGATAATGATGGAAGCTATGAGTTTGATGAGCTCGAACCTGGCATATATACAATCTACGCATCATGCGACTCATCAAGTGAGAAGGCAGCAGTCCTGAAGAACATGGAAGTTCAGGCAGGAAAGGCTGTAAATGCAGATTTGATGTATCTCACTGCAACAGGAAACATCTCAGGCAAGGTCCTGATCGATGGTACAGAAAATGGAAACCTCGGTGTCTTCGTATTCGTTGCAGGTACATCATATATGGCAATTACTGATGATGCAGGATCATATGTAATTTCCGATATTCCAGCTGGAAGTGGCTACACTCTAGTTGTAATGAAGGGAAACTATACAAATGTGATCTCTGCAGATGTAACAGTAAGTGCAGGTGAGACAGCAGAGATTGCTGATGAGACATTCAGCAGTGCAAGTATCTATACAGGACTCAATTCGATCGTCTGGCAGGGAAGTCTTGATGAAGCGCCTGCTAATCCTGGAATCTACTGGGCATACTACAATACAAAGGATGGCTGCTCATACATCTACAATGGAAAGAATTGGGATCTGCTAGCAAAAGCAGGTCAGGATGGCTCATCGATCACATGGCTTGGTTCCTTCGAGACTGCTCCTAGCAATCCTTTAAAGCTATCTGCTTACTACAATATTACAGATGGCTCATCATATATCTATGATGGTAATACATGGACTCTCCTTGCAAAGGCAGGTGAGAATGGTCATGCAGGTGTTGACGGTACATCGATCAACTGGCTTGGTGCAAAGTATGATTCATCATCAATTACAAATCCTTCATATCTCGATGCCTTCTACAGCACAAAGGATGGATCATCATATATCTACAACGGAAATGAATGGACCTTGCTAGCAAAGGCTGGTTCTGATGGAACTTCAATAGAATTCCTTGGAAGTTCCAGCTCAGCTCCAGAGGGACCTGAGTACCTCAATATCTACTATAATACAACTGATGGATGCTCATATATCTATGATGGTGAGAAATGGACACTTCTTGCCAAGGCAGGTTCCGATGGTAATGATGGTCAAGCTGGTGCAGCAGGAGCAGATGGAAAGTCAATTATCTGGAAGGGAAGTGCATCAGTTGCTCCAGCAAATCCTGAAGAACTCTGGGCTTATTACAACACAACTGATGGCTCTTCATATATCTATGATGGAAAAGAATGGAATCTTCTTGCCAAGGCAGGTTCTGATGGTTCATCAATCATTTGGCTTGGTGAAAGAGATTCTGTTCCTGAGAATCCTGAGAAACTTTATGCTTATTACAACACACAGACTGGTTCCTCATACATATTCGATGGAGAGAACTGGACACACCTTGCCAGGGCAGGTAAAGACGGAGAGAAGGGAATAACAGGCAATTCCATAATCTGGAAGGGCGAGCTATCACAAGCTCCTGAAGATCCTCAATACTTCTGGGCATACTTCAACACATCAGATGGCAATTCATATATCTGGAATGGAACAGGCTGGAACTACCTTGCTAAGGGTTATTCACAGCATGTGCACACATATTCATCTGTATGGTCACATGATGATAACTATCACTGGCATGAAGCAACCTGTGGCCATGATATCTACAAGGGTAGCTTCGAAGAGCATACATGGGACAAGGGAGTAATAACAAGGAATGCCACTTGCACAAGTGCTGGTGAGATCAGGTACACATGTACAGAGTGTGGCTATACAAAGAGTGTTGCAATAGAGAAGGGTGGTCATGCATACATTCTCGCAACTAAGTTAGACCCAACCTGTACAGAGGATGGATACCTAATATATCGCTGTAACCTCTGTGGTGATGAGAAGAAGAGTACACTTCTTGCGCTTGGACATGAATTTGGTACAGACCACACCTGTGATAGATGTGGTTACACGATAGAGAATACTCATGTACACAGTTTTACAGAACAGGTTGTCGATCCAACATGTACAGAGATGGGATATACAATCCATCAGTGCTCAGACTGTGAATATAGCTACAAGGACAAATTCATCGAACCTACTGGCCATAAGTGGGATAAAGGAACTGTAACCAAGGAAAAGACTTGTACTGAAGATGGTGTGCTCACATACCACTGTCACGATTGTGATGAAATAATGACAGAGATTATCCCTAAGGGACATGAGTACCGTTACACGATCCTCATACCTGCAACCTGTACAGAAACTGGACTCAGAGCTGCTGTATGTGAAATCTGTGGTGACACGATCGACAGTGAAGTCATTCCAGCATCACATACATGGGATGAAGGTGAAGTAATCAAGGAAGCTTCCTGTACATCTGAAGGCCTCATCAAATACACATGTACTGTCTGTGGTGAGACAAAGGAAGAGGTTGTTCCAAAAACTGGACACCAATATGAGAACGGAATCTGTAGTAACTGTGGCCATAGCTTCATCGATGACATCTACGGAGATGAAGATTTCCCTGAGCACGGTATGTATTTCCATATCGATGATATTGTTTCTGCATATGGTCCTAATACGATAAATACATATGGTGTACTTCTTGACCACAACGAGGATGCCGATATCGAGAAGGTAGCTGTATATCTCACACAGGATGGAACCATGTGGAGAAGATCCCTAGCATTCACAGGATCTAATGTAAAGAGTGCATACTATGTACCGTTCCTATCCTATGATACCGATATCTACTACACAGGAATGAATTCAAGCTGGATAAACACCTTCCCTCTTTCAAAGAATTCGAATGGAATCTATACATATGGAAACTATGTAACTATTGGCGTAAACCTTGCTGACAAGTATGGAAAGCTACTTCTTTCACTTTATGATGTTGGTCAGGCAGGAGCCAAGACAAGAGTCTTCGATGATCTCGATGAGATGATCAAGTGGATGAATGATGGTGAATGTACTCATAACTATGGAGAATGGTCTATCATCAAGGATCCTACATGTACAGAGCCTGGAATCAAGCAGAGGACATGTCCAAGTTGTGGCGATATCCAGCAGGAGTTGATCGCAGCAACTGGACATACATTCTCTGATGATTGGACAAGTAACTCTACACATCATTGGCATGATGCAACTTGTGGCCATGATGTAGTATCTGACAAGGCAGAGCATACCTTTGGTGATTGGATTGTCCGAACAGAGGCAACAGCACAAGCAGAAGGATTAGAGTATAGAACCTGTTCTGTATGTGGCTATGAAGAGACAAGAAGCATACCAAGAAAGAGTGCTGTTGATATTGAGGATGACATTGCAAAGAATCCAAAGATTGTACTGACTTCTTCTCACTCTACAGTTCAACCAGGAAAGAGTGTCAGCATATCTGCAAATGTTGATAATATCACTGGGTTTGAATACCAGTGGGTTGTTGGCAATGCTATAGACTTCACTGCCTTTAGAACTTCCACAGACGGAACTGTTGAAAATTTCTCAAGTAGTTTCAATTCAGAAGGTTCCTATGATGTTTCTCTCTATATCAGGAAGGATGGTCTTATCTGGTCTGAAAGCATAGAGATCACTGTTTCAACGGCATCCACCAGCACTTACACAGTTGGAAGAATTGGACCATCTGGTGGCTATGTCTTCTATGACTGTGATGCGGATAATGACACAGGCAATAAAGATGGACTTAAATCAAGTGAATGTGGCTGGAGATATCTTGAAGCAGCACCTTCAGACTTGAGGATTGTTAATGGTACTCCTACTGTTGATTCAACTCTTTCTGGCTATTTAAGTGGAACGTATTATATCTACTACGGATTTTACAGAACCTCAGCTGGTGGTAGTGAGCTATATGTCAATGGAACAACCACTTACGACTCATCAAACTGCACAGGAACTGCAATAGGTACCGGAAAGAAGAATACAGAACTGCTTGTTAAGACGATGGGAGATGAAGCATACAAGAATTATCATACAGAAAGCAGTAATTCAGAGATGACATCTGACTATGTAGCAAGGCTGTGCGATATCCTTGAGTATACAAAAGATGGAATGACATACACAGACTGGTTCCTTCCAAGTAGGGATGAGCTGAATCTGATGTATACAAACCTCCACGAGAAAGGATTGGGCGCTTTTGAAGGTTCCTGGTACTGGTCCTCCAGTGAGGACTTCGACTACGCATACAGCGCGTGGGGACAGGGCTTCATCAATGGAAGTCAGGACTTCAACAGCCGCAAACCCAATCTCATAGTGCGTCCAGTCCGGGCTTTCTTGACTGATGAAATCTGTGAACACACTTGGGATGATGGTGTGATCACATCAGAAGCTAGCTGTGACCATAATGGTATAAGAACCTATACCTGTACAGAGTGTAACATGACCAAGGTTGAGATCATTCCTATGATTGATCATATCTATGGTGATTGGATTATCCGTACAGCTGCAACTACATCTTCTGATGGTGAGAAATATAGGATATGTACAATTTGTGGACATGAGGAAACAGACGTTATACCAAAACTATCAAATACCACTTATAAAGTAGGTGAATTAGGACCATCTGGTGGTTACATCTTCTATGATAAAGGTTCGTATTCTGACGGTTGGAGATATCTTGAAGCAGCACCTGCGGACTTGAGGATTGTTGATGGTACTCCTTCTGTTGATTCAACTCTTTCTGGCTATTCAAGTGGAACGTATAATATCTACTATGGATGCTACAGAACCTCTGCAACTGGGAATGAACTGTATGTAAATGGAACTACCACTTACGACTCATCAAACTGCACAGGAACAGCTGTAGGTACAGGAAAGAACAATACATCAATGCTTGTTTCAACAATGGGTGATGAAGCGTATAAGTGGAGGCACTCTGGTAGCAGTAATACAGAGAAAATCTCAGATTACGCAGCAAGGCTTTGCGACATTCTTGAATATACAAAGGATGGAGTGAAATACGATGACTGGTTCCTGCCAAGCAGGGATGAGCTTAATTTGATGTATACATCCCTACATGAGCAAGGTCTTGGTGTTTTTGTAGGTGATTGGTACTGGTCTTCCAGTGAGGACGACGGCGACGGCTTCATCGCAAGTTACGCGTGGGGGCAGTATTTCAAACTTGGGGATCAGGGCAGCTACCCCCGCAGCAACGATGACAGAGTGCGTCCTGCGAGGGCTTTCTAACAATTTATCAATTTAACTATTTAACAATTTAAAAATTTTGATGGTGTGAATATGAATATAGATAAAACTTTAAAGATTAGAATAATGAAGAGATTCCTACTTGGATTCATATTGATTCTCTCTGTATTGTTTACCTTTATGGGTTGCTCAGAAGAGACTGTTGAAAATGATGGAACACTGGATATCCATCTTGCAACTAGTGGAACTAAAGGAGTTGCTCCTTCTGTATCATTGGATGCTGAATCCTACCATATAGTTGTAAGGAATTCCTCATCTGTATCTGTGTTTGACGAAACAGTCAAAAATGATTCAGATCTGGAAATTGCACTTGAACCAGGCCTTTACAATGTCACTGTCGATGCATTGAATGGAGAGGGGAAGGTAATAGGTAGAGGAACTGCAGATGGAACAGTAGAAGCAGGAAAGAGTACAGTGCTTTCAATAAGTATCCAGGAAATAGAAGGAAAAGGAACGCTATCGATTAATATTTCTGCTGAGAATAGCAGAAATATTGGCTATGAAGTCCTTTCATCTACAGGCTCCTTTATTACTTCTGGCTCACTAAGTTATAAGGATGGAAAGCATACAGCTGAAGCTGAACTTTCCAATGGATTCTATGTGTTGAGAATTAAGGATAGCGATACAGGAAAAACATTGAAGATAGAATCATTCAGGATTGTTTCTGATTGCACGACTACATATGACTCAGCTGTTTCATCTTCATCTTCATCACCATCTTCTCCTACTACTTATAGGGTAGGAGATATAGGCCCTGCAGGTGGCTATGTCTTCTATGACTGTGATGCTGATAATGATACTGGCAATGCAGATGGTCTCAAATCAAGTGAATGTGGTTGGAGATATCTTGAAGCAGCACCTGCAGACTTGAGAATTGTTAATGATAAACCTACTGTTGATTCCTCTCTTTCTGGCTATTCAAGTGGAACGGATAAAATCTACTATGGCTGCTACAGAACATCTGCTGATGGTGATTATCTCTATGTAAACGGAAAATTCACTTACGACAGCTCAAACTGTACAGGAAATGCAATAGGAACAGGAAATAAGAATACTGAATTGCTTGTTGGGACAATGGGAGATGAAGCATATAAGAATGATTGTTGGGACGATAATAATTCAGAGAAGATTTCTGACTATGCAGCAAGGCTGTGCGATATCCTCGAGTATACAAAAGATGGAGTGACATACACAGACTGGTTCCTTCCAAGTAAGGATGAGCTGAATCTGATGTATACAAACCTTCACGAGAAAGGATTGGGCGATTTTAATGGTGATAGCTCGAACTGGCCTTACTACTGGTCCTCCAGTGAGTACAGCTACAACGCAGACATCGTGTGGTTACAGTTCTTCGACAATGGAATTCAGATCGACAACGGCCGCAACAAGTATAACAGAGTGCGTCCAGTCCGGGCTTTCTTGACTGATGAAATCTGTGAACACACTTGGAATGATGGAGAGATCACATCAGAAGCTAGCTGTGACCATAATGGTATAAGAACCTATACCTGTATAGAGTGTAACATGACTAAGGTTGAGATTATTCCTATGATTGATCATGTCTATGGTGATTGGATTGTCCGTACAGCTGCAACTACATCTTCTGATGGTGAGAAATATAAGATATGTACAATTTGTGGACATGAGGAAACAGACGTTATACCAAAACTATCATCTTCTAACATCAACGTAGGAGATATTGATTGGACTATTACTGTAGAAGGAGAGATAACTCCAACTAATAAAAGTGAGGTTATAGGAGAAATTGTAATACCTTCTGAAGTGGATGGAATAACAGTAACAAGCATTGGATGGAATGCTTTTTCGGGCTGTACAAAGCTAACAAGCATAACCATTCCAGACTCAGTTACTAGCATAGGTGAAGAAGCTTTCTCTGACTGTACAAGTCTTATGAATGTATATGCCTCTAGTCTTTTATCATGGTGCAATATAGATTTTGGATATTCTGAGTCAAACCCAATGTGCTATGCAAGTAATTTATATTTGAATGGTAAGTTGTTTTCTGGTTCTGTAGAAATTCCTGCTGGTGTTTCAGTAATTTCACATAATAGATTTAGAAACTGTTCAAGTATTACAAGCATAACCATTCCAGATTCCGTAACAAGCATTGATTTTGAGGCATTCGCAGGATGTACAAGCCTTGAAAGTATTACCATCCCTAATTCGGTTACAAACATTGGATGGGGTGCCTTCTCTGACTGTACAAGTCTTAAAATTGTAAACATCCCTAATTCGGTAACAAACATTGGTTGGGGTGCTGCTTTTAGAGGGTGTACAGGTCTTACTAGTATAACTTTACCGAATTCCATAACAAGTATTGAAAGTTATACATTTGAAGGGTGTTCAAATCTTAAAAACATAATAATACCAGATTCTGTAACGAGCATTGGTAATTATGCTTTTGAAGGTTGTTCGAGTCTTTTATCTATCAATTACTTGGGAACAAAGGACCAGTGGCTGTCTATATCAAAAGATTCCGATTGGAATAATGCTGCATCAGCATTGGAAATTCACTGTTCAGACAGAGATATTATTGTTGATTCAGTAAATTGGACTCTTGTTTCTGATGGGGAAATATATCCAAATTATGATTTAAGTTTGGAAGAATATATTGTAGTTCCTTATGAGGTGAAAGGATCAACAGTAAGGATTCTTGGAAAAGGAGAGCTCGGCAATGGTGCATTTGAATACTGGTCTGAGCTTACCGGAATAGTAATACCCGATACGATAACAACAATTCGTCAGCACTCATTTTATGAATGTACAAGTCTTAAGGATGTGTATGTATCAGATCTTTCTTCTTGGTGCAATATCTGTTTCGAGAGCGAGGATGCAAATCCAATGTATTATGCAAATAATCTGCATATAGGAGATTCTCTGCTTTCTGGTCATGTTGAAGTTCCATCTGATCTTTCTGTAATACCGTATTATGCTTTTAGTAGTTCAAATATAACAAGCATTACTATTCCAAATTCAATAAAAACCATTGAAACCGGCGCTTTTGCTAACTGTACAAATCTTGAAAGTGTTACTTTCCAAGAGGGTTCAACGCTAACAAGTATAGGATGGCAGACTTTTATGGGCTGTAAAAGTCTTAAAAGCATGGTGATTCCAGATTCTGTGACAATCATTGGATGGTATTCTTTCTCTGATTGCACCAGTCTTGAAACCATAACAATTCCGAATTCTGTAAATAACATTGAGAGTCATGCCTTCTCTGGTTGTAAGAATCTTAAAAGCATAACTCTTCCTGAGTATCTTTACTATATTGGAGATGGTACTTTCTACGGCTGTACCAGCCTTGAAAGTATTATTATCCCAGACCAGGTTTCCTGGATTGGCTGGAGTGCTTTTTTTGATTGTACAAACCTGACAAGCATAGTCATACCTGACCCAGTAACTACTATTGGCTTTGAATCTTTCTATGGGTGTACAAACCTTTCAAGTATTATTATCCCTAAAGCCGTTGAAAGCATTGAAGATAATGCCTTTACAAACTGTACAAGTCTTTCCTCGATTACTTTCCTTGGAACAAGCTCTCAATGGGCCAAAATACAAAAAGGTAATAATTATAATCAAAATGTTCCAGCCAGTGTAGTTCATTGTACAGATGTTGATATGCCAATATATTTAGAATCGTATTGGATGGTCGATACAAGCGGAGAGATAAAACCTGTTTACAAGGACCTTGTTTCTGGAAATATATCAATTCCACAAGAAGTGAATGAGATAAAAATAACAAGTATTGGGGACAATGCATTCAAAGACTGTATAGGACTTGAAAGTATAACTATTCCCGAATCTGTAACATCAATAGGGGATTTTGCTTTTTCAAACTGTTCACGTCTTGCTTCTATTAGTTTCTTGGGGACAAGTGAAAAATGGAAATCTGTATTAAAGGGTTCTGAATGGAATAATTCTATTAAAACTATTCATTGCGCTGATGCTGATATTTCTATTATGTAAATGCCAAATTGAAGTCGTTTGCAGCAAATAAATAGTAAAGAATGAACCATTCAACATATAGAAGAGAAGAAAGAATGAGAAACGATATTATGTGTATATAAACTATATCAATCAGTCTGAGATTCTTCTACAAACGAAAGAGGTTTGAAATATCTTTTATTATTTGCTGCGATAGTTTTGCAAATTGATTTTGAATCTACAACCTTTTTGGGTGTTGAAGGGACCTTAATCGTTTATTGTATAAACAATAAGGGCTGCAAATGCAGCCCTTGATCTATATAGAGGAGTTAGCGATTACTCGATAACTGCAAGAATGTCGCCCATTGAGAGAATGAGGTAGTCTTCTCCATCTGCCTTTACTGCTGTTCCTGCATACTTGTCGTGGAGGATCTTCTGGCCAACCTTGACCTTGATTGTCTCATCGTCGCCAATTGCTTCGACAACTGCAATCTGTGTCTTTTCCTGGCTAGTCTGTGGAATGAAGAGGCCACTTGCAGTCTTCTCTTCGCTTGCTGCGACCTTTACAAGTACTCTGTCGTTAAGAGGAATGATCTTCATAATCTTAATATATCTCCTATCAATTGTATTAGATATTACTTCAGAATAACTCTGACTTGATGAAATATAGCCAAGGATTTGAGAAACGGCAAGAGAAAAGCGAAAAATGGGTATAAAACTGATAAAATTCGCTTTTTCTCTTGTCATTTTGAAATCCTTTATTATCTTTGGCACATAGGTGATAGAGATGAATGAACGATATGAAAATGCACTTGAGCTCTTCAAGGAAGCAAAGAGGGAGATAAGAGAAGGTAGAAGAAATGCTGCCATCTCTTCCTTCATTAGAGCATTCTATCTCAGAAACACAGAAAGTAATTTTATCGATCTTCATTTCACGTGCTTTTTTCGCTACCAGTTTGCTAAGTATCTTGAATTGAAGAAGTCTCTGATGCTTTCACTCTCTGAAGGCGATATGATCTCAGATTTGATACATTCAGCCTATGATGATTTCATGTTGAGTCTAGATGACTCACCATTCAAGATATCAAATGAGGGCATTGACCGACTTTTATCCATGGTAGACATCTGTTTCCCGTGTCAGGATGACTCTGAAAACGATGAGTCTCAATTTCCTGTGTCCTTTTGACACAAAACCCTGTTCTTTTGTTTCTTTAGAGTAGGTTATAACTACTAATTTGTTACTGTTTTAAACTTTTAATTCATTAGTTTATATCAAATTATTTCGATGATCCTAGAAGTTGGCATGAAAGGTGCATCCTACTAGACATAGGAGATAACCACTATGACAATGCTAAATTCCAATACTTCATACGAAGAAAACGATATAATCTCATCCTACTTAAAGGAGATCAACAGAATTCCTCTTGTCAGCTATGAAGAGGAGTATGACCTTGCTTTGAAGGCAAAGAACGGAGACAGCAGAGCTCGTGAGAAGCTGATCAACTCAAACCTCCGCTTCGTCGTTTCTGTTGCAAAGCAGTTCCAGGGGCAGGGTCTTCCTTTTGAAGATCTCATCAACGAAGGCAATATCGGCCTCATGGTTGCTTTGGACAAGTATGAGCCAGAGAAGGGATATCATTTCATCAGCTATGCTGTCTGGTGGATCAGACAATCTATAATGAAGGCAATCAACGAAAAGAGTAGGGCAGTGAGACTTCCACTCAATAGAGCCAACGAACTTGTTCAGATCCAGAAGGCACAGAAGAAGCTCATGATGAATAACGATGGAGAAGTTTCTCTTGAGGAGCTTGGTAGAGAAACTGGTCTTGACCAGGAGCTTATCAAGGACCTCTTGATGATCAACAGAGAGATGATCAGTCTCGACTCTCCAATCAAGAACAAGGGTGAAGATTCTTCTGCTAGAGTCATCGATTCTATCGAGTACGAGGGTATGAGTCCTGAGGAAAGCACAATCGAGAAGGATCTGAAGAAGGATATCTCAACAGCACTTTCCACTCTTACAGAGAAGGAAAGAGCTGTAATCATCCGCCGCTTCGGCCTCTATGATACTTCACCCCTCTCTCTTAAGGAAATTGGTGATATGTATGGTCTTACAAAGGAAAGAATCAGACAGATAGAGAAGAAGGCACTTGAGAAGATGAGCCAGGGAGAAAGCAGTGCTTTGCTTTCAAGCTATATGAGTGCATAAATAACTTTTCTGCGTGACCCTTGAGAGATGCATTTTCTCAAGGGTTTTTTCGTTTTATGAACCTTTTTAGATTAGACAAATTAATCATGCATCTTCGTTCACTACAAGAAGATAATATGATTGTTTTTGGTTTCATCATATAAAAGTCGTAAACTTCTTGCTCCTGTATCGACATTTACTTACTTATTTAAGGTCTATTTCCTTTTGTCTGTTTATCCATGAAACCAAGTAATTGTTTTTGTAGATTTACTTTATCAAATCCTTTTTGGAAAATGAAATAATGTTTCATTTTATAAAATGTATTCTTTTTTAACATAAAGAAATAATTATTTACATTTTTTTGCTTTCTGATATACTAGTTCTGTTAAAAACACTTGTTATTCAAGTAAAAAAAAGAAAGAGGAAAATTATGAAGTCAGAAAAAAAGAAGTTTGTCTACTTCTTCGGCGACGGAAAGGCTGAAGGCCGTGCCGACATGAAGAACCTTCTCGGTGGTAAGGGCGCTAACCTTGCAGATATGACCAATATTGGTCTTCCAGTACCTCCAGGATTCACCATCACAACAGAAGCATGTGCATATTTCGATGCACACAAGGGTGCATATCCAGAAGGACTCAGAGAAGAAGTTCTCTCCAATCTCAGAGCATTAGAGAAGCTTCAGGGTGCAAAGCTGGGCGACAAGAAGAATCCTCTTCTCGTATCTGTAAGATCAGGTGCAGCACAGTCCATGCCAGGTATGATGGACACAGTTCTCAACCTCGGTCTCAATCCAGATTCCCTCGAGGCACTCATTGCAAAGACCAACAACCCACGCTTTGCATGGGACAGCTACAGAAGATTCATCCAGATGTTCGGTGACGTTGTAATGGGCGTTCCACACGAAGAGTTCGAGAGAGCTTTGCAGTCTGTCAAGGATGAGAATGGCAAGGTATTCGATACCGATCTCGATGTTGAGAACCTCAAGGAAGTCATCAAGAGATACAAGATCATCTACAAGAAGTTCACAGATGAAGAGTTCCCAATCGATCCTGAGTATCAGCTCTTCAAGGCAATTGACGCTGTATTCAATTCATGGAACAACGAGAGAGCTATCAAGTATAGAATGATGAATGATATCAGAGGTCTCCTCGGTACTGCTGTAAACGTACAGTGCATGGTATTCGGTAACATGGGCGAGACATCTGGTACAGGTGTTGCATTCACAAGAGACCCAGCTACTGGTGAGAACAAGTTCTTCGGCGAATATCTGATGAATGCACAGGGTGAAGACGTTGTTGCAGGTATCAGAACACCTCAGACAATCGAAACACTCAAGAATGTCAATCCAAAAGTATATGATCAGCTCTGTGATATCAGACTTACTCTCGAGAAGACCTACCATGATATGCAGGACCTCGAGTTCACAATCCAGGAAGGCAAGCTCTACATGCTCCAGACCAGAAATGGTAAGAGAACAATCTTCTCATGGCTCCGCAGCCAGGTTGAGATGGTAGATGAAGGCCTTATTTCCAAGGAAACTGCAGTTGAAAGAGTTCCAGCTCAGGAATTCAATAAGCTCTTTGCTCCTATCCTTGACCAGAAGCTCATCAAGGACCTCGGCATCAAGCCAGCTACCAAGGGTCTCAATGCATCCCCAGGCGGTGCATGTGGTCAGATCTACTTCACAGCTAAGGATGCTGAGAAGGCTGCAGCTCTTGGTAAGGATGTTCTCCTTGTCAGAACAGAGACTAGCCCAGAGGATATCGGCGGTATGGCTGTTTCCAAGGGTGTCATCACAAGCCGTGGTGGTATGACATCTCATGCAGCAGTTGTTGCTCGTGGTATGGGATGCCCATGTGTTTCCGGTTGTGGTGAAATTGTCATCGACGACAGAAAGAAGATCCTCACAGTCAATGGCACAACTCTTCATGAGGGCGACTATATGGCTATGGATGGCTTCACTGGTGAAGTCTACACCCAGAAGGTTGCTGTAAAGCCATCTGAAATCATGCAGGTTCTCAATGGAACAATGAGAGAGTCCGAATCCAAGCTCTATCAGAATTACAAGAAGTTCATGAGCTATGTTAACGAGATCAAGACCATGGGTGTAAGAACCAATGCTGATACTCCAGTTGATGCTCACCATGCAGTTCTTCTCGGTGCTGAAGGTGTAGGTCTCTGCAGAACAGAGCATATGTTCTTCGGTGGCAAGAGAATCCTTTCCATGAGAAAGATGATTCTTGCTGACAACATCGGTCAGAGAGAAGCAGCTCTTGCAGAGCTTCTTCCTATGCAGAGAGATGACTTCTATGGAATCTTCAAGGAGCTCAATGGTCTTCCTGTCAACATCAGACTTCTTGACCCACCTCTCCATGAATTCCTTCCTAACGACTCTTCAACCAGAAACGAAACAGCTAACAACCTCGGAATTTCTCAGGAAGAGATTTCTCAGAAGATTGCTAAGCTCCATGAGTTCAACCCAATGCTTGGTTTCAGAGGCTGCCGTCTCGCAGTTGTCTATCCAGAAATCTTGAGAATGCAGGTCAGAGCAATCATCGAGGCTGCAATCAAGGCAAAGAGCGAAGGTATCGAAGTACATCCTGAAATCATGATTCCTCTCGTAGGTATCTATAAGGAGTTCGTCTTCTGTAAGGAGAAGGCAATCGAAGTTATCGAGAAGGTATTCGACGAGAAGCACATGAAGGTCGACTACAAGATCGGTACTATGATCGAAGTTCCTAGAGCAGCAATCACAGCAGATGAGATCGCTAAGGAAGCTCAGTTCTTCAGCTTCGGTACAAACGACCTCACTCAGATGACCTGTGGTTTCTCTAGAGATGACGCAGCATCCTTCCTTACTCACTATGTTGGAGACCCAGACAAGCAGTTCTATGATTACGATCCATTCTCAACTATCGATGCAGATGGTGTAGGTAAGCTCGTAAAGATGGCTGCTAACCTTGGACGTGCTGTACGTCCAGATATCAAGCTTGGTATCTGTGGTGAGCATGGTGGAGATCCAAAGACTATCGAATTCTGTCAGGAAGTTGGTCTTACATACGTATCCTGTTCTCCATTCAGAGTACCAATTGCAAGACTTGCTGCAGCTCAGGCAGCTTTGAAGAATAAGAAGAAAAAGTAATCTTCTTACCTTTCAAGAAAAGGAGTTATGAGAGAAATCTTGTAACTCCTTTTTTTCATTTAGTAACTATTTTGATTTTAAATTGTTAGATTATTACCTTATAATTATTTCAAAATCATATTTGGTAAATTGAAGGTGGTGCTATGAAGATGATCAAATATCTAGGACTATTATCTATTTCCCTGATAATGGTGATGGCTTGTTCTAATGACAATATGTTTGTTGAGTCTGACCTTGTTGATATCCCATCAAGTGTCAAGGAAGCCTATGAAGAATTAAAGAACATGGTTTCTGCTGAAGGTGGAGACTTAATATTATCTGATGATTGTGATTTATCTGATCTTGCAGCAGGCCTTTCAACTGCAATGGATACTTCTACCTTTGTCTCAGATCTTAACAAGGCAGATACAGAAGCAAAGAGTACTGCTGCTAAGAGTGTAATTTCTGATGCTATAGAATCGTTTGAATCTATTGTGAACTATTCTGAAAATTCTGATGGATCGAAATCTATAAAAGCTACTTCATCAGATCTTGTTGTTACTGAAGGTACTTCAAAGGGTGGTGAGCTGATTGATAATAAGTTCAAGCTTCCAGCAAAGTTCAGATCAACTATAGCTACAGTTATTGAAAAGTTAGAAACTATTGCTGCTGAGAATAACAATATCATTCTGACAAAGGGTGATGTTATCCAGGTCATGATAGTCAAGGAAGCTGCTGATGAGATTTATGAATTGGCTCAAATTAATTATTTTGATGGCTCGATGTCATATTCTGATTTTTTGAAAGATGATGATGTTAGAATACTTCTTGATTACGCTGCAGTCCTTATCAAGGCTTCTGATAAGCTTTCAGGATATATCGATATGTTTGGTTCAGATTTCATCAATGAACTGATTGCAGATCTTACATAAGGAGGAGAGTCATGAATAAGATTGCTAGAAAAATTATTGTTGTATTCCTGATGCTTTCTTTCTCTGTTTCGCTCTTTGCCATTTCTGGCGCTGACGCGTTGTATAATGAGACAACTCAATCTTCTTCCGCATATAAGAAGGTTCTCGATCCTTACAACTATACCAGTGCAAGGATGATGGGTATGGGTGGAGCTGGTATTGCAGGTTTCTATAATGCAGATAGTCTTTATATCAACCCAGCATCATTGGCAAACAAAGGAGTAGTAGTAAATCTTCCTGCAGTTTCCTTTACTATCTATAATCTTGATACCTTGAATAAATATGATGTCAAGTTCAGTGAAGATGATGCAAAGGATGCAGCAGTCAGCTATATTGCTGATCTTGCATCAGGTAAGGGTTACAATTCCATTGCTGATGTGAGCTTGAATACATCTGTAAAGATCAAGGGCTTTGCACTTGGTCTCGACATCAAGGGCTCTATGCTTTCCTATAACGAATCTGGTAACCTGTCATCCTTCCAGGCTATCCCTGTAGTCGATATGGTTGCTTCATTTGGCTATGGCCACAGATTCTTCAAGGAAAGTGCAATTACTTTAGATCTTGGTATCGCTGCTAGAGCAACTGTCAGAGAGTATTTCAACTCGATCTCATATGATGATCTTGTTGATGTCATCACAGCAAATGATTCCTATGATGCTCTTACCAATATGCTCGATGGTAACCCAGGTGCTATCGGTTTTGCTCTTCCAATCGATATTGCTGCAAACCTCAACCTTCCATATGGAATTACACTTTCTGGTGTAATTAGAAATCTCAATGGTGATAGAACATATTGCTATGCTGATGAAGCTAAGGACCTCGATGCTAAATACGATAGCAACAAGCACAAGTTCTCATCTGATCCAACCTTCAACGTAGGTCTTGGTTGGAAACCAAGATTGGGATCTATGGAAAGATATATCTCTCCGTCATTCGTGTTTGATTTGGTCGATATTACAAGCGAGAGCTCCAGCAATGACTTTGATAATGATAAGTATCTGCTTTCTCACACAAGAATTGGTGCAGAAGTTGAGCTTTTCAAATTCCTCAAGTTCAGAGCTGGTCTTAGCCAGGGTTATGTAACAGTTGGTGCAGGCTTTGATATAATGAACTGCATCCATGTCGATGCTGCATACTTCACCCAGGAGTTTGGTACTGGCCTCGGTGTAAAGCCTGTTGATGCATTCACAATTAGATTCTCTATTCTCCACGAATAATTGATACACCACTTTATCCTGCCACCTTCAAGGTTATTGCTTTGAAGGTGGTTTTTTGTCATCTTTATTGCATGTATCTTGATAAAGCAGTAATTAGGGATGTACTTCTCAAAGCCTTGGAAACTGGTGGTGATTTCGCAGAGCTCTTCTTTGAGCGAACTATAACAAGATCCATTGCTTTGATCGATGGCCACACAGATTCCTTTGTCGACCATGTTTCTGAAGGTGTAGGGATCAGAGTGTTCAAGAAAATGCAAAGTGCATTTTCATCAACAAGTGATATTTCTCCATCTGGACTGATGAAGTGTGCTGAGAACACAGCTTCAGCAATTGGAAGAGGTGATAGGATAATCGATGAAATTGAACTAGTGTATGTTCCTCATGAGAACTTGCATAAGTGTTCTCTTTATCCTGAAAACATATCCCTTAGAGAGAGAATCGATATTATCAGATCTGCATGCTCTGAAGCTAAAGATTACTCAGCTAGAATTTCACAAGTCTCTGGAAGACTTCAGGATAATGACCGCTATATCCTTATTGCCAACTCTACAGGACTATTGACTGATGATAGACAGATCTGTGTGAGAATGGCTGTAAATTCTGTTGCTTCGAAAGATGATGATACTCAGACTGGATATTGTGGTCCTGGTGCAAAGAGAGGGTATGAATTATTTGATATCTACTTACCAAGAGATATAGGAAGAGAGGCAAGTAGAGAAGCTGTCTTGAAACTCGATAGTGAGTATATCAAGGCAGGAAGTTATCCTGTAGTCATCCAGAAGGGAAATGGTGGTGTGCTTTTCCATGAAGCGACTGGACACTCTCTTGAAGCAACTGCTGTTGCATATAACAATTCAGAGTTTGCAAATAAACTTGGCCAGAAGATTGCTTCAGAAAAGCTCACAGCGATCGATGATGGAACGATTCCTAATGCCTGGGGTAGTGTGAATATCGATGATGAAGGAAGACCTGCTCAGAGAAATGTCCTTATCGAGAAGGGTGTATTGAAGGGGTATTTGATAGACCAATTCAACTCAAGAAGAATGAATATGGCACCAACAGGCTCAGGACGACGACAGACATATTCCTATGCATCGACATCGAGAATGACTAATACCTATATAGCTCAGGGAGATGATGATGAGAAGGATATCATAGCAAGTATAGAGAAGGGGTTACTTTGTCAAAAGCTTGGTGGTGGCTCTGTAAACCCTGCAACAGGTGAATTCAACTTCTCTGTCTCTGAAGGCTACATGATCGAAAATGGTGTAATTACAAGACCTGTTAGAGGTGCATCCCTTATTGGAAAGGGCTCTGAGATCATCAAGAGTATCGATATGGTAGGAAGGGATGTTGAAAGAAGTCAGGGGATGTGTGGCTCAAAGAGTGGAAGTATCCCAGTTGAGATAGGGCAACCTATGATCAGGATAAAGAGTATGACAGTGGGAGGACGATAATGGATTTTGATAAGTTTCTCTCTTTGATTGAAAAGGAAGCTGAAAGAGAGAATGTTGAAAGCTGGGAGCTTGTATATTCTGTTTCTGAATCATTGTCGTTATCTGCATTCCAGGGGAAGATAGATTCATTTTCTTCCCAGGTCGATTCCCAAGTTTCTTTCAGGGCTGTCATAAACAAGAAAGAGGGAAGTGCAAGTGCTGATTCTCTTTTATCTGTTTCTCCTAAGGAACTTATCATAAAAGCAAAAGAGTATGCACTGAATTCAGATAATGAAAATATATCTACTGTCTTTGAGGGCTGTGATAGCTACCCTGAGAAAAAGCCATACAGCGTAAAGAATTATACAGCGACTGAAGCAAGGCTCCTTTCCCTTGATTCACTTTCATACCTTCTTGAAAGTGACAAGAGGATTTCAGATACATCCAAAGTCTTCTTCGATTCAGTTAAAAATGAATCGAGAATGGCCAATAGTCATGGTCTCAAGCTCAAAAATGAATCAAGTGGCAATGCTCTTACATTCAGCATCAAGGCAGAGGATGGAGATGATGTGGTAACAGCATACAAGAGCTTTGATTCTGACTTTGATTTGATCGATTACAATAAACTATCTTCCATTTGCACAGATCAACTTGGAGCAAGGAAGGTCGATAGTGGTGTTTACAAAGTAATTCTTTCACCTAGAGCTGTTTCATCTCTCCTTTCTGCATACAAGGGGATATTCACAGGTAAAGCAAATGAATTGGGACTTGCAAAATTGAAAGATATGGAAGGAGAGGTTGTTGCATCTTCTCCTCTTACATTGATCGATGACCCACTGTATCCAGGCTACAGTTTCCAGCGCACATTTGATGGAGATGGACAGGCAACAAGAGAAAAGAGTGTCATAGAAAACGGTGTGCTGAAAACTTTGCTCTATAACAATGAGTGGGCACTCAAGTGCAATAAGGAAAGCACAGGTAACGGAAGAAGGGGTGCAGGTAGAAGCCAGACTTTACCTTATACATTCTATATCCAGAGAGGTGAGACTCCTATTGAAAGAATGATTGAAAGCTGTGGAGATGGAATATTGGTTGATAACATCAAGGGTCTTCATGCAGGAGCAAATTCAATAAGTGGAGAGTTCTCTTTTGAATCATCTGGCTTTATGATAGAAGAGGGTAGAAGGACTCATGCAGTAAAGGGATTCACAATTGCAGGCAACTTCTATGAGCTTCTTGAAAACATCATAGCAGTTGCTGATGATCTTGAATTTGAGGTTTCTCTCTCTTCTTCAAGGTGTGGATCTCCATCATTGCTTATAAAAGAGCTGAAGATAGCTGGAAAATAGTACTTGCTCTTTTTAGTCCGATAGCCTATTTTTGATGTATTGCTGAAATGGCTCAGGGGTAGAGCAGCTCACTCGTAATGAGCAGGTCGTGGGTTCGAATCCCACTTTCAGCTGTATGTTATAAAATATTATTCACCTTGCCTTTGGTAGGCTGTATAGTTATTTTATGTAGGATAGGAGGTGAGCCATGGGAGATCAGACTCCAGTAATCATTGGGCCATCAATTTCAAAGGATATTGCCTACATTCATGTTGAAAAGACGAAGAACAATCCTACTGTACTTGTTGGTGAAAGTATTCAGAAGGATGTTGCCATCTTCATGTCATACGCCGATCAAGCGGCGAATGATCTGTTGCTTGACGCATTCCCTGGTGATGAAATCATAGAGCAAGAGGATTTTGAATCATAATGAATGTATTGGGAATTGAGACCAGCTGTGATGAATGCTCAGCAGCAGTCGTCAGAGATGGTCATGAGATACTTAGTAATGTAATTGCAACTCAGATCGAGCTGCACAAGCCATATCAGGGCGTAGTCCCTGAACTTGCTTCACGTCTGCATACAGAGTGGATTGGACAGGTTGTATCTGCTGCAATTATGCAAGCAGGACTCGAGAAGAAGGATATAGATGCAGTTGCTGTTACAAACAGACCTGGTCTACTTGGGTCTTTGCTTGTTGGTGTAAACTTTGCAAAGGCCTTTGCATCTGCTTTGGATATTCCTCTGATCGGTATCGACCACATCAGGGCACACCTATATGCGTCTCAGATCGAAAATCCGCTTGAGTATCCATATCTTGGTGTACTTGTCAGTGGAGGACACACTGTAATTTGCCGTGTCAATGGCTATGATGACGTAGATGTCCTTGGTACTACAATCGATGATGCTATCGGTGAAGCATTTGATAAGGTTGCAAAGTTCTATGATCTTGGATATCCATGTGGTGTTGTCATCGACAGGCTTTCTAAGAGTGGAGATGATATGGCATTCCTATTCCCAGGTCCTACACTTGATAGAGGCGAGCATCCATATGATATGAGCTACTCTGGCTTGAAGACTGGTGTCATCAACCAGCTAGATAAGTTCAGAAATGGCAATGCTGAGGCAACAAAGGAAAATATTGCAGCATCTTTCCAGAGAGCAGCTGTTGGAATTTTGATGAAGAGAGTCAAGCTTGCGCTTAAGGATACGGGACTCAAGAGAGTTTCTGCAGGTGGCGGTGTTGCGGCCAACAGTCTTTTGAGAAGTGAACTAAAGGAACTTGAGAAGGGGGGATATACAGTTACATTCCCATCTTTGAAGCTCTGTACTGATAATGGTACAATGATTGCAGGCCTTGGTTATAGATATCTTGCTGATGGAGCTAGAGATAACGAGCTTTTGAATGCATCTGCTAGAGTTCAGGCATTCAAGAAAAGTTATCCATGATGTTTGATGCGGCAGTATATAGGGTTCAATTTTTCTCAAAAATAATGATTTTCATGTTGACTAAAAGAATCCTTTACTGTAAGTTATACAACGTTGATTGGGATGTGGTGTAATGGTAACACTGCAGATTCTGGTTCTGCCTTTGGGGGTTCGAATCCCTCCATCCCAGTAGAATGGTTCCTTCGTCTAACGGTTAGGACGGGAGATTCTCAGTCTCTAAATAGGGGTTCGATTCCCCTAGGAACTAAAGAGGACTGTTTAGCGGTCCTTTTTTTTTGCCCTCGTGCCACCTTGATTATCCTTGGACCTCTTCCACCTTAATCAAAATTTATGTATACTTCGCGAGGATAAATAATTATTGAGGTTTTAAAGTAATGATTACAGCCAGCAACATATCTCTTTCCTATGGAACTCAGGTACTGTTCAAAGAAGTCAACATCAAATTCACTCCTGGTAACTGTTATGGTATCATCGGTGCCAATGGTGCAGGTAAGTCTACCTTCTTGAAGATTCTCTCAGGTGAAATTGAACCAGATACTGGTGAAATTATCGTAACACCTGGTGAGAGACTTACAACACTCAGACAGGATCACTTCGCATTCAATGAATTCAGAGTCATCGACACTGTAATAATGGGTTATGAGAAGCTCTATGATGTAATGAAGGAGCGCGATGAGATCTACAACAAGGAAAATTTCAGTGAAGAAGATGGCATCAGAGCAGCTGAGCTTGAAAGTGAATTTGCAGAGATGGGTGGCTGGGAAGCTGAAAGTGAAGCAGCCCAGATGCTCGATGGTCTAGGAATTCCTACCAAGTTCCACGAGAAGAAGATGAGCGAGATCGAAGATAATCTGAAGGTACGTGTACTTCTTGCTCAGGCTCTCTTTGGAAATCCTGATATCCTTCTGCTCGACGAACCTACAAACCACTTGGACCTTGAATCTGTTCATTGGCTTGAGGACTTCCTTGCATCCTTCAACAACACAGTCATCGTAGTCAGCCATGATAGACATTTCTTGAACACAGTCTGTACTCATGTCTGTGATATCGACTATGGCAAGATCCAGCTCTATGTTGGTAACTATGATTTCTGGTATATGTCATCTCAGCTTGCTGCAAAGCAACTGAAGGATGAGAAGAAGAGAAGAGAGGACAAGATTGCTGAACTCAAGGAGTTCATCCAGCGCTTTAGCTCCAATGTCGCTAAGGCTAAGCAGGCAACAAGTAGAAAGAAGCTCATCGACAAGCTCACTCTCGATGATATCAAGCCTTCTTCAAGAAGGTTCCCATATGTTGCCTTCAAGCCAAACCGCGAAATTGGCAAGATCTGTCTTGAGATCAAGGATCTTTCAAAGACTATCGATGGTGAGAAGGTTCTCGATAAGCTCAACTTGACGATCAATCCTGGTGACAAGGTTGCTTTCGTTGGTCCTAACCACTATGCAAAGACTGTTCTTTTCCAGATCATCTCAGGTGAGATGGAGCCAGATGAAGGCTCATACAACTGGGGTGTAACAACTTCTCTCAGTTACTTCCCTAAGGACAATTCTAAGATGTTCAACAATGATTTGAGCATTGCTGAATTCCTGCAGCAGTATTCAACTGAGGATGATGATACATTCGTAAGATCCTTCCTTGGTAGAATGCTCTTCACTGGGGATGAAGCACTCAAGGATTGTAAGGTCCTCTCTGGTGGTGAAAAGGTAAGAGTTGTTCTTTCCAAGATGATGCTTGAAAGTGCTAACTGTATGATCTTCGATGAGCCAACTAGCCATCTTGACCTTGAATCTATACAGGCACTTAACGATGGCCTTATCAACTTCAATGGCACTCTGCTATTCAATAGCCATGACCATCAGTTCGTTGAATCTCTTGCAAATAGAATCATTGAGTTCATCCCTGGTGGAATCATCGATAGAATGACTACTTTCGAGTCTTATCTATCTGATGAGAGCGTAGATGAAATCAGAATGAAGGCATATGAAGGTAAGGTCAAGAAAGTAGCTCTTTGATCGATATTTATGCGTGATAATGAAATAGGCAGGAATTTCCTGCCTATTTTCAATTAGAAGTCTTCGGTGAAACATCCATCCTGGATAATCGTAACCTCTTCTCCGTTCTCAAGAAGTGCAGTTACCATCATTTCATCAGAACCGATTGGAAGCTCAAGACGAGTAAAACTTGTATTGATTCCATTTCCTTCCAGCTTTTCTTCATCTTCCTCAGTAATTGCTTCAGGTGTTACACCACCAAGGACAATTGTAGTTGTCCTCATCCTATCAAGGATAGGGATTCCAAGGCACAGATCCTTTCTGGATACGTGAGTCATGTGGTCACAGAGAATTATTTCTCCTGCCTGGGCACTCTTTGAGTCTGTTCTCAAGAAGCTGTTGATTTCATCATTCCCATCTTCAAGAGAGAAACCTGTAATTCTGCCATCCTCTAATGTGATTGAGGCGTTTTCAAAGAAACGATCGAAGAGTCGGAATCTTCTTGTGGTTGTGAAATGACCACTTGCTCTTTTCATATCTACAGGGATGAATACATCCTCACAAGGGTAGGAAGGGTAGAAGAATCTTCCGTCCTTAAGTCTTGCAGCTGTGCTCTGGAATGCTGTGCCTCTTGCGAGAGGAAGATATAGATCGCAGCTTGACGATTTGAGGTGAAGTGATGAGATACCAAGGGACTCAAGGTTGTTGATACGCTTTCTGAGAACTTTCTCCTGGCTTATCGTAAGATCTGTGCTCTCTTCATCAAGATCATAGAGCTCAGCTATATCCATCCAGAGTCTATCGACAGTTTCTCCGCTTCCATATATGAATTCAGCCCAATAAGGGGATGGAACATAGGCTGTTGCCCAAGGGACAGATATTCTTCTGTCAAGAACGATAGGGTCTGAAAGAAGTCTGAATTCCTGAAGCTCCTTTGCTCCTAGCTCCATCTTGCTGTCATAGTTGCATTCTGGAAAGGAAGCAAGGTGAAGCATAACAACCTTGCTACTTTCCTTTGCTTGATATGGTGGATCGATTTCATCAACAGATTCAACTTTGCCATCGACTATATATACTAGGGTAGAGGTAACCCCTGTAATTTCACTTGCCAGGTGAGAAAGTTCCTTTGCAAATGAGAATGTTTCCTCATTGGCGTTAATTGTCAGTTTCTCTCCCTTTTCGAGCCTGAGCATCCTTTCAAGGATGAAGTGTGCATATTTATCTCTAATGTAGTTCATGTTTGTGAATATACAAGAAAGACATAAAAAGAAAAAGGTTCCAAGAATCTTGGAACCCATCTTAGCGTCCGACGGGAATCGAACCCGCATCTTCAGCTTGGAAGGCTGAGGTAATAGCCATTATACAACAGACGCAATTAACAAAACATATATTCAACTTAAATTGATAATTAGTCAATTAGGGTAGAGAAAAATTTTTATATCTCTTCTTTTGTTGTGTTCGCTATATGCATAGATATTGTAATTTGGCGTGCTTTGAGTAACAATATAGATGTAATTAATAAATGCGGAGGTGCCTTTTATGGGACAGCGTGGTGAAGTTTTCTCTTCAAAACTCGTTAGGAACGACAGAACCTATTTCTTCAACGTCAAGGAAAATCTTTATGGTGATCTCTATCTTAATATTGTAGAGAGCAAGCCAACTGATAATGGAACATTCCTGAGACAGTCTGTACTTGTATATCAGGAAGATATTGGTGAATTCATCAAGGAATTCCAGAAATCACTGGATTATCTCAGAACTCATGCCAAGAAGAAGAGCTCTAGAGAGCTCAAAGAAGAAGCTGAGAACAATAACTAATGATCAAGACCTCTTGCCAATTGGTGAGAGGTTTGTTTTAGTGCTGCCAGAATTCCAAAGTGCTGAATCTTGTTATTGACAATTCGTCATTGATGCGTGATATTTTAGCTATGGAAGGCACTGCCGTTGGACGGTGACTTCATATTATAGTTTGCGATAAACCGCCTAGACTATTCGGAGTCATTGGGCGGTTTGCTTTTTTGAAGCAGCTATTATTATTGCTAATATCATAAGTATTAGAGACAATAATTCATAATCGCTCATTGTAATCACCTCCCTAACCAATCTTTCGACTCATCGGGAAGTAAAACCTCCCGATATCTGTTAGAAAAATGGGAAGTCAACCGTCCAACCATCACTGGCAATGCCACTTTTAAATATGACTCATCTGGCATGTTTTTTATTTCAACTTAAAATTGAATTCATTTCATCAATGGAAGGAAAGAATATGGCGTTGATTCAATTTGTCTGGAGTGGTAATGAAATTATCTTAAGACCCTTGACAATCCAGAAATGATGCGTGATATTTTAACTAGAAAGGCACTGCCGTTGGACGGTGACTTCATCTAGTAAAAGCGATAAGCCGCCTAGACTATTGCGGAGTCATTGGGCGGTTTTTTTTGAAGCAGCTATTATTATTGCTAATAGCATAAGTACTAAAGACAATAATTCATAATCGCTCATTGTAATCACCTCCCTGATTGATCTTTCGACTCATCGGGAAGTAAAACCTCCCGATATCTATTAAAAATACGGGAAGTCAACCGTCCAACCATCACTGGCAATGCCACTTTTTAATATGACTCATCTGGCACATTTTTTCATTCAACTTAAAGTTGAATTCATTTCATCATTGAAGGAAAGAATATGACGTTGATTCAATTTGTATGGAGTGTTAATGACTAATTATCATAAGACCCTTGACAATCCAGAAATGATGCGTGATATTTTAACTAGAAAAGCACTGCCGTTGGACGGTGACTTCACAATAATAAGCGAAAACCGCCTAGACTATGCAGAGTCATTGGGCGGTTTACTTTTTTGAAGCAGCTATTATTATTGCTAATATCATAAGTATTAGAGACAATAATTCATAATCGCTCATTGCAATCACCTCCCTGATTGATCTTTCGACTCATCGGGAAGTAAAACCTCCCGATATCCGTTAAAAATACGGGAAGTCAACCGTCCAACCATCACTG
>JAFVDZ010000065.1 GCA_017478205.1 Spirochaetales bacterium | reverse complement strand
TTACACCCTCCAAGATGATAAAATCGATGTTATATTATTCCTTTTTTCCAATAAAACAAATACGAACGAGTCTTAAATAGTTTGGATTTTATTTATCCAGTGCGATACTATTGAAAAATGATAAAGAACGTTGTCTTTGATATGGGTGGTGTACTCATTGATTTCAATCCAGATCTCTTCCTGCTTCGTGAAGGGATTACGGATAAATCAGAGCGTGAAAGATTGAGAAACATAATCTTTACACGAGCAGAGTGGTGCTTTCTTGACTGGGGAGACAAGAGTGAAGATGAATACCTTTCTGAGTATGTGCTCCCTAACCTTGATAAAAAGTATCACCTTCTAGCAAACAAGCTAGTGAAGCATTGGGATGAACCAATTGTTCCAATTGCGGGGATGGCTGAAGTTGTCAGATGGTGTCATGAGAAGGGCCTTGATATATACCTCCTTTCAAATGCTTCAAGTCGCTTGCATGAGTACTTTTCACGCATTCCTTCAAGTGAATACTTCCTTGACAAGGTAGTAAGTGGAGATATCCATCTTGTCAAACCACAGCGAGAGATATATCAATATCTATTGAAGAAGTTCTCTCTCAGTGCAGAAGAAACTATCTTCATCGATGACAATATGCTAAATGTCGCTTCTGCAATGAGACAAGGCATTCATGCATTTCTTTTCAGAGGGGATGTGAAGGCATTATCTGTCTATCTTGAGAAGGAAATAGAAAAATGAGAATTGCAGTACCAGTAACTACTGATGGTTATGTATACCAGCGTTTTTCACAGGCCATATTTTTCCGCCTGTATGATACAGAGGAGGAAGAAATCCTCTCTGTAGAGGATATAACGATAGAAGAGGGAAATAAGGCGAATGTTCTTGCGGATCTTGGGATTGAAGCACTTATGTGTGGAAATCTTGACCCTGAATCCATGGTAGATGTTGCTCTAAGGCAGATCGAAATAATTGGAGGGGTGCAGGGAAAGGCTGACAAGGCCATAAGAGATTACCTTGCTGGCACATTGGAGCAGAATGATATGGTAGTTGAGTGTGGTGGAGAGGGTTCTATCTGCACAGGTAACTGCTCAAGCTGTCACCACTGATTACTTTTCACTCTGTCGTCTCATAGACAAAAATCCTTCTGGTATCTGAAACTACTGGAAGGATTTCTTTTTGTCTGAACGATTATCTTGGATCATAGATGACAGTAACTGAATTTCCTTTGGAATCAAGACTTACATGTAAAGGAAGGAGAATCTAAGACGATAGATTTGTACTGTTTTCAAGAATCCTAGATCTATGATGAGAAAAAAGTGCAGCTACCACTTTGTAGGGACTTTAAGTGTAAGGTAAAGGCACGCTGGTTTGTACTAAAGATGTACAAGGATAGCACCCTGATGTAGGGAATATTCTATATGTTCTCTGAATTGGTGATAATTAGGGAACAAAATGACTTGATGTAGTCAATAAAGTTCCCTAATAACAAAATGAAAGAACTTGGTAATTACAGTGGATATATTCTCATGATGGAATGCAGTTTTAGTGGAACTGACAATCTCTGATACACAGTTTGAGTACCTACTGTGCTGATTAAGCTTTCTGCCAATTGACTTATTAAGGGATGCAAACAAAATGGATTCTATTGATTTTCATCTTCTTGTTGCACCGTTGGAATGAAGAGTGCAGCGATTCCTTTTCCCTTGCTCTTTACATAGATATAGCCGAATGCAGAAAAGAGTACTGCGCCTATGAAGTTGACGAAGAGATCCTTCATCGTGTCATTTAGGCCGACATCGAGGTAGTCACCAAGGCCAAGAGATTTTTCACTTCCATCGCTGTGGACTATGATTACATCCTCAATATCCTTGATCGTTATTACTTTGTTTGATTTTGTCTTGTCCATCTCAACTGTGTGGATTGTTCTCACGATGGAATCTTTTTGCATGTCATAGCCAAAGTATCTGTCCATCGAATACTCGAAGAACTCCCAACAGACTCCAATTGTCATAGAAAAGCAGAAAGCAACAAGAGCAATGTATCCAGGAGCAAGTTTTAAAGAGAAGTGCTCATCTCTGTTCAGGAGATCTACTAGAGCAAAACCGACTCCTGCACATAGAAAGCCATTCATTGTATGTAGCATAGTATCCCAATGGGGAATCCTGACATAGAAGCTATTCAACTCTCCCAATATTTCCGCTGCAAAGATGAAGAGCAGAATTATTATTTCCAATACTGTTGGAAAGTCGACCTTGAGACTCTTTGAAAGAACACTTGGAAGCAAAAAGAGTATCAAAGTAAGGATGCACAGAAAGAGACTTTCGAAATCTGCTCTGAATATAGATCTTATGATGATTGGGATGACAAGCATCCTTAGAAAGAAGTAGACATAGGCTGTTGCCCTATGCTTGTACGGTTGTGCAATTGTAATCCTGAAAAGCTTTGGCATACTTCAATTGTAGTCCTTTTGTGGAAAACAAATCAAATCCATAGCACGAGTTAAGTGAAAAAAGAATTGCTTTGCTTGTTTTGCCTTGCTCTCACTAGAATTTAGTGCATTTTAGGCAATTCTTCTGATCCAGACACCTTTCTTTATCAGATACAGCCCAAATGCACATTTGATGAAGTCTCCCATCTCGACAGCTACAAAGATCCAGACAACGCTGAGGCTTGTGAACCTGCTGACTGAAAATGCGATCGGTACAGAGCATAGCCAGAGAAAAAGACTGTCAAACAGTATTGTGATCCAGATCTGACCTCCAGAGCGGAGTGTAAAATAGGCTGAGTTCTTGAGTGCAAAGAGTGGAAGGAAGAAGGCCTGAGCAATGATTAGGTGTGTTGCAATTCTCTTTGCATTTTCATTTGTGTTGTAAAGAAGCGGGAAGATGTAGGAAAGGGATAGCATGATGATTCCCAGTGCGACTCCTACGAGAATTGCAAATATTATCATCTTCGTATCTGTTTTCTTTGCTTCCTCGAACTTTCCAGCGCCGAGTAGTCTTCCAATAATTATCCCAACTGAGTTTCCGATAGCAAGAAGAGATACATTGAATACGTTCAAGAGAGTACTGAAGATATTATAGCCCGCAACTGCGTTGAGGCCTCTTGTTGAATAGCACTGGACGAGGAATGTCATTCCTGTTGCCCACAATGTTTCGTTCATTATCAGAGGAATTGCTGCTCTTGTAATCCTGATCGCAAGAACTGCAGGTAGAGTCAACTTTTTATAGAGTCCTTTTGTGAATTCCTTCTTCCTATGTGTCCAGATGATGACAATTGCTGCTTCTACATATCGGCTGATAGTTGTTGCTATAGCAGCACCTTTTACATCCAGCCTTGGCATGCCAAAGTGCCCGAATATCAGAAGGTAGTTTAGAACTAGGTTTGTTATGATTGCGGCAATGCCTGCCTTCATTGGTATAACGGCTTCGCCATTTTCTCGTGATGTGGAGGCATATACCTGGCTTAGCATGAATGCAGGAAAGCCAGGAAGCATGAGATTCAGATAGCTTTTCCCCTCTAGTAGTGCATTTTCGATATTGCCGCCATCACTTGCTCCGCTGAGGAAGATGCCGATCAGGAAGTCCATCTTGTAGATACATAGAAGCGAGAATAGGAATGTGATGAGGGCACCTGAGAGAATTTTGTATCGAACTGTATCCTTTACACCTTCCCAGTCTTCCTTTCCTACATATTGAGATGTGAATATTCCTGCACCTGACACACTGCCAAAGATTGCGATGTTGAATATGAAGATGATCTGGTTTGCAATGGAAACACCACTCATTGCCTCTGTGCCAAGGCGACCTACCATGATGTTATCAAGGAGGTTTACAAAATTGGTAAATCCATTCTGGATGGCAATTGGAAGAGCAATAGAAAGGACCATCACATAGAAGGCCCTGTCGCGGTTAAGTTTCAGCTTCATACCCATACTGGTATTCTAGGTGGTAATAGAAAATAATGAAAGAGGATGTAAATGGCTTTCAGTCTCACTAGATGTTGAGACGATTTCTTTGGCTATCAAATTATAGAAAACTGGTTTATTATTCTTTCAGTAATTAATTGATGGAGATGTTCAATGGACAATAGTGTTGAGACAAGACCATATCTTCCTTGGAAACTTGCTAATGACTTCATGGTCGATGTATTTGAAAAGTATGGCGTACCTCGCCAGGATGCTAGAATCTGTGCAGATGTTCTGCTTGAGTCTGATAGACGTGGTATCGAAAGCCATGGCTGCAACCGTTTCAAGCCAATATACCTTGATAGAATCAAGAATGGAACACTGCTTCCTGTAACCAATGCACAGGTTGTCAAGGAAACTTGTACCACTGTTGTTATCGATGCCCACAATGGTATGGGTATGGTAGCGGCCTACAAGATGATGAACATGCTCATTGAAAAGGCAAAGGTATATGGTCTGGCAGGTGGTACAATCTTCAACTCGACCCACTATGGTATTGCAGGCTACTGGACCACGATGGCAGAGAAGGCTGGTATGATCGGCATCTCTGGCACAAATGCTCGTCCATCAGTTGCTCCAACCTTTGGTGTCGAGCCAATGATGGGTACAAACCCGATGACATTCACAATGCCCACAGATGAAGAGTTCCCATTCAATTTCGACTGTGCAACCTCTACAATCCAGAATGGCAAGATCGAGTTCTATGAAAGACAGAATAAGCCAACTCCAGCAGGCCTTGTAGTTAACAGAGAAGGCGAGACAATGACAGACTCTGCAAAGATTTTAAAGGATATGAGAGCAGGTCAGGCAGCATTGCTACCTCTTGGTGGACTTGGAGAGGCAACTGGTGGCTATAAGGGATATGGATTCACAACTGCTGTTGAAATCCTCTCAGCTGCATTATCTGGCGGTCCCTACATGAAAGATCTCAATGGAAAGGATAGTGAAGGCAACAATCAGATGTATCGTCTCGGACACTTCTTCTTTGTCATCAATCCTGAATTCTTTATGGGGCTCGATACATTTAGAAAGACTGCTGGTGGAATCTGTAGAGGCCTTAGAAATTCTGCTAAAGCACCTGGCGCTGAAAGAATCTATACTGCAGGTGAGAAGGAATATCTATCTTGGCTCGATAGGCAGGACAAAGGTGTTCCTGTCGGAGAGGCAATTCAGAAGGAGTTCATTGCTCTTCGCGATGAATGTGGTCTTGATTACAAGTTTCCATTCGAAAAATAGGTTTAAATATAATTCAATGTTTGTTTTGGGAAGTCTAACGGCTTCCCTTTTTTTTTACTCTTTATTAACTTATATCATAACTTTAAATACAAATTGATAATAACAATCCTAAATCGGTATGATTACATATATTGTTACAAAAAGATATAAGTTATGTTTGAAGGTATGTAGGATGTATAAACTTTTTTTGAAAATTTTTCTGAAATGAATTATGAAAAATTATGCAATCACATTTTTGTAATTTCTATAAAAAGTGCATATTTCTGCAGATAATGGGGGTTTTTAACCAATTTAATGGACAGATGAAATCTAATTTGTCGGTTGTGTTATAAGTTTGCGACAACTTGAACTTCGAACATCAAGGTGTTTAGACTATAACCATAGTAAGAGTTAAACTAATGCTTTTTCTTTAATGGGGAAACAGAAAAATGTCGGCGTATGAAACGATTGCGAATGAGTGCTCCTTTGCACAGAGAGTACTAATTAAAAGTGAAGTCTACTCCAACGAACTGTACTCAACTTATACCTTCACATTGGTTCTTGATAATGGTAATACATTCCGACATGTGTACTATGGTCACTATCTAGATTCTGAAATTGACAATGATGATCTTGCCACACAGAGAGCGTGTAGCTACAAAACTGTAAAGGATGCTCTCTCTTCATTGGGCTTTATGTTCGATAGTGAAAAAAGTGACGCCTTCGAGCTAGGCGAATGTGACGATATAAGGATCGAAAAGCGATATGTCTTACATAGATGATGAGCTAAGATCCTTTAGAGAGATGTTCTGTCTTCTTGCATCATCGAGAGGAAACAGCATGAAAGTAATGATCAAAAAGGCGGGGTTGAGCAACTCATACTTCTATAAATTCAGGAAACTTGAGTTCTGGAATCCTACTATGAAGACACTTGGAATGCTCCTTAGTGCGATGAAGTGTTCAGTCTATGACCTTTTCTCGTTTATGGCTGAATATGAAGGCTATGATCTTATGTGTCTACCTGAAGGAAACCATGAATTCATCGCTGCTGGAATTTGCAGGATGGATGTCTATGACTACATAATGAAGTATTACCCAGAGGATAGAACGATCCGCTTCGAGAGTATCTTCAGAAACAAGGATGACGGACACTCAGATATCTACTACTCGACGATTGTAGATGTTGCTGAAAAGCTGGATATGAAGCCCTTTGAACTCTTTGAGGATATATACCGCTTCTCTCTTTACAGAAAGGCTTGTGGACTTTGACTGCTACTTGATTATCTCTTCAAGTGCTGTAAGTGCAATATCGATATCCTCATCGCTCGTGAAGACACCAGGTGAGAAGCGGATAGTTCCATGGGGAAATGTTCCTAGAGTCTTATGTGCATTGGGCGCACAATGAAGACCAACTCTAGTTTCAACTCCATATTCCCTTGAGAGTATGTCAGCAACAATTGCATTGTCGCCTTCTTTTATATCTACAGAGACGACAGCACCACGATTTTGCATGGAAGCAGGACCGACAATCCTGATTTTGCCAAGTCTCTTCAGTCCTTCTATGAGTCTTGATGTCTTTTCAAGTTCGTTCTTCTTCAACTCTTCTCTGTGTTCAAGAGTGAAAGAAAGAGCATGGGAAAAACCAATGAGACCTGGAAGGTTCTGTGTGCCTGCTTCAAACCTATCAGGCATATAGGGAGGAATCTCTTCACTGTCACTCATCGTACCAGTTCCTCCACTGATCAATGGATCGATGTTCTCTGCAAGGTATGGTGTTATCGCCATTCCTCCAACACCCTGTGGACCCAAGAAGCCCTTGTGGCCAGTAAATAGGATTGCATCTGCTATCTCGAGAGTGATTGGGAAATATGGAAGCGCTTGAGCTCCATCTACAATGAAAAGGAGTTTGTTCTTCTTCGCTATATGAGAAAGTGCTTCAAGTGGATGTATAACTCCACAGACATTGCTTATTCCTGTGACGATTATGGCTTTAGTCCTTTCTGTTATAAGAGAAGGAACAGCTGAAATGTCCATGTTTCCATCATTATCTGCAGGAATTCGCGAGAAAGGAATGCCACATTGCACAAGAGGCCTCATTACAGCATTGTGCTCTAATGATGATACGATCACATGATCTTCTTTTGTGAAGTATCCTTTGATAATAAAATTTATCGCCTGCGTGACATTCATCGTGAAAACGATATTCTCGCTATAGTTTGTCTTGAAGAGGGATGCAAGTTTTTCTCTGGTCTCGAGAATGTTTTCCATGACGCTGTAGGCTTCCTGATATGTGCCTCTATTGATGTTGCTGCCATTCTCTTCGAGGAAGGCCTTCATGGCATCTCCAATGCCAGGTGCCTTTGGCCAGGAGGTACTCGAATTGTCCAGATATATCCGTCTTGTCATGATTTAAGTATCGCGAGTGGACATTAAAAATTCAACTTATTCTTGAGAAACACTTCTATATTGTCCTATCCTAATTTTATGAAACTATCATCGACAGCCGGAATAATTGCTGCATCAAACATCAAAAGAGCACATCCAATGTACAAGGTTGGAGCCATTTCGATTGTCGAAAGGATTATAATTACCTTGCAGGATGCAGGTGTTTTCCCTATTGCTGTTGTCACTTCCGATCTTGATAAGGAACTTCAGTATCGATTGCAGAAGTATGGGGTTGTGTTTCTGAAGCATCCAAATCCAGAGGATTCACAGCTCTTTAGTGCCTTTACACTTGGCATGGAGTTTTTCAAGCTGACAAATGAAAATGTTCTATGCACACCTGTAAACACGCCAATGTTCTCATCAGAAACTGTAAGGATGCTTATAGATAATTCTGATGGAAATGTAGCACTCCCTTCTTTTGGTGGTAAGTGTGGACATCCTGTTTTGATTCCATCTTCGTTGATCGACTCTCTTACATCATATAAGGGACCAGATGGACTTAAGGGTGCGATAATGGAAAAGGGGATGGTGAAGGAAATAGAAGTTGATGACCCTGGAATCCTTCTTTCGACACACAGGAAGGAAGATCTTGAGAAGTTCTACAATTCTCGATCAGGGTATCTTGTCTCCCCATATGTTCCTCTTTCGATCCAGAGGGAGCTTGTATTCTTCGACCCAAGACTCAAATTACTACTGTTTTTGATAGATAAGACTCACAGGGTCAGCACTTCTGCAAGTCTTATGAGACTATCATTTTCAAAAGCATGGTCGCTTTTGAACACGTTTGAAAGCGAAGCAGGTTTTCCTGTCGTTGAAAGGAAGCAGGGTGGACACAGTGGAGGTAGGACTTTACTTACCCAAAGAGGACAAGAGTTCTTTGCTTCATACCTGAGCTTTGAAATGGAAGTGAAGAAGTGCACAGAAGAGGCATTCAGAGATAACCTAAGCAAGTTATTTTGAAAAAGTATTTGCATGTGAAATCAGTGGCGTTCCATCATGTATGTAGCCATTATCTAAATTAAAATATAAAGGAGCTGTAGATGAATATTTCATCGGAGAAAAGGAATTTGCTTATTGGTGGCGTTATCGTAGGTGCAATTTCACTTGCACTTGTTGCGTTAGGAAACCCAAAGAACATGGGATTCTGTATCGCCTGTTTCATCCGTGATACTGCTGGTGCTGTTGGTCTTCACAGAGCTGCCGTAGTTCAGTATGCAAGACCTGAAATAATTGGTCTTGTCTTAGGAGCCTTCCTGATTTCTCTAATCAGGGGTGAATTCAAGCCACGTGGTGGTTCATCACCAATGCTTCGCTTTGTCTTAGGCGCTTTCATGATGATCGGAGCTCTTGCATTCTTGGGCTGTCCTCTTAGAATGATCATTCGTTTATCAGGTGGAGACCTCAACGCACTTGTTGGCTTTGCAGGCTTTTTCTGTGGTGTCCTCTGTGGTTGCTACTTCTTGAATAATGGCTTCTCACTAGGAAAGAGCCACAATCTGGGACTTGGTGAAGGTGTTGCATTCCCAGCTCTTCAGGCCTTGTTACTTCTTGTTCTTGTAGCATTCCCTTCAGTTCTCATATTCAGTGAGAAGGGACCTGGTAGCATGAGAGCATCAGTGCTGTTCGCTCTCTTTTCAGGTATTACAGTTGGTGTTCTTGCTCAGAGTATCAGAATGTGTATGGCAGGTGGAATTCGTGATATAGTTCTATTTAAGGATTTCACTTTGATCTGTGGTCCTGCTGCAATATTCGTTACAATTCTTGTTGGAAACCTTATCATGGGTAACTTCAAGCTCGGCTTCACAGGACAGCCTGTTGCTAGCCCAGATGGTCTTTGGAACTTCCTTGGTATGCTGCTCTGCGGTCTGTGTGCAGCTCTTCTTGGTGGTTGTCCACTAAGACAGCTGATATTATCTGGTGAAGGAAACACTGACAGTGCAATGAGCTGTCTTGGAATGCTTGTTGGAGCTGCTTTTGCACACAACTGGGGTCTTGCTTCAAGTGGCGATGGCTCTACACTTCGTGGACATGTTGCTGTTATCTTTGGCCTTGTAGTTGTTACTGCAATTGCTTTTATCCAGATGAGAAGAAAGGAGGCGTGAATTATGGTCGATGCAAGAGGGCTCAGCTGCCCAGAACCT
>JAFVDZ010000064.1 GCA_017478205.1 Spirochaetales bacterium | reverse complement strand
GTCAACATCGGTATCGATGCCCTTCTCTACTTCCAGATTACAGACCCAAGGTGTGCAGTCTATGAAATTGCAGATCTTCCAAATGCGATAGAAAAACTTACTCAGACTACACTCAGAAACGTAATCGGCGAGCTCGAGCTCGATGAATCCCTTTCATCAAGAGACAAGATTAACGCAAAGCTCACAAGATTGCTTGATGATGCAACTGACAAGTGGGGCGTCAAGGTAAATCGTGTTGAAATCAAGGATATCATCCCACCTAAAGAGATTCGTGAGACCATGGAAAAGCAGATGAGAGCAGAGCGTGATAAGAGAGCTGCAGTTCTCACTGCAGAGGGTTCAAAGCAGTCACGTATCCTTGAAGCTGAAGGTTGGAAGACAGCAGAAATTGAAAGAGCTGAAGGCGAGAAAACCTCTCAGATTCTCAAAGCAGAGGGTGAAGCACAGGCCAAGATTGAAAGAGCAAAGGCTGAAGCTCATGCCATCGAAGTTGTCCAGAATGCATTCAAGGATCCTGAAGCTGCTGCAAAGTATCTTGCAACCATGCGCTACATAGAAACTCTTGGAGAGATGGTTACAGGTAAGGATAACAAGATAATATACATGCCTTACGAAGCTACTGGTGTACTATCTTCCTTAGGCAGTATCAAAGAGATGCTTGAGAAAAAGTAATACAAAAAAAATGAGAACTATAATGGCATGTAACTTCTTACATTACATGCCATTATTTGTCTCAAAATAATCTTTCACTATGCATATATACACTTGATATGTGCATTGTTATCAAATACTACAAACTCAGCTCTTGTTCCTACTTCGAACTTTAGTCGTGATAAATCCAGCTTATATTGTCTTGCAGGGTTTATCGTTGCCATCTTGAAGGCCTTCTGTAGAGATACTCCTGTACACTCAGAGTAATTGAAAACATCATTGAAAAGACAAGATCCAGCTCCTGCAAGAAATGGGGTTCCTGCAAGTCGAACTGAAAGGTCATCTACAATCTCAACATCCAAACTGCCCCATTTGTGTATACCTTTTTCAAGACCTGCGCAAGGTGCAAGATCTGAAACCAGGATGGTCTTGTCAGTTTCCTTACATCTTGAAATTATCCATAGGAGATCTGGTGTTACATGGCATTTGTCTGCAATGACAGATGCTGTGAGATTTGTATTTCTCATCTGAGCCCAGAGAGGATTCTCAAAGCGATCTATACTCTGCCAAATGCCATTTCCAAGGTGTGTTGATACACTTGCGCCTGCCTCTACAGCTCTCTCTATATCTTTCTTGCATGCACCAGTGTGTCCCAAAGCGACTGTAACGCCACATGAGACAGCGTACCTTATGAGTTCTACAACACCCTCAACTTCAGCGCCTATTGTTATACACTTGAGAAGGCCATTTGAGTGCTCATACCATTTATCAAATTCACCGATACTTGCTTTTCTGATAAAGCGCCTATCATGTGCACCACGAGGCCCATCGATAGAACTTATGAAGTTACCTTCGATATGGATTCCTGTAATGCATCTTTCTACTAGTTCAGAACGATTACGAGCATTGAGAATTCTTTCGATGTTTCTTAGGATTATCTCCTCTGGCCTTGTAACGATAGTTGCAAAATGTTGAAATATGCCTTCTTTCAAAAGAGATTTAGATATCATCTCAACAGATTCTTCTTTCAAATCAGGGTCTGAGTAATCAAAGCCAAGAAAGCCATTTACTTGGGTGTCGATCAAGCCACCTGGCAAGATAAATGGAAGATCATCTGAAGGGGCAATATCCTTGACAGAGATGACAAGGCCATCCTCAAGCATAAGCTCAAGTGCCTTGTCATCTAGAATATCGATGCCTCTAACTGTTGTAATCATGACTATCTTGAAAGTAGAAGAGCTGCAGAAGCATCATCCAAGAAGAGATTCCAATTTGAATGAGTCTTCAACAGAGTGGCTGGAACCATAGGATCAACAGGCTTAGTAATTGTGTTGAATACAGCCTCAGCCTTAACAGAATGAGGAACTACAGAGACAATACTTCTACATTTCATGATCTGACCTGGAAGCATTGAAATTGCCTGCTTTGGAACATCGTCAACAGTTTCAAACCAACCTTCTCCGACCTGCTGCATTCTGCATCGCTGATCTAGGTTGACAACTCTATAGGCTTCAGTTGCATCGAAGTCTGCAGGTGGGTCATTGAAAGCAATGTGCCCATTTTCACCAATTCCTATAACACCCACATCGACAGGTCTTTCACCAAGTTTCTTGGTAAGGAAAGCAATATTCTCATCCACATTCCCTTCCCCATCAACAAAGTATGCAGCTTTCAGATCGACCTTGCTCACAAAGCGTTCATTTAAATACTTTCTGAACGATGCTTTATGGCTAATTGGAAGATTTACATACTCATCTAGATGGAACATCTCGACTTTGTTCCAGGGAACATCCTGCTTAACAAGAGCATCAAACATTTCAAACTGGCTTTGACCAGTTGAAAGGATAATGCGGGCAGAGCCGTTTTCCTTGACAGCATCCCTTAGAAGGGACGCGATCAAAGAAGCGGCCTTTGAGCCCATTTCAATACTTGTTCTTGAAATATTGATATTTATAGACATCTTTCTCTTCCTCACATCTTCAATGCTGAAGATACATCGCTACCCTTTCGGCTGTTCATGCCATAGATTATCGTGAAGACGACAATTAACAGAATAGTTGAAAGAGCACTTGCCTGTCCGAGGTTGTTCTCAAGAACCTTGTTGTAGATCTGGATTGGGACTGTACGAGTCTTTGGGCCATACAGCAAGATTGTTGTACTCAACTCCTGAAGCAGTGTTGTAAGTGTCATTACAGAGCCTGAAATGATTGCAGGCATGATCAAAGGAACACTTACTCTACGGAAGGTATAGAACCAGGTTGCTCCACTTATTGTACTTGCCTCTTCTAGCGATGGATTGAGCTGTGTAAGGTTTGCACTTACTGAGCGATAGACGTAAGGTGTTCTCCTGATCATATAGGAGATAAGGAGAATTGCATAAGTTCCAGTCATCTTGAAGATACTGTTAGCACCAAATGCAGATAGAAGTGCAATTGATACAACTGTTCCAGGAAGGATGAATGGAGCCATTATGGACATATCGAGTAGCGCTGCTCCTTTTGGCTTCTTTCTCTCTGCAATATACGCAAGGATCGAACCGAATACAGCACACATTACAGTTGCAGAAATAGAAAGGAAGAAGGAATTGAACATCTCCTTGCTCGAGTTCTTTGGAATCGACAAATAGTTCTCAAAAGTAAATCCAACAGGAAGAAGACCAGTCCAGTTCCTGAAGAATGACATTACTATGATTGTCACCTGTGGAAGCAATGAGAAGATCAAGATAATCAGGCAGAAGATAGAAGCAAACAATCTTGCTCCCAAACTCTCATGTAGCTTGATATCTGTATGTGTTGCTGAAATTGTCTCATACTCACGCTTTGCAACGACATACTTCTGAACATAGAGCACAAGGCCTGTAATCAAGACATTTATAAGTGAGATTGTAGATGCAAAGTTGATATCTCCATCTCCCTGATATGCAAAAGATATCAATGTAGGAAGTACATAGTTGTTTCCACCGACGACTGCAGGGATACCGAAGTTACCTATTGCTCTTACAAATACCAAAAGTGCTGCAGCACCCAAAGATGGAATGATGAGTGGCAGTGTGATGGTCCTCATGATGTAACTTCTCTTAGCTCCCATCAGCATAGCAGCCTCTTCCAAGAGTGCATTTGCACTTGAAACTGCGCCGTAGCTCATCTGGAATACAAATGGGAAATAGGTAAGAGTCATTGCCAATATCATTCCGAACATGCCATATATACTTGGAATCGTAATTCCGAATGGACTTATAAACCAGTTTATCGCAGCTCTCAGAACACCCTTGTTTCCAAGTAGGATAACCCAGGTGTATGCACCAACGAATGATGGCATGATGATAGGCAATATTCCGAGGGAAACTAGAAGCTTTTTTCCTGGAATCTTGACTCTTGCAACGCAATATCCCATAGGGACACCGATGACCAAAGTAAGAAGAGTTACAGAAACACTGAGAACGATCGAGTTTCTAAGGCTTCGTAGGTACAGTTTAGTGGTGAAGAATTGTTCAAAGCCCTCAAGTGACCAGCCTGTAAACTTGAAGTTGAAACTATCTGGTCTCCAGAAAGCCCTGACAAGAGTGATAGCTAGAGGATAGAGAAGGAAGATAGCAAGAAAGATCATAGGGACAGCGAACACTATGAACTGCGAAAAGTCCTTCTGCAAGAACTTCTTCAGCTTGCTCTTCTCAGCTCCATTTTCAGTAATCGAGTATTTTCTGCTCATATCTCTCTCCCCTTGGGTGAGAACATTGCTACCCTTTCTGAATCAAACGAGACATTTACCATATCACCTTCATGAATATCCTTCTGAAGGCTATTCATATCAATTTCAAATGTTACTGGAGAAATAGATCCCTTGACTTCGACTTCATATCTGATGAAGGAGCCAAGATGCTGAATGATCCTGACCTTACCAGGAATGGAGTTCTTGCTCTGCTCCTTTGAGACAGTCAGATGCTCTGGTCTGCCGCCGATGAGAACCTCATCTCCATTCTTTACTTCAGCGTGAGTGCGTTCCTTTGGTATCTCAATCTTGATTCCAGTTGTATCGATTTCAACCTCTACACTCTTTGCGCTTGTTGAAACAACATGAGAATTGAAGAAGTTCATCTTGCCGATAAAGTTTGCAACAAAGGCATTGGCTGGCTGATTGTAAAGCTCATCGGAGGTTCCGATCTGCTCGACTACACCCTTTCTGAAGACTGCAAGTCTATCACCTACAGCCATGGCCTCTTCCTGGTCATGTGTTACGAATATAGTTGTGATATTGGTTGCTTTTTGGATTCTCCTGATTTCAGCTCTCATGTAGCGTCTTAGCTTAGCATCAAGGTTGGCAAGAGGTTCATCAAGCAAAAGAACATCTGGGTCATAGACGAGAGCTCTTGCAATCGCAACTCTCTGCTGCTGTCCACCTGAAAGAGCTGTAGGACTTGGGTTTCTCTTGAGCTCTTCCTGAAGACCAACTAGCTCCATTACCTCAGTTACCTTCTTTGTAACTACATCATTTGGAACCTTGCGAACTCTAAGGCCGTAAGCAACGTTCTCAAAAATTGTCATGTGAGGATATAGAGCAAAGCTCTGGAATACCATTCCAATGTTTCTCTTGTATGGAGGAATCGTAGAAATATCTACATCTCCATAATACATCTTTCCAGATGAAATATTCTCAAGACCTGCTGTAGATCTTAGTAGAGTTGTCTTTCCACAACCAGATGGACCAAGGAGGCAGAAGAGCTCTCCTTCATTTATGGAAAAAGAGACATCCTTAAGCGCATGAACTGCATTCTTGGTACCTTCGGCATAAATCTTGTTTACCTTCTCATATCTAACTATCTTACTCATGGGAACCCATACCTCCTTTTGTTCCTAAGGTTTAGAAAAATACAGGCTGCCAGGCGGCAGCCCTATAATTTGATCTACTCAAATAGATTACATAAGTGCGTTGAACTCAGCCTGAAGCTGCTTCTTGATCTTTGAAGCCTCGGCATCGTTATATGGGAAGAACTTGAGATCTGTAAGTCCTGGAAGTCCTGCAGGTCCACCTACATCAGGATGTGTGGATCTTCTGGACATTGAGAGGATAACCTCTGCGCCTTCCTTGCTTGTGATGAAGTCCATGAACAACTTTGCAGCTTCCTGATTCTTTCCATTTGCTACAATTGCACAGCCTTCAATTCTCTGGCCTGTACCTTCATCTGGGTAGAGATACATTACAGGAGAACCCTTTGCGATTGCCTGTCCAACATTCTTCTCACCTGTGATCGTGATAGCGTATTCACCTCTTTCAACTCCTGCAGGACCTGATGTTGAGTCTGGAAGATAAACTGTTGAATTTGCAATTATTTTCTTTACGAGATCAAGGTTGTCACCAGAGAGCTTGTACATCATGTAAAGCTGTGCATATCCACTTCCTGTTGATGGGCTACCAAGAACGATCTTTCCCTTGTACTTTGGCAATGCAAGATCGAACCATGACTTTGGAATATCATTGCCCTTGAGAAGATCTGTGTTGTACATGAAGACCTGGAGAGGCATTGAGGTTGCATAATATTTGTATTCTGCATCTTTAAGATCTGCACTATACTTTCCATCGTTTGCACTCTTGTATGAAACAAGAGATCCCTTCATGGCATCGAGGTTCTCTTTTGCGATCAAAGTTACAACATCTGCCTCTTCACCCTGAAGAACTCTAGTTGTGATGTTGGTAGATTTATCCTGAACCTGTGTTACCTTGATGTTAGGATACTTTGCCTGGAAAGCATCTATCATCTTCTGGCCTTCTGAGTCAGAACCTCCATTATAGATAACCAGTTCTTTAGCCTCTTCTGATTCTTTCTTACCACTGGCAAATACAGTTGTAATAGCAAGAATCAAAATAAATGCTACTAACAAAGTCTTTTTCATAAAATATCCTCCTACTATAGAATTTATCCTTTTAATTAATTTTAACATGACACTGTTCTAATACAAGATAAAAGTTAAAAAATTTTTCGAAAACGAAAGTTTCAACCTTTTGTTTGAGAAAACATGCTCATGAGCACATCTACACTGTGCAGAGGACTTTTGCCAACTTCACTTATGAGATTCACATTATGCCTCACAGCACACCTAACTATCTTTTCAAGGTCCTTGTTGTAAAGATCAGGATCTTCATGAGAGTCAGTATATAGCCCCTTGCGTGATGGGTTTGAGTGCACATGCATTGTCCTGACTCCACCACTCTCAATTACGGAGCAGATTTCTTCTGTCAGGTCAAAATCGAAGATAGCGGAGCACACCTGCATGTGTCCAATATCGAGGCACATATCGATTCCTTTTCTTGCAAGAGCCTTCATCTCCGATGGCATGAAAAATAGATATCCTGGGCGTGGTGGAAGATTCTCAAGACAGAGATTTATCCCCATCTTTTTTAATTTGGCTGAAAGTGAAAGGGCACTTTCAACCATTGTTTCAAAGCTTTCTTTGTAACGTTTGCATTCTAGATAATCAGCATTACAGAATTTGGGAAATCCCGAAAGTGCATACTCTTCAAGACCACAGCTTTCAACCTGCTGCATTCTCTTTTCAGTATCAGTATATACAAGACCTTCAATTGTATATCCAGGATGCAGAACGATGTTCACAGCGCCAAGGCTACTTGCATATTGAGCATCGATCAAGATTTCCTTTTTAGACCACTCTAAAGCCTTTTTGCATCCTAAATTAGGAAAGAATTCGCGCTTTGGCGCAAGAGAATGCACCGAAACGACTCGCTTTGAGATGATTGGCAGGGCCTTTTCGATAAACTCTGGTGTACTGTAGTAGGATATCTCGAACGTGCACTCAGGATAGGTGTCTGCAATACTCTCTAGCTCAGAAATTGTCTTGACACCAACAAGAGAAAGGCCCACGCTCATCAGCTTTCCTCCGCAACAAGCACCTCAAGACCGCGGTTGGTCAATCTATCAAGCAGAGAGTTCTCTATTCTTTCTGTGACAAACACATCGATATCTTCCCATTCAGAGACCGTAGAGAAGGCCTTCTTTCCATATTTTGACGAGTCTGCGACAAAGACAACCTTGTCAGAAACCTTCATCATCTCCTTCTTGATTTCCCCTTCTACCAGGTTCGTGCAGTAGATGTGGTCATTTGTATATCCACTTGCGCCAAGGAACATAATATCTGCATGTATCTGAGAAATGGAGAGATTGCTTATAGGTCCAATGACTCCCATAGAGTTTCTTCTGAGAGAACCTCCAAGGAGGATAACCTCTATACTTGGATCATCTCTCGATTGATCTAGGGCAAGAATAGAGTTTGTGATCATAGTTATATTCCTGCCAGACAAGTATTTAACTATATTGACTGCGGTAGAACCGCTGTCAACGAGAACAGTCATATCATCTTCGATCAAGGAGGCTGCCTTTTTCGCAATACGGGCCTTTTCTGCAGCAAACTCCTTTATTGTGTTCGAGATCTTTCTGACATTCCCATGCTCAGGAATCATAGCACCGCCATGTGTCCTGAAAAGAAGTCCCTTCTGCTCCATGACCGTAAGATCTGAGCGAATTGTTACCTTGGACACACCAAGCTGGCGAGAAAACTCATCTACTGTTATGTAGTCTGCACTGGAAAGGATTCTGATGATCTCTTCGCGTCTTTCATTGATTTTCATACTGTTTTAACCTTCATTTCCAAATACAGCATAACCTGCTTCGACGTATCTGGAAACAATCTTTATAACTTCATTGTTAAGACGCTCACATTCCTCCTTGCTATTTGATACTACTTCCCAGCGAGCCATTGCATCTTCGCTACGGGATATTCTCTGGGCAACCTGAGCCCATGTCTTACCTTCAAGTGATGTCTCTGGTGTGAACTTTTCAGGTAGATTGAACCTCATGAGTGTTGCATCTAGATCAGAACCATCCTCCATCCTATCTATGACAATGGCACCAAGCTCACTCATTCGTTTTTCAACCTCTTTGAGGATTTCAGGCATCTTTTCTGGAGCATTTTCACACAAAATAGGCCATTCACGCACTCTATATATCGATTCCTGAAGCATCCTCGCTCTCTTATATGCTTCTGGATTCTCAACATAGCTACGTGCAGTAAGCAGTGCAAAGAAAAGTGTTGATTCAACTGCTACATAACCATTTTCTGGATGGTTTTCATCATAAGGAAGGTTTACATAGTAGTGTGCACTCTCTTCTTCTGATGCAAAATATCCATTATCACAGTTCTCCCTGAGCTTTGCCTTGATGAAAGAGTGTCCGTTTCGGATGATATGCACATTCACATTATGGCGAGCGATTTCACAAAGTGAGATAGGGATTGCCTTTACATCAGCATAGAAATCTCTCTTTTCTCCACCATATATACTCATTATATTGTCGATAATTATGCTCATATTGAGACCTGGGACGATCTGGATACCATCACCATCCATCAAATCCATCCTGTCTCCATCACCATCGAAGCAGAAGCCAATGTCGAAATTACCATTTCTCATAGCTTCCCTTGCTGGAGCTACAGAGCTTTCGATGATCGGATTTGGGTCTCCGGACCTGAAAAATCCATCTGGCACTACATTTCTGACTTCAATCTCAGCTCCTGCCTTGTGAAATGCAAGTGCTTCCTCAACTCCAGCAGAGCCACTCAGGAATTCAAGCATCACCTTAAGACCCTTCAATGAGCCTTCACGAACTCCTGCAAGACGCATCGAATAATCTATATAATTCTGTAGCTCGTTGATTATTATACATTTACCCTTCTTGCTTGATGGCTCCACTTTGCAATCTTCAATGTAGTATTGCATTATCTTCCTGATCCCGCCTTCAGGACCGTAATCCATAGCTAGAGGGAAAAGACGCTTCGAGACAAACTTGATTCCCACATATTCACCAGGATTATGAGAAGCTGTGAGCATCAACCCTGCGCTATCCTTATATTTCATGCATGTGAAATAGAACTGGCAGGTTGAAATAGGAAGTGGATTGAGATAGACATCAAGACCGGCCTTTCTCATTATGGCAGTCATATCCTCTGCCAGCTGGGGGACATATAGTCTGGCATCACGGCAGATGACTACAGAATCTACATTCAAACAATCTCTGTAGTACAGTGCAACTGCATTGCAGAGCCTTAGTCTGAGTTCGTCTGAAAGCTTGTTGTTCTTAGTTCTAATATCATACGATTTAAACATTCCGAGATTCAGATTATCCATAGTCAAACCCCTTTATCGTGCTTTAATGATATCACATAGAAAGGCACTTGTCTTTCGAAATCGAAAGAAGTTTGATAAATAGCGAAAGATTCAGGAAAGAGATAACTTGAAATATTTTCCACATCTAGAGACACGAGAAAACTTGCATGTTTGTAACTGTTTTCATTTTATATTATCTTTCTCGCATACAGACTAAGGAGAGAAATAATGAACAATATATATGACTATCTTAAGTGGAGAGGAGACCTTTCCTTCAAGCAGGACTCATTCAATGAGGTCGACGCTCTCATCTTTTCCTGGCTTTCATACTATGAATTTGAAAAACTCGATTACTCCGCTATCGAAGGTAAGGAACTTTCATCTATTGCAAAGCTTCACGAAAGTGTGTTTGAAAAGCTTGAGAAGAATGATAAGACAAAAGGTGTCATCGCAAGTTCTGCAGCCAAGAGTCTGCTAGCATTCCTTATCGAAACACCCCGCTTTAAAGATGTCAAGGTCACTTCCTTCAAATCACTATATGACACAAAAGAAAGCATCCAGTTTGCAGCTGTCTCCTTTCAGATTCTTAAATCTGTAGAGGTCGTTGCATTCAGAGGCACAGATACTTCAGTCGCAGGCTGGAAAGAAGACTGCAAATTAAGTTTCAACGAAGCTCTCCCAGCTCAGGAGCTTGCTCTTGAATTTTTGAATGCAAGATATAGCAAAGCAGAGAGAATCTATGTTGTAGGCCACTCAAAGGGAGGAAACCTATCTATCTATGCAGCTATGAAGGGAGATAGGGATGGCAAGGAAAAAATTGAAGCAATCTACAATTTCGATGGCCCTGGATTCTGCTTTGACATCAAAAAGACACCTAACTATGACGCACTATATAAAAAAGTAAACAGCTTCCTTCCTCAAGAATCTATTGTAGGCATGCTTCTTGAACACGTTGAAGATTACAACGTCGTCAAGAGTTCAAGCTATGGAATATTGCAGCACCTACCTATCTACTGGAATGTGTTGGGCAAGAACCTTGTCACAATGGAAAAACAGACAAAATCAAGTGAGATGATAGATACAATATTCTCGACTTGGCTTAACAACATCTCCTTTGAAGAGAGAAAAGAGTTTGTCGATGCCGTCTTCAATGTACTTGAGAAGGCAGGTATTGAATACTTCACTGACTTGACTAACGACAGCTTTACAAAGATAGGCAGAATGATAAAGGAAATGTCTCAGATGGAGACAGAAAAGAGAAAGATGGTCCAGCTTTACCTTACCGAACTTGTAAAGGTTTCAGGAGGCAGTATCCTCTCATCATTGCACAAACCCAAGGAACAGAAGTGATTAGATAATCCTCTCTAAGAGTATGTCTTGATTATCCTATCGGCTACTTCCTTCTTTGAAATACAAGCATCCATAGCCTGTTTTTCTATGTAGCGATGAGCCTGCGGTTCATCCATCTTCAACACAGAAATAAGTAGCCACTTTGCCTTATTCACGACACGTATTTCCTTCATCTTGTCTTCGATTGACAGTGTCTTTACTTCAATCTTCTTGAGTCTCTCCCTGAAACTTGCCATCCATTCGAGTGCTTGTATCACAGAGATTCTATTCAGTGGCTTTGCAAGAGTGAGGACTCCTGTGCCAAACAGTTTATCTTTCATGCTTTCTGACAATTCAGAGCGTACAAGGAAGAGAACAATTGCACTACTTGATGCAACTGTATCGATCGCAAATCTGACACCAGTATCATCAGGAAGTGGCGAGTTTATGATCAGGAAGTCATAGTCACGCTCACACCACTGACGCTTCGCTTCAGCTATGTTAGAAACAAACTTCAGAGGACTATAATGGCTTTTGGACATGATAGTAGAGAGAGCGGTATTGAGATTTTCTCCTGCAGACACAACAAGCACGCTATAGACTCTCTCTTCAAGGTTCGTCAACACAATCAGCCTCTCAATTGTTACAGTAAATGGATAGGATTTCCTGAGGGATATGCTTCTTTATGAAGCTGCTAGAGGATGCAATTCTACAGGCCTCTTCATAGCTTTCAGGAAGTCTCTCATACTGTGAAAGGACATCTTTTTCAGCTGTGAACAGATTGATGTCAGCTGACTTGGAAAGTGGCAACTTACCTTCAATTCCTTCAAGGGATGCCCATATCATCAAGGCAAATGAAAGATATGGATTTGCTGTCGGATCAGGACTTCGGAGTTCTGCCCTTCTATATGGACCATTTGCAGCAGGAATTCTCACAAGTGGAGATCTGTTTTCCCTTGACCATGAGACATAGAGTGGAGCCTTGAAAGCACCAAGTCTTCTGTATGAGTCTTCTACAGGATTCAGGAATGCTGTCATCTCTTTAACATGCTTAAGGATACCTGCAATCATATACTCAAAGAGTTTCTCATCATCCAGTGGCAAAATTGACATGTTGATATGAAAACCGTTACCGGGGGAATCAGGAAGTGGACGAGGAGAGAAATCAGCAAAGAGTCCGTTGTTGAAAGCAACCGTTCGGACAACTCGCTGGAAGATCATGGCACTGTCAGCTGCCTCGATTGCAGATGCATAGCGGAAATCTATTTCATTCTGGCCCGGCCCCATTTCATGGTGTGAGCTTTCTGGGTGGATACCCATTTGCTCTAGTATGAGGCAGATCTCTCTTCTTACGTTCTCACCCCTATCATCTGGAGCTATGTCCATATAGCCAGCTCTATCAGATGGAACCTTTGTAGGAAAACCAAACTCATCGAGCTTGAAGAGATAGAACTCTTCTTCAGAACCGAATGTAAACTCGAGCCCCTTATCTTTTGCGTCTTCTACTGCCTTCTTCAAAAGTGCTCGAGTATCCCCATAGAACTCTTGTCCATCAGGGCGACGGATTGATGAGAACATCTGGACAACACGCCCTCTTTCTGGTCTCCATGGGAGAGGAACAAGAGTATCGGCATCAGGAAAGAGCATCAGGTCTGAGTGAGCTTCGTCGCCAAAGCCCTGAACTGCAGAAGCATCGAAAGAGATGCCATATTCAAAGGCTCTCTCAAGTTCATCTGGCATTATCGAAATGTTTTTCTGTCTTCCAAACACATCACAGAAAGCAAGGCGGATGAATTTTACATCCTCCTCACGAACATACTGGATCACTTCTTCCTTCGAATACCTCATCTAATCTCTCCTCCCTTTATCAATTGGCAACATACATCCGTCTGTATGGATTCTTACTATCTGGAGTAACCACAGTGAATTCTGAAAAAAGAATTTCCTCAAGGTCAAGAGAAAAGAGGTCACAGTACTCCTCTAGATAGCTTCTTAATTCATTTCTATCCTCATCTGTTGCACTTCTTCTGATCACTTGAGGTGGAAACACTACATCCTCACACCTTGAGCGGAGGAATACTTTACCTCCGTGCATTCCAGTACAAGGGAAAAAACCAACGCTCTTTTGCCTTCTACTATTCAGATTCAGCACGATTATCACCCCGCCAGACTGATACTCACCCAAGAAGCTTCCAGCACTCCCACCTATTATCATCAAAGGAACCTTCTCCTGGTATTCTTTCATATGGATACCTGCTCTATAACCTGCATCACCCTTGATGTAGATTCTGCCACCTCGCATAGCATAGCCTGCTGCATCTCCAATATTACCGTGAACAACAATCTTGCCATCGTTCATAGTGTCGCCTACAGCATCCTGAGCATTTCCATGCACTGTGATAGTGCCACCATTGAGGTATGAGCCTAGAGCATTACCAGGAATTCCTTCAATTTCTATATCTATGTTCGACATGCCAGATGCGATGAAGCGCTGCCCCAAACAGGATGTAATAATGCATTTTCCATCTACTTTTCTAATTTCTTCGTTGATACATCTGTAATCTAGATCTGCTGCATCTATAGTCATTTCATCCCCCTCATTCACCCGCATGAGAAATACCAAGTATTTCAAGCTCTTTTTCAGTCATGCCAATTCCTCTCAGCATGAGACGATTTCCCTTGAGTGCCTCAATCGAGTTGATTCCCATTCCGCCCATCATCTCCATTATTTCATGCCTCCAGGCAGTCATCAGGTTTACAAGTCTTGTCTTGGCAACTTCGACATCTAGCCTACTGACAAGCTCAGCGCGCTGAGTTGCAATTCCCCAGTTACATTTGCCACTCTGACAGTTCCTGCAAAGATGACAACCCATTGCTATCAGTGCAGCCGAGGCAACATAGACAGCATCGGCACCAAGAGCAATTGCCTTTACTACATCAGCAGAACTCCTTATAGAACCGCCTGCGACAAGGGAAATATTGTTTCTTATCCCCTCATTTCTTAAGTGTTGATCAACAGAGGCAATTGCAAGTTCAATTGGGATTCCCACATTGTCACGAATGCGAGTAGGAGCTGCTCCAGTGCCTCCTCTAAAGCCATCGATTGCAATGATATCGGCACCACTTCTCGCAATCCCACTTGCGATTGCAGCAATATTATGCACAGCAGCAACCTTGACAATAACTGGTTTCTTATAGTTAGTTGCTTCCTTCAATGAGAACACTAACTGACGAAGATCCTCTATAGAGTAGATATCGTGGTGAGGAGCTGGCGAGATTGCATCAGAACCTTCAGCAATCATACGAGTCTTTGCAACGTCACCAACAATTTTCGCTCCAGGTAAGTGACCACCAATACCAGGCTTTGCGCCCTGTCCCATCTTGATCTCTATCGCACATCCTGCTTCCAGGTAATCCTCATGGACACCGAAACGGCCGCTTGCAACCTGCACTATCGTGTTCTTTCCATAGACATAGAAATCCTCATGCAGACCTCCTTCCCCAGTGTTGTAGAGAATGCCAAGTTCAGTTGCTGCACGCGCTAGTGCAGCATGTGCATTGTAGCTTATGGAGCCATAGCTCATTGCTGAAAACATTATGGGCATAGAGAGTTCTATCTGTGGCTCTGTAGAGCATTTGATCTTCCCATCGCTATCGCGCTCTATCACATCAGACTTCTTTCCAAGGAAGACTTTTGTCTCCATTGGCTCTCTGAGAGGGTCGATAGGAGGGTTTGTCACTTGCGATGCGTTGATCAATATTCTGTCAAAGTAGACAGGATATTTCTTTGGGTTTCCCATCGAAGAAAGAAGTACGCCTCCACTTGAAGATTGCTTGAAGATTTCGTTTACTGAATCACTACACCAGTTAGCATTGCTCTTCAACCCATTGGGGTTCTTGATGATCTTCAGAGCTCTCGTTGGACAGAAGGAAACACAGCGTTGGCAGTTAACACACTTAGTCTCGTCGCTTATCAGGATACCCCTCTTCTCATCAAAGATATGGACTCCATTAGCACATTCCCTTACACAGATTCTGCACTTTATACAGCGACTTTCGTTTCTGCTTACATCAAATTCAGGAGATATAAAATCGATACTCATGCTCTCTCATCCTCTACTCTTACGATCACAGGCTGGCCTCCAGCTGGTGCCCAGATCTCTTTGGCTGAATCATCCATTGCCCTGATAGAAGCTTCTTCACTTGCGATATAGACCCTATCACGCATCTCTCCAACTACCATGGACCTGAGTTTCAAGCGATCATTGAGGGCCATGATGCCACCCTCAAAACCAAGGACAATTGAAAATGGTCCTGTGATAAGAAGACTTGGAAAAGTCTTTCTCAGATATGCGTGTATCTCACTTTCCCTTCTGTCCTTTTCGCCATTTATCGTGCTCCAGAAGGGTGCTGCGATCACATTTGCTGCCTCATTCAATGTGAGGCCCTTCACTCTGATAAGGTAATCCAGTATGTATGTAATAACTTCCGTATCAGTCTGGAGATTGCACTTATAGCCATACATTTCGATAAAGCGACGATTTGCATCGTATGATGAGATTTCTCCATTGTGGACAACGGAATAATCGAGAAGAGAGAATGGATGGGCACCACCCCACCATCCTGGTGTGTTCGTTGGATATCTTCCATGTGCAGTCCAGGAGTAGCCCTCATACTCTTCAAGACGATAGAAGAGTCCTACATCTTCTGGGTATCCGACTGCCTTGAAGGTTCCCATATTCTTTCCACTTGAAAAGACATAGGCTCCATCAAGTTCAGTGTTTATCTTCATGACAGCTCTCGCCACAAAAGATTTCTCATCAAGCTGCAAAGATAGCATCATGGACATCAGAGGATGGAGAAAATATCTCCAGATGATAGGCTCATCGGTGATCGATGGTATTTTCCGTGTTGGAATCACTTCAGATTTGACAATCTCGAAATACTCCTTGATGAACACTTCGCAGGCCTTCCTTGAGTCCCTGTTATCAAAAAACAGGTGCATTGCATAGAAGTCCTTATACTCTGGATAGATTCCATATCCTGCAAAACCACCACCCAGACCATTGCTTCTATCGTGCATCGGCCCCATCGCTTTTATGATGAGAGAGCCTGGGATATTTTCCTTTTTCCTTGAGATCACAGCTGCAATTGCACAGCCTGATGGAATACGAACTTCACCTTCTCTTTTCATAAGTGCATCCTTCATGAAAACAAAAAGGCGTCCATTATCGCATAGTTTTCCCATGCGGTAATGAACGCCTTTGCTCATTTCTTGTCTTTTTAGTTCTTCTTACTTCTCCATGTCAAGAAGGGGAAGAAAAAAATTGAACTATAAAAAATTTCCTCAAAGCTATTGACAGAAAAATTTGTTTGGTAGTAGCGTGACTGACATGAAGGCAAAGGCGTCTTCGAGTTAATCAGCTCGAGGACGCCTTTTCTATTTATCTATCAAGAAACATGGTGAAGGGCAAAGGCGTCTTTCGTGTAAAAACACACGAATATCCTTTGCCCTTCTTCAGTTTACAAGGAGTTACATATGCAAAAGGTTTCTGATTACTTTGGATGTATGGTTTTCGATGACCGAGTCATGAGAGCACGTCTTTCTGGCAAAGTCTACGAATCACTTAGCAAGACGATAAGCAGAGGCACCACACTCGACATCGGAGTTGCCAACGCAGTTGCAGAAGCTATGAAGGACTGGGCTGTCGAGAACGGTGCAACTCACTTTACTCATTGGTTTCAACCACTTACAGGCATAACAGCAGAAAAGCATGACTCGTTCATCACCAAGTCTCCAGATGGCTCTGTAATCATGGAATTTTCAGGCAAGGAGCTAATAAAAGGTGAGCCAGATGCCTCTTCTTTCCCATCCGGTGGGCTCAGAGCCACATTCGAAGCAAGGGGCTATACTGCCTGGGATCCAACTAGCTATGCGTTCATCAAGGGAAAAACACTTTATATCCCAACTGCTTTCTGCTCTTATGGCGGTCAGGTTCTCGACAAGAAGACACCCCTTCTTAGAAGTATGGAAGCTCTCAGCCATGAAGCTGTGAGAATCCTCCATCTGTTTGGCAACACATCAGCAAATCGCGTCGTCTCCTCAGTTGGACCAGAGCAGGAATACTTCCTCATAACACGTGAAATGTATGAAAAGAGACCAGATCTTCGCTTTACAGGCAGAACCCTTTTCGGTGCAAGACCTCCAAAGGGACAGGAGCTTGATGACCACTACTTCGGTGCGATCAAGCCGACTGTTGCAGCATTCATGGAAGATCTGAACAAGGAACTTTGGAAAGTTGGCATACTTGCAAAGACTGAGCATAACGAAGTTGCTCCAGCTCAGCACGAGCTTGCTCCAATCTATACGACTACGAACATTGCAACAGACCACAACCAGCTCACTATGGATATCATGAAGAGCGTTGCATCGAGACATGGTCTTGTCTGTCTTCTCCACGAAAAGCCATTTGCTGGTGTGAACGGATCGGGAAAGCACAACAACTGGTCAATCAGCACAGATGATGGACAGAACCTTCTATCCCCTGGCGAGACACCATACGAAAATGCACAGTTTTTGCTCTTCCTCTGTGCCGTTATCAAGGCAGTAGATGACTATCAGGACCTTCTCAGAATCTCTGTTGCAACAGCAGGAAACGACCACCGTCTGGGTGCAAATGAAGCACCACCAGCTGTGATCTCGATCTTCCTCGGAGATGAACTCAGTGCAATTCTCGAAGCTCTAGAAGAGGATAGAGAATATCCTGGAACAAAGAAGACTGTAATGCAGCTCGGTGTAGATGTGCTTCCATTCTTCAACAGAGATACAACAGATAGAAACAGAACCTCTCCATTTGCATTCACTGGCAACAAGTTCGAATTCAGAATGGTCGGCTCTTCTGATAGCATTGCATGTGCAAACATAATGCTCAACAGTGCTGTTGCAGATACTTTGAGAATCTTTGCAGACACTCTTGAGAAGGCTGATGACTTTGAAGTTTCTCTCCACCAGTTGATTGTCAAGACGATCAAGGAGCACAAGAGAATAATCTTCAATGGCAACGGCTACGATGATGCCTGGATACAGGAAGCTACAAAGAAGCGAGGACTTCTGAACTACAGGACAACTGCTGACTGCATTCCACATCTCATGGATGAGAAGAACGTCAAGATGCTCTCAAGAATGAAGGTCTACACTTTGGACGAGCTAAAGTCCAGAAGAGATATCAACCTCGAGAACTACACAAAGACCATCATCATAGAGGCAAACACTATGGTCGATATGGCAAGGACCCAGATTGCTCCAGCGATCGAGAACTATCTATCTGATGTTGCAAAAGCTGCAATGAACAAGAAGGCTATCGTACCAACACTAAAGTGTTCATATGAGACAAAACTCATCGAAGAGCTTTCTTATCTCATCGATGAAATTACAGCAAACCTTGAGAGGCTCGAGAATGCAATTTGCAAGGTAAAAGGTGTAGAGGACATCATAGAGCAGTCGAAGATGGTAAGGGACACCCTGATTCCTTTAATGAGCGAACTAAGGATGCCATGCGACAAGGCAGAAATGATGACAGAGAGAAGCTACTGGCCATTCCCTGTCTATTCAGACCTCCTTTTTGGAGTAAAGTAAGAGGGTAATAGAATGAGTGTAGAATTCTGGTTCCTGATCGGAGCAGCACTTGTATTTTGGATGCAGGCAGGCTTTGCAATGGTCGAAACAGGCTTTACCAGAGCAAAGAATGCAGGAAACATCATCATGAAGAATCTGATGGACTTCTGTATCGGAACCGTAGTCTTCATGTTCCTTGGCTATACTTTGATGATGGGTGAAGATTCCTTCTTTGGCCTTATTGGAAAGCCAAACTTTGATCTCTTTGTTGATTTTGGCAAATTCATCCAGGCCAAGGAAGCTGGCTTCACAGATGCAAGCACCTTTGTATTCAACCTTGTCTTCTGTGCAACAACAGCTACTATCGTTTCGGGAGCGATGGCAGAAAGGACGAAGTTCTCAGCCTACTGTGTCTATTCAGGGTTCATCAGCATGATAATCTACCCTATCGAGGCACATTGGATCTGGGGAGGTGGCTTTCTCTCATCACTCGGCTTTCACGACTATGCAGGATCGTGTGCAATACACATGGTCGGTGGTATCGCAGCTTTAATCGGAGCTGCAATACTTGGGCCGAGAACAGGTAAGTATGTGAAAGATAGAGATGGTAAGATCGTGAAAGTAAATGCGATCCCAGGTCATTCCATTCCACTTGGTGCACTGGGCGTATTCATTCTCTGGTTTGGCTGGTATGGCTTCAATGGAGCTGCCGCAACAACTCCATCAGAGCTATCCTCCATCTTCCTTACAACAACCATTGCTCCTGCAGTGGCAACCTGTGTTGCTATGATCTACACATGGATCAAGAACAAGAAACCTGATGTCTCCATGTGTCTCAATGCATCTCTTGCAGGTCTTGTCGCTGTTACAGCTGGCTGTGATGCATACGATGCAGTTGGTGCTCTCATTGTAGGTGCAGTCTCAGGTCTTCTTGTAGTAGGTGTCGTTGAGATGCTAGATCTGAAACTGCATATCGATGACCCAGTTGGTGCTGTAGGTGTCCACTGTGCAAATGGCATATGGGGAACAATTGCAGTTGGGCTACTATCAAATCCTGATGCTCCTGCACACCTTAAAGGTCTCCTCTACACAGGTGATTTCTATCAGATATATATCCAGCTGGTAGGCTTTCTTGCAGTTGGCTCCTGGGCTACTGTTACGATGTTTCTATTCTTCTCTCTTTTGAAGAAGCTGAACTTTCTCAGAGCAGATATCCAGGATGAACTATCAGGTCTTGATAAGAGTGAACACGGCCTACCTAGTGCCTATGCAGATTTCATGCCTGCAGTTAGCAAGTTTGGAATGATAGAAAAAGATGCTGTGATAGTTCCTGGCGATATTCCTGTTGCAGAAGCTATACCAGTCAAGAGAGAGCACTCCTTTGAAACAGGAAGACACAAGTTCACAAAGATTGAGATCATCTTCAAGGAAGAGAGGCTATATGAACTTAAGGAAGCAATGGCAAAACTCGGTATTACCGGCATGACAGTTTCCCATGTCATGGGCTATGGCATGCAGAATGGCCATGTCGAGATATACAGAGGTGTCCAGGTCGAGACAGATCTGAGGCCAAAGGTGCAGGTCGATATCGTAGTTTCTGCAATTCCAGTCAGATCGGTAATTGAGACTGCAAAGAGGGTTCTCTACACAGGCCATATCGGAGATGGAAAGATCTTTGTCTATGACTGTGAGAATGTAGTCAAGGTCAGAACTGGAGAAGAAGGCTATGACGCTTTGCAGGATGTAGAATGACTGAGAGATAAAAAATGTTGACCCCGGCAAAGATATGAGAGAACCGAGGTCAACGAAATGGGAGGAAATTGCTTATCAGTTGTAATACTTACCGTACCTTCCTTTAATGAATCCTATACCATTTCCCGCAGCAGTATCCGGATCAGGAAAAGGAAGGATTTCGATAGTAGTCCAACCGCAGAAGCCTATATCAGAAAGGGCTGAGAAAATCTCATCCCAAGGCATGTGCCCCTTTCCAGGTGCATGCCTATTTGAATCAGCAAGGTGTATGTACTTCACATACTCCTTGTTGCGTTTGATGGCTGGCCCAATGAGGTCATCTTCGATATTCATATGAAAAACATCGGCCATCATAAGAAAGTTCTTTCTGTCGACAAGATGAATCAATTGCTTTCCTTCATCTAGATTGTTCACAAAATCAATCTCATAGCGATTGACTGGTTCAAGAATCAGCGAAACACCTTTCTTCTCTGCATAATCTGAAAGATATCTCGCCATATCCACAAACAGCTCTTCACATAGCTTTGGATCCTTTTTACCCTTGCTCCCTCTGACTCTTCCTATGTTGACTAGCTGTCCAAAATCAGATGCAAGGTCTATAAAGCCACAGAAGGTCCTTTTGAGCTCTTCTCGCTTCTCCTTATCGTCATCTGTAAAGCATAGGTTCCTTTGCGAGAACACTTGACCACTTGAAATTGCAGAAACTTCCATACCTGTTTCTTTCAAGAGTGCTTTAAGGTGTGCTCTATCTATCTCATCAGGGCGCACAAGAGCAAGCTCCACACCATCATAACCAAGCCTTGCTGCCTTTCTTATAGCTTCATCTATCCCACGAAAAACAACAAAGGCATCAGGAAGAGCATTGTGACTTGCAATTGAAACACCAAGCTTCATCGATGAGCTCCTTTCATGAAAAGAGCTCTTGCTCTTGATGCAATATTTTCAGCACTTATCCCATACTTCTTCAGAAGTTCATCATATGGTCCACTCTCTGCAAAATCGGTAAGATGGATTGAGTCAAAGTCTGGCATGAGGCCACTCAACATCAACTTTTCACATATAGCGCTTGCAAAGCCACCGTCGAGGACATGTTCCTCAACAGTCAACAATCTCTTTGTCTTTCTTATGCTTTTTTCAAGCACATCAAACTTCATCGGTTTCACAAAAGGAACAGAGAAGACTTCAGCTTCAATTCCTTCCTTTTTCAGCTCACTTGCAGCTTCAAGAGCGAAGCCTACAGTGATACCATTTGCAGCAATTGTTATATCATTGCCTTCCCTCACCTGGATTGCATTTCCATCAAAACTTTCTGGCTCTGGAAGCTCAGCAACCTCATTCCTGCATATCCTGATATAGACAGGACCATCCTGCTTAAGTGCATAATCGAGTGCAAGCTCTGCCTGTCTTGCATCGGAAGGAACGATGACCTGCATCCTGGAAATGCTTCTCATGATGGCAATGTCTTCTATTGCCTGATGGCTTGCTCCATCATATGAGTCTGAAAGACCACCGTAAGAGCCAACAAATACGACAGGAAGACTATTATATGCGCTGACATTCCTTATCTGGTCTGCAGCCTTGAGAACTAGAAAGATTGCAAATGTATTCACAACAGGTTTAAGACCACAGATCGCAAGACCATTTGCAATGTCAACAAGGTTTGCTTCGGCAACGCCTACATTGTAAAACCTATCTGGGAATTCCTTTCCAAAGATGTTGCTTCTTGTTGAAGAGGATACATCTGCATCGAGAACAACCAATTCAGGATACTCTCCTCCTAGCTTGGCAAGATGCTTTCCATATGCGTCTCTCATTGCGATACTCATAACCAGATTTCCCTCCTTGAAAGGTCTGAGCCAAGCTCTAGCAAACCTTTCTTGAAGCTCTCGTCGTCGATTTTCGCTCCGTGCCAATGGTTGTCGTTTTCAGTAAACGAAACACCCATACCCTTTGTAGTCTTGTATATTATCGCCTTTGGCCATTTATCTTCGTTATCTAGCCATACAAAGGACTTGAGGATGTCTCCAGTATTGTTCCCATCAAAACTCTGCTCTGGCACATTCCAGCCAAATGAAACAAGTTTATCTCTGAGTGGCTCAAGTGGCATGATATCCTCTTCATACCCATCAAGCTGTACCTTGTTATAGTCGATGAGGAGGACAAAGCGTTCTGGGCGATATTTTGCAGCACACATCAAGGCTTCCCAACTCGAACCCTCATTGAGGCATCCTTCTCCAGTGAGCACATAAGTCCAGTAACTCTTTTTCAAGTGTCTTGCAGCTAGTGCCATACCAAGGCCAACCGAAAGCCCATGGCCCAGAGCTCCAGTAGAAAGATCTACACCAGGAGTAGTAATCATCGAAGGGTGACCCTGAAGCGTAGCCCCAAGAGTTCTGAAAGATGGAAGGATTTCAGGAGAGAAGAAGCCTCTATATGCGAGTACTGTATATAGGTTAATCGAGGCATGCCCTTTAGAGAGGATGAAGCGGTCTCTATCTTCCCAAGAGGGGTCTTCAGACCTTATATTCATTCGGTTGAAATAGAGACTTGTGGTCAGTTCCATGGCGCTTGCAGCGCCTCCCCAATGACCAGTACCTCTCTCATAAAGAATATTCCAAGCTTCAACACGGAAAAATGCTGCTAGATACGAAAGTTCTCTTGCTCGTAATTTTTGATTCGGATTCTTGAATAAATCCTCTGCAGTCATAGCAAATTTCCCCTGTTCTTTTATTATTGTATACAATAAGGAATAACACAATCAAAAATTAGTGTCAAATCTTTTATATTTAACACAATATAAATGGTATACATCGGTCTTAAGTCGGCTTTTCTACCTTTTTTTAAGCGAAAGTTGAGATAATTGTATACATTAGATATACGATTTTTCAGTTTTCCCAAAAATAGCCCATCTAAAACCATTAATTATGCAAAATAGTATACAAAATCATTCGCGTTCTCTCCCATTTCGTGATATAAAATAGAAAATTGGATTTGGAGGGAGTCATATGCATCCACATGGTCAGAATCTTTCAGATGAAATCTACACTCTTCTAAAGAGCAAGATTCTACGTGGAGAGTACAAAGGCGGAGAGAAGATTCCAGAGGAGCATCTTGCTAAGGAATTTGGTGTTTCGAGAACTCCGATAAGGGAAGCTGTCAGACGTCTTGGCGAGTACGGCCTTGTCGATATCAAGCCACGCTGCTATGCTGTCGTTTCCTCCATTTCTGAAAAGGAAGCTGCTGACATTGCAAGAGTCAGAATAGACCTTGAGTGCCTTGCCATTGATTTGATCACTCCCAAAAATCTTGAGGCAAACCTGAAGGACCTTGCAAGGCATGCAGCTGAGTGCCAATATGCTGCAGACATAGATGACAGAGCTGGAATCTTCATTCAGGACTCACTTTTCCACCTTTCACTCGTAAAGGCTTCTGACAACATTACACTGTACAACGTATATGAAAGACTTGAAATCAAGATCCAGCAGCTAAGAGTCAACCAGAACCTCTACTCTCCTGAATTGAAAGATTACATCAAGCAACATGGTACGATCATGAGCCTTTTGAAAGAAGGCAAGAAGCAAGAGTGCAAGAATTTGATGTATGAGCACATCATTCACGAAACTTGCCCTGAGGATTTGAAGCTCTAGAGTTTTGACAGCAATTTCTTCACTTGCTCTATGCAAAGAGATGGAGAATCTAGAGTACAGATTCTACATTCCCTTTCTATGGCCATTCTTGTATGGGCCATGGATGCTTGAGCTAGCACGATAACATCAAAGGGTCGGGAAACCTTTCTTGCCATATCAAGCACAAGTTTGTCATGTTCATCCCTATCTTTTCTTTGCAATGCATCCATTGCCGCAATACAGCAGAAAGACTCAAGATAGACATCACGGCCACTTTCCTTTGAAAGATTATCAAGTTTCCATTCAAGTGAGTTGCTCGCACCTTGGCTTGTTGCCAATATTGCAATCTTATCTCCCATTTCCAAAGCTTTTTTGCACATCTCATCATCGATTGCAATTATCGGTGTTCTGAAAAATGGTCTCAGGGTTGGGATCAAGACTGACAGGCTAGAGCAAGTTACTACGATCATGTCTGGCCTAGATAGCTCCAAGCTCTCAAGGTCATAAACAAAGCGTAGTCTGTTCGTCTCTGTAAATTCACCATTATTTCTCTTGAGTTCATTTGCAAGAAATGTGTCGAGCATGCTGTCGATTATCACATCGCTCCCAAGCTCTTGGGAGAGTGCATTCTCAAATGAATCACAGACAGATTTTACAGTGTGCAGAAGCATCAACTTTTTCATATCAGAATCCTTTTAGAAAAGGGACTGCCAAAAACAACTTTCGGCAGTCCCAAGCAACAATAAGGAATATTACTTGCCTATCTTCTTCAGATAAGCAGTTTGATACTCTTCCATATATGCCTTCGCTGCTTCCATATCCAGGAAGGAACTTTCAAGAGAGTAGGTCGCTAGGTATCCCTCTTTCCAAGCAATTGAACAGGAAACCTCAAAAAGCATGTCCGAGTAGAACTTTGCTGCCTCCTTACTCATATTTGCAGGGCCAACGACTCCCCTCCATACTGGGAGTTCTACATTGTTGTACATGGAGTTGACTTCGTTAAGCGTAGGAGCACTATTTAGGGCACCTGCAAAGCGGGAAGAAGAAAGGGCAAGAACAGGAACAAGCATTCCTGCCTTCACATATTCACTTGCTGCTGCTGGCTTGGACATCACAAAATCCACATGACCACCAAGACCACTTGTAATGGCATCGGCAGTAGAGTCGTTGGTTATGTAGGCCATCTGGTTTTCTCTCAGCCCAAGCTCTTTTATTAACATTCCATATAGCTCAAGGTCATCGCCCTTAGATCCTGCAATGACGATCTGGACTCCGCCCTTGGCTGCTCTAATTGCCTCCTCGAATGTGCTATATTTCCCCTTATTGGGGTTCACAAAGAGAAGCTGCTTATCAGTTGCCATGATCGCAATTGGTGTGAAATTGGAAAGCCTGTTATGAGTATTTGCAACCATTGGCATGAGATCCCCACTATTGAATGTGAGCAGTGTATAATCTGCATTCTGGCCTATATTTGCAACCTCATTCCTTCCAACCTCACCAGATCCATCTGTTTTGTAGTTTATTATCGGGGCCTTATCTAAGAGCCCATTCTGCACAGCTATTTCACAAATTGCTCTGGTATAGATATCTGAGCCACCACCTGGCTTAGATGTGCAATACCAGGTAATCTCCTTAGTTGGCTTGAAATCTGTTTGTGCCACCTCCTGTGAGCCTTTAGAATGCAAAGGCAGAATCAGGGAAAGTGTAAGTGCAATTATCAATAACTTATCCATCCTATTTTCCTCCTTCCATTGTTGTTTTCGAGCTTCTAGAAAAATAGCGAATTATCATAAATGAGATGATAATGAACAGAATAATGATGAATGTGCATGCAATCGGACTTGTAAAGAATATCCTCAAAGAACCCTGGCTTGTTATGAGAGCCTTTCGCATATTGCTTTCCAAGAGTGGTGCAAGCACGAATGAAAGAATCATTGGTGCTGTACTGTATCCACTCTTTTCACATATGTAGGAAACGATTCCCGATATGAACATTACTACAACACCATACATTGAATATGTATTTGCATAAGAACCAACGAAGCAGATCACAGTCACAACTGGGATAATTATCTTCACAGGAACTGTAAGTATCTTTATCAAAAAAGGAATCAGGCCAATTGCGATAACCAAAGCGATCAAGTTTGCAAAAAAGAGTGATGCAATGAGACCCCAGGCAAATTCAGGATTGTTCCTAAAGAGAAGAGGACCTGGGCTAAGGCCCCACATCATAAGGCCACCAAGCAGTACAGCTCCAGTTCCAGAGCCCGGGATTCCTAAGGCAAGAAGAGGAGCAAAGGCCCCAGCGGCAGCTGCATTGTTTGCAGCTTCGCAGGATGCAATTCCTTCTATGGCTCCACTACCGAAAGATTCTTCGCTCTTAAATGCTCTGTTAATAGCATAGCCGAGGAAAGCTCCAGTGGTGGCCCCTGCTCCAGGCAGAACCCCAACAAATGTTCCAAGTACACCAGATCTAACTGCAAAAGGAAGCATTCTCCTGAAATCATGACGTGTAAGCAACGATCCCTTGATAGTAAGCCTCTGCTTCAATATCTCATCGTCAACTCTGTCATTTCTTTCAGACATTAGCCGTAAAACCTGTGAAAACCCAACAGTTCCGATTACAAATGGAACAAATGGGATACCACCCATTAGATACATGTTATTGAAGTTATATCGAGGAGCCCCAGATTGAGGATCCATTCCAATTGAAGATATTAAGATTCCAACAAGAGTCATGATAATGCCTTCAATTGGGTTCTTCCCAACAAGATAGCCGATACTCGTCATAGCAACTAAAAGTAGCGCTGTCATGTCCTGAGGTCCGAAATGCAGGCCAAAACTAGCCATTCCTGGGCCAAGGAATGTGAGTATCAGCAAGCCAATTGCACCGCCGATAAAAGAGGAAATATTTGCACAGAAGAGAGCCTGACCAGGTCTTCCCTTCTTTGCCATAGGATAGCCATCTAGCATTGTCATCACAGCTGGGCTATCTCCAGGAATATTCAGAAGAATTGCGCTAAATGAGCCTCCAAACATATTCGAGTAATATAGAGACCCAAGAAGAATGATTGCGCTTGTCGGATTGAACTTGTATGTGAGAGGAAGCAACAATGCAACACCTGCAAGGGAGCCAATTCCAGGCATCGCACCAACAATCAGTCCAAGAATTGCTCCAAGCAGGCAGATGGAGACATTCTGAAATGTCAATACTACTGAAAATCCATTCAAAAGCATCGAAATATTTGACATGCCGAATATCCCCTCAAGTTATAAAATACCCAATCAGCCCTAACGGAAATTGGATCTTTAGCCACATTCTGAACACACCGACAACTATCAGCATGACGCTGATTGTTGTTATCAATGTTATCTTCCAAGAGTATTTCTCTTTCACTCTCAGCCAAAGGAGCATGAAAGCAACTACAGATAGCTCAAGGCCGAATATATAGCTCATAAGAACCATCTTCATGAGAGCAATCGCAATTAGCCAATTGCCACTTTCAAAAAATGGCTTTGCCTTATTTTTTGAAGTGAAGATGGCAATGACGCTAACAATGAGGAGGACAAATGCAATGATCGTAGGAAAGAAGCCCGATTTTGGGCCTTTATACTCATCCCATACTCCATAGCTCTTGATACCAAGGAATATCCAGATGAGTGCCAATATCGAGGTAGAAACAGGGATTATCCTAGGCATGTTGTCAGCAATAGAACCCATGAACATTCTACCCTTCATTCTTTCCTCCTTTTCCATATCCTATATTCTCCCTGCAATATGATTTGCTATCCTCGATGCCATCCTTATTGCATTTTCGAACGCCTTAGTGCTTACCAGATTCTTTCCCGCAATATCATATGCAGTGCCATGGGAACAGGTAACGATAGGATACGGAAGACCGCCTGCAATCGTAATTCCCTTCTCAAAGCCTTTGAGCTTCAGTGCTATCTGCCCCTGGTCATGGTACATAGTCACAACTCCATCAAACTCTCCATCGAAAGCCTTGATGAACAGCACATCACTTGAATATGGGCCAAAGACATTGCAATGCATCTCATTTGCCTTTTCTATTGCAGGAGTGATCACATCTATCTCTTCTCTTCCACACAGCCCGTTTTCTCCACAATGAGGATTCAAGGCAGCAACTGCAATTCTTGGCTTGGATATGCCACTACTTTTAAGTGCAGAATCACAAAGAGTAATTGCACTCAGGATTCTCTCTACTGTGAGGTTCTTGGATACATCCTTGATCGGGATGTGGCTTGTTGTGCGTGTAGTCCAGACGCTCCCAACTACATTTATTTCACCAAATGGACCATCCACTCCAAAGGCTTTTGCAAGATAGTGGTGTTCACTCTCTTCATTAAGGCCTGCATTCTTCATCCCTGCCTTGTTTAGTGGAGCAAAGCAGAATCCCTCGATCTCCTTATCAAGACAAAGTTCACTAGCTAAAGACAATTGATCTAGGCAAGCATATCCACCCTCATCTGAAACCTTTCCAATTGGACAAAGATCAAGGTTCACATCTTTAAGGTCGATAAGATGAGCTGATTTAGAATTGAAATCAGCTCTTGAAACATCGTTGATCGTTCTTATCGGGTGTTTTTCGTTGATGATCCTGAAGGCACGTTCTAGAACTCTTCTGTCTCCGATATATACAGGATGACAAAGTTCACTTATGAACCCATTCACTATCAGTTTTGCAACTATCTCGGGCCCAACCCCTGCGGGGTCACCCAAGAGCATTCCAAGAATAGGTTTATCCATTCGCCTTCCCCCGATTCCCAAATCAAGATAAAATGTACCCAAGAGCTTGAAGTTTTATCAGAATTTGTCCCCTGTGCTATTCAATAAAACTCCAAGCTCCTATCCCTACCCGCCCCCATTACTGGAAAAAATCACGCTTCGCCTATACACTTTCTAGGCATTTATCTGACTAAAAAAGACACGTTGTCTTTAAATCTACTATCTGTTGACAACATTCATTGGCTTACCTGAAATAAAAGCCTGAATGTTGGCAGCTGTCATCTCCATAATCCTTTCACGCGCCTCTTTTGAGCCCCAGCTCATATGAGGTGTGATTATGCAGTTCTTTGCCTTCAAAAGAGGATTGTCTTCCTTTATAGGCTCTGTTGAGACAACATCTACAGCAGCCCCGGCAACCTTACCACTTTCAAGTGCTTCAGCAAGGTCCTCTTCTACTATCAGTTGACCTCTGCTGTTATTTACGATCATGACACCTTCCTTCATGAGTCTGATCGAATGCTTGTTGATAATTCCCACAGTGCCCTCAAATAGTGGGCAATGGAGAACGATTACATCACTTTCCCTGAAGAGCGTCGCTCTATCAACATACTCAAAGCCCTCAGCCTTATAGTCAGGATTGATGAAGACATCATTGACTATGACCTTCATATTAAGGGCTGCTGCAATCTGGCCTGTTCGGTGACCAATTCGTCCAAACCCGATGATTCCCATTGTCTTATGAGCAAGCTCGACAAGTGGGTAATCCCAATAGCACCAATCTATGCTATTTTGCCATTTGCCATCAAAGACAGTCCGGCTGTGATAGCCAATGCGATGGCAAAGCTCCAAGAGCAGTGCGATAGCAAATTGGCTTACAGAATCAGTTCCATAAGTTGGAACATTGGAAACTGGTATCTTCTTCTTTTTCGCGTAATCGATATCGACTACGTTGTATCCTGTGGCAAGGACCGCAATGAATTTGATCCTAGGACAGGCATCGATGATTTCGCTGTTAATTGGAGTTTTGTTCGTGATTACGATTTCAGCATCTCCAATCCTGTCAATCGCCTCTCTTGGATCTGTAAGAGAGGTCCTATCATAAACCTTAAGGCTTCCAAGCGCCCTGAGACTCTTCCAAGAAATATCTCCAGGGTTCTCAGTATATCCATCAAGTACTACCATCTTCATCTTTGTTAATCCTCAAGTAGTGCCCAAGCCCTGTTGATCACTCGCTTTGTGTTAGCGACAATGATATCCTCATCCTCATCCTTCCAAGGTTTCACCTCGAAAGAAAGTACATATGGTCTGTTACTATCAAAAAAGCCATTGGCTCTGACCTCCCTGAAGAAGTCGACGAGCTGAGAAGTATCGTTTGCTCCTCCAGGGAAGCCAAACCTTTGGTGATAATCCCCATAACCCTCTCTACCTTCTACTGATACCGCATTTCCGATGTGGAAATGTGTAATATATGGACGGCACGTTGAAACTACTTGATGGCTATTTTCGAAAGTGATAGGGAAATGGGAAAGATCAACCAAAAGACCAAAATTACTATGATTCATTCTCACATCTGAGGCAAACTTTGCAGCTAAGGGAGCAGGACCTATCAGAGCAGCCTTATCGACGTTGTAGTCAAAGACTTCAAGCTCGACATTCATGTTCTTCTTTTCTGCATATGCACAGATATTGTTAGTTGTCTTCAATAACTGTCTATACGCCTCTTCATGAGTTTCCGGTTCCCACTTGCCAGCTAGAAAGGCAATACTATTAGAACCGAAATATTCAGCTTCATCGATCGCAGCAATCAAAGCATCCTCAGCCTTCATGCGCTCTTCTTCATCGAGTGCATTCGCATTGAGCTTAGGGCCAAGAAGATTAGGTTGTGCACCATAACAGACCTTGAGATGTGACTGCTCAAGGAGCTTCTTCTCTTTTGCTCTCGACTCAACATCACTATTGTGTGTTATTTCGATCGCATCGAAGAAATCATCACTTGCAATGGTTTTGACAGCGTCGAGAATATCTCTATTTGGATAGCTCATCCAAGCAATCGTTCCAATCTGGAAATATTTGTGAATCGATTCCTTCATGATGCAGCCTCCCCTCTGTCTTTTATCAATGTAGCTAAGGATAATTGTATACAATAAAGTTAAAGAATGGCAACACTAAATTGTAATTCTTTTATTTTGACCCTTTATACACAACTTGTGTACATAAGTTATACAATCAAATGCATCATTACATTTTTTCACTTCAGAATATCTATAATTTTTTATATTTTAAAAAGATATAAAAATTAAGAATATATTCATATAATTATTGATTCTTCCCATTCAACCCGTTTTCTTTCACCTATAAATTATTAAATGTGTACAATTTTACAAATTCAATATAATTGAGTCATAAGTTTCACATTCATAATCATGTACAAGTTTACAGAAATTAAAAAACAGACAAATTTAATCCCATTTTCCCAACACCTTGGACAAGCAGTGTGCTTAACAGAAAAGCAAAAGATGATATACTAATCCTCAGGAGATTGTTTCGTGAAATTATTAGTTGTTGTTGATATGCAAAACGATTTCATCGATGGCTCTCTTGGCACCAAGGAAGCAGTTGAAATCGTATCAAACGTTGAAAAGAAAATAGAAGAGTTCCGAAAAAATGGAGATGCTGTAATCTTCACTCGCGACACTCACAATGAAAACTACCTTTCCTCTCAGGAAGGCAAGAATCTTCCAGTAGAGCACTGCATCAAAGGTGAAAAAGGTTGGCAGATATCTTCCCTTCTCTCTGTTGGAGATTCACTTATTTTTGATAAACCTGCATTTGGTTCAATTGAGCTTGCTGAATATGTAGCAACTCTCAAAGATCTTGAAGAAATTGTCCTTGTTGGCCTTTGTACAGGTATCTGTGTAATTAGCAATGCAATCATATTGAAAGCAAAGCTTCCAGAAGTTCCAGTAGTTGTCGATTCATCTTGCTGCGCCTGTGTAACACCAGAGAGCCATAAGACAGCCCTTGAAGCAATGAAGCTTTGCCAAATCAAGGTAATCTAATACATATATATATTAATAAGGATGTGAGGGAGAAGTTTTCAAAGCTTCTCCTTTTTTATCTTTCTGATATCTCAAATAACATTTTCGTCTAGAATTACTCAGCAAATAAATAAAGAGTGATGCATACAAATAGCAACACCCCACCGAATTGGCAGGGTGTTACTTGGTATTGTTTAATTATGTGTTACTTGATTACCTTCTCTGTTTCGCCATCGAAGAGATAAATGCTCTCTGTTGGGATGGAGAATACGATTTCGGTATCCATCTTTGGAGTATCATGTGGATCGATCTTAAGGATACTCTTTACACCCTGGATGTCCACATATACATTGGTGTTATCACCAAGAAGCTCTGTAAGCTCAACTGTAGCGGTAATCTTCTGAGCACCGGCTACATCACCGAGAACGATTGCTTCAGGTCTGTAACCGAAGACAATTTCCTTGCCCTCATAAGCCTTAAGCTGCTTCTCATCAAGCTTAACAGAAAGATCAACTGCATTCTTACCAATTGCGAGCTTACCACTCTTTACAACTCCTCTGCTGAAGTTCATTGGTGGCTCACCGATAAAGCCTGCGACGAAGACGTTGATTGGGTTGAAGTAAAGTTCGTATGGGGAACCTACCTGCTGGATGTAGCCTTCCTTCATAACGACGATTCTGTCAGCCATAGTCATAGCTTCGGTCTGGTCATGTGTTACGTAGATTGTAGAAGCACCAGTTCTCTGGTGGATCTGAGTAATCTCGGAACGCATTGTTACACGCTGCTTAGCATCAAGGTTGGAAAGTGGCTCGTCCATAAGGAAGATACCTACCTTACGAATGAGTGCACGTCCTACTGCAACACGCTGTCTCTGTCCACCGGAAAGAGCTCTTGGGAGTCTCTCTAGATATTCGGTAAGACCAAGAATCTTAGCAACATCTTTAACTTTCTGTTCGATGACCTCTTCATCGACTCCCTGCAGAGTGAGACCAAAAGCGAGGTTGTCGTATACCGTCATCTGCGGATACAAGGCATAGCTCTGGAAGACCATTGCTATTCCTCTCTCACGAGGTCCCTTCTCATTTACGCGCACACCGTCGATCAAAAAGTCGCCATTACTGATGTCTTCGAGGCCAGCAATCATACGCAGAGTTGTAGATTTACCACAACCAGATGGGCCTACGAATACAATGAATTCACCCTTCTCGATCTCCAGATTGAAATTATGCACTGCATGGAATCCATTAGGATAGATCTTGTTTATGTCTTTCAATGTCAGATATGCCATTTCAAACCTCTCCTTGCACTTTCATCTTCGCATCATCCAGTATTCTTGCCAGTACTCTCTTGAGTCCTATGAAGAGCATGTCGTAGCCCATATAGAAAAGACCAAAGAAAACTGGTTCGACCCCGAGTGGGACCTGATCGGTCTGACCCAGGATACTGTTGATTGCTGTGTTTATTCCATTATATGTCAACCATACACACGCCATCAGAACGATGGAGTAGATGATGTTCAGGAAAAGGCCTAGCATGCCCTTGCTTTTTACCATCATCCACTTATTATTCTCGGTAGAAACTACCTCGATATAACGCAGTACGTTGTTCGTCAGCATGTCCGTAACAAACCCCATAGCGACGGCTGTTATGAACACCAGATCCAATACCGTTGGGATGTATAATCCCAAACCCCACACGAAGAAGTAGCAGCAGGCTCCAGCGAACCAGAACTTGGTGAAAATGACCTTCGACATCGTTGGGATGTAGAATCTATTTCCACTTGTGTACTTCCTGAGCTCAGCTTCAGTAACTGGCTCAGCGTTCCCCTTAGAGGCGGAAATCAGGTCATCTACAGCCTTAGTATTAAGTTTGTAGTGATCTCCGATTTCCTTCTCCTTCTGCCTAAGCTCCTTCTTCTTATTCTTAGTCACGCTCAATCTCGATTGCTTCCATCTTGCCGTAGCCGTCGACATCAATGTTAGTATTGATCTTCTTCAAGAGCTTGCTATACACAGGCAGAAGAGCAGTCAATACCAGTGATATGACTAGAAGAACAACGTGAATAGAAAGAATATGATCTGCTACTGCAATGTAAGCAGTATTTGCAGTTACCTCGATTGGGTTTACAGGATCGAATACTGCTGCATAGATCAGGTTTCGATACTGCACATCAGCAAAGATTACTAATGCAACCAAGACAATCATGAGAATCAACATTGGCTTGTTGACTTTCTTTCTGTGTGGGAAAGCATTTATGAATGCAACGAGAGCAAGCATAGAGAACAGCATGGTAATAAATCCATAGAGACCCATTCCTGAACCCTGAATCTTAGCCGTTGTGTTCGAAATGTAGCTCAGGTTGAAACTATAATAGATAAAGCTCACCAGAAATGCACACAATGGAATTCGTGGAGTATTTCTCTTGACGGAAACAATAAACTTTCTGAAACCTTCTTTGATGTTAACCTTAGCCATTACTTATCCTCCCCAAAAATGGAGTTTGTAGTCTCCTTATCAAAGAAATGCATGCGGTTGATAGAAACCTTAGCAATATCACCTGGCTTGTAGTTACACCAGCCACGGAGCTTACATGTGATTCTATCAAAGGTCTTATTTCCATCAGAGATATGACCATGAACGAGAGTGTTCATACCAAGGTTCTCATTGCTTGTTACCTTTACAGGAATATCAGTTCCTTCAACAAGGTTCTCAGGTCTTACACCAAGGATGATCTCCTTGTTTACGTAAGATTTGAGAGTCTTCTGCTGCTTTTCATCAAGAGGAACCTTGAATCCCTTACCTTCGAGATGATCGCCCTTTACGGTTACATCGAAGAGGTTCATTGGAGGAAGTCCGATGAAGGAAGCAACGAAAACGTTAGCTGGGTGATCATAAAGCTCAAGTGGAGTACCAACCTGCTGGACATGACCCATAGACATACATACGATTCTGTCTGCGAGTGTCAAAGCCTCAGTCTGGTCGTGTGTTACATAGAGCATGGTTGCATTCAATCTCTTGTGGAGAAGAAGAATCTCACGTCTTGTTGAACCTCTGAGCTTAGCGTCCAGGTTAGAAAGTGGCTCATCGAAAAGGAATACCTTAGGTGTTCTTACGATGGTTCTTCCCATTGCTACACGCTGTCTCTGACCACCAGAAAGCTGGTTAGGCTTCTTGTTGAGCTGAGTTGTCAAGTTAAGGATATCAGCTGCAGCCAATACCTTCTTGTGAATAACATTTGGATCTTCACCTCTGAGAGTGAGGGAGAAAGCCATGTTTTCATAGATGGTCATGTGGCCGTACAGAGCATAGTTCTGGAAAACCATTGCCATATCTCTGTCCTTAGCTGGAGTCTGTGTAATGTCTCTACCATCAAGAATGAGATGTCCAGCGGAAATATCCTCAAGACCAGCAACCATTCTAAGAGTAGTTGATTTTCCACATCCAGAAGGTCCAACGAGTACGATAAGCTCGCCGTCCTTTACATCCAGATTAAAGTCGTGGACTGCTTTGACATTACCGTCATAAATTTTTTCGATATGTTGTAATACCAGATTAGCCATCAGTCTCTCCTCTTTTCTTCACCAAGTGTTGCTTCATATGCCTTGAGTGTACGGCTAAGCTTGATACCCTTGAGTGCACCAAGAACAGCACATACACCTGAAACTACCAAATAGAATATGCATGTGAAAAACTGTTTGTCATACATTACCTGGCGTTCGACATTAGCAATTACAACGTAAGCACTGTGTGCTCTAGCTGGAATAATAAAGATTCTGATGAACTGAATTATGCCCAAAACAAGAAGGACCCAACAATATCTCTCGTTGTACTGCTTAACTTCTTCAGAACAGAGGAATGCAGCAAGCAAGTACAAAAGGTTGAATACGATAGATCCTCCAATAAGGATGTTGTAATAGTAGTTACTGACGTCGGATCTGTAGATATTTACAAAATAGAACACGTTGAACAATATTGCCAAGATAGCCATATTGGAAGAGAACTTGTTCTTAGTATATCTCATTCGGTCAACAGCAGTCTTTGGATCAGTTTCCTTTTTCATGCGACCTCCTTACCTTCCTTAATAAGTCTCTGCTCTTCCTTCATGAGGCAAATCTTCCAATATACATTGAAAACCAGAAGACCAACAGCGATGATAGCGAAACCAAAGACGCAGTAATGGATATCAAACCAGAAGGTTGACTCTGTGTAGGTAGACTTGAACATTTCAGCGAACTCCTTAAGTGCTGCAAAGTCGACCTGGAGCCAAAGAGCCTTATAAGCTTCGATCTGGAAGTGAGCCCAAATACTCAAAAAGAGAGTAAAAGCAGCGAACAAACCTACAGAAATATAGTTAGCGATATAATATCTTCTGCGCTTGTCAGTATTCAAAATGAAGAGGAGACATGCAAGTATAATCATTATAATTGATCTAGACAGGAAAGCTTTATTGAAATCCTGCATATAGTAATACACCTGCGACCCTTCAACCATAGTGCTACTGAGATCAGTTGGATCAAATATAGTAATGAATAGACAATCATAAAGATCTGTCATTATTCCAAGAGAATATATAAAGACCACAACACTGGCAGCTAATGCGATAAGACAGAAAATCTTCTGAAGCTTCATCTGTTTTCTGTACATAACTCCTCCTAAACAATACCAAGGTAGCCATGCAGGGGATCATACCCCTGCACAGCATTTAAACTCAAAGAGAGTTAAAGAACTTCAAGACACGGTTCCACTGACCCTGCTTGAGCAACAGATACTGAGCACCGCCCCATTCCTTATTAACTTTAGTAGCCATTTCCTCTGCGGAACCTACGCCATCGAGAGCATAGCCCTTCTGGATCTGGTCAACCATAATGTTGAACTTCTTACTAGCTGTACCGAACTGAGAAATAAGTTCTGTATAGTCGTTGATAGCCTTTGTTTCAACTGTTGTTGTTGGCAATGTTGTAGGAACAGATGTATACCACATGTTCTTTTCGACTGCCAATTCAGGATGCTTGATAACACCAAGACCGATAGCGGTAGAGATATAACCAGCACCTTCCTTACCAATCTCGTGAGTATTCTGGAACTCGAATGCCTGGCTCTTTGCGAATGAAAGAGTAGAACCGAGATACTGGCGAGCGAAGTTGGTATAGTTACCACTTGTAAGCTTCCACATGAGGTCCTTTGTTACATCAGCAACAACTGGCATTTCCTGACCATTGAACAAGAATGTCTCGTAGGAACCATCAGCCTTAGTCTTGATGAATACATCTGGACCATAGCTCATGAGGATCATACCTTCTGGGCTGTAAGCATAGTCGATGAGCTTGAGAGCTGCATTGAGCTTGTTAGGATCCTTACCTGCACCAGCAACTGTGATTGCCCATGCATCAGTCTTTACAGATCTCCAGGATTCTGTAAATCTCATGTAGACACCGTTTGGATCAGTACCATCATACCAGCGAGCTACAGGAACCATGAATGCCATGTACTTTTCGCCTGCGTCAATGTTAAGCTTTGTGACATTGAGGATGGTCTGTGTCTGGTTATAGTCATAGCTCATTACACCAAGGTCATTCTCAAGCATTGTGCCAGAGTTCTCGTTGGAGTTTTCAAGGAAGGATCTAGAGATAAGACCTTCTTCTGCCATAGCAACAACTCTTTCGAGTGTCTTATATGTTGCAACTTCCTGGCGAGCATCCTTGAGCTTACCATCATAATCGAAGTACAACCACTCCTGTCTGGATTCCATACCACGGATACCGAAGAGGGTACCGATGAATCTAGTAAGGTCAACCTGTCTCTGGAGGTTGGAATCTTCTCTTGAGAAGTAACCCATGATTGTATCGGTTCCATTGAGTGTGTAAGAGTTAGCAACAGCACATCTGAGGAAAGCTACGAGTTCATCAGCATCCCATGCTGCATCCTGACCGATGAAGAGGTTGGATCTCTTTGTACCATAGTAACCATTGTAAGCCTTATCAATGTATTCTCTGAACATGTTGACAGCTGTAACACCATCGAGGTTGCCCTTAGCAAGAGCTGCGTTCATGTTAGCAACAATGTTGCCAGCCTTATCGTAGTCCTTTGTGAGCTGGAAGACACCAGATCCGTCAGCCTTAACTGTATCGATAGTAACCTTACCACTTGTTGGCATATATGGTTCGTAAGATGCAGGAAGAAGATTCTTGCTCTTATCAGCCTTGAAAGGACCTTCACCATCGAGGAGCTTTGTAACAAAGTCAGCTCTAATGAGTGGCATTCTTTCGATATCGTTTACACCGTCAAAGTAAGGTGAGAAGTAGATAGCACCAGTATTTGTGTTACCAGTAATAGAAAGTCTTACGATTGGGTTAGCCTCGAGGTATGCCTTGAAGTTAGGCATCTTATCAAGGTGCTCTGCAATGTTGACGAAGCTACCAGCTTCACCATACTCATTGAGTGCAGTAGCGTTACCGGAAACCATATCAACGTCTCCGAGTCTCTCTGCCCAATACTTAAGCTCGTTTGTAGCACTGTTGCCCTGGTACTTATCTTCGAACTTGATATTAAGTCTCTTTTCTGCTTCGACCCAAGTTGGCTTGAGGTCGCCTGCATGATAAATAACACCACCAAGCTCGATGCCCTTACCAGCAACGTCAGCATCAAATGCGATACCGGTCTTCTTGCTGTTGTAACCAGTAGCCATTCTAAGAACAGTGCCATCAGCATACTTCAGCTCTTCTACCTTCTTAACTTCAGCAGCAGGAGCTGCAGCAGTCTTAGCAGGAGCTGTAGTTGCAGCTGGAGTTTCTGCAACAGCTATCTTGGCAGCTGGCTTGCCACAACCGACAAATGCGATGAGTGTAAAAGCTACAATCAAAGCCAAAACGATTGTTTTCTTCATTTTTTTCCTCCGTTTATTCCTCAAATCCAAATTAGATTCACAAGAAATTTATTGTTTGATAGTCGTATATACATACAACTTAAATTAAAGGCGATTATTCCTTTACACCACCCATGTTAACACCCTTAGCGAAGTACTTCTGGATGAATGGATAGATGATAAGAATAGGTACGATTGAACATACGATGAGAGCGTAGATGACAGAGTCAGAAGCATAGATTTCATTCCAACCAGCCATAGCCTCAGCGTCGGTGTACTCTTCAAGCAAGAGTCTGATGAATACCATCAAAGGATGCTCGTTGGAGTTACTGATCATCTGGCGAGCCCAGAAGTAACCATTCCAACGGGAGATTCCGAAGAAGAGTGCAACTGTTGCAATCGTTGACTTACTCATTGGGATATATACCTGAGAGAGTACCTGGAATTCAGTAGCGCCATCGACGATAGCTGCTTCTTCGATTTCAGAAGGTACGTTCTCAAAAGCATTTCTGAGAAGAATGACGTTCATTGCAGCCATACCCATGGCGATAACAACGAGCCACTTATCGTCTGTAATACCAATTCCATTGAAAACTGTCTTGGTGCTCAAGTAGTTCAAATACTGAGGTACGATACCTGCGCTGAACCACATTGTGAATACCAGGAAGAAGTTAAAGAACTTTCTAAAAAGAAGTCTCTTCTTTGAAAGTGCATATGCACCGAGGATGGAGTATACAAGTGCAAAGATAGTACCATACAGGGTGATAAACAATGTATTGGAATAGGAGTTCCAGAACATGTTGTTGCTGAACATCCTCTTGAATGCTGCAAACTGAATCTGCTTAGGGAAGAGAATGACCTGTGAATATTCAACAGCAGATCTTCCACTGATAGCAGCAGAAATAGCATATACAAATGGATACAGACACATGATAGAGAACATGGTCAAGAACAAATAACTGATAACCTTAAAGATCAGTTCTGAGATTTCAAGTTTTCTTTTCATCTGCTGGCCCCTTAGTAAAGTGAAACGTTAGATGCCTTTCTGGCAATCGTGTTAGATCCGATAACGAGCAACATACCAATAACGTTGTTCATCATCTCGGCTGCAGAAGCGATACCCTTTGAAGCTCCCTGAAGACCATAGCGCTGTGCGAATGTTGATACAACATCTGCAGTTACATATGTATTTGCATTGTACAACAGCAAGACTTTCTCGTATCCGATACTGAGCAATGAACCAATTCTGGTGATCAACATGATAACGATTGTTGAAAGAATTGATGGAAGTACTACGTAGCGCATCTGTGCCATCTTGCCAGCTCCGTCCATCTGAGCAGCCTCATAGCTGGTTGGAGAAATAGCGATAATAGCAGCGAAGTATACGATACTACCATAACCTGCAGTTTCCCAAATACCACTGAGCTCATATGTTGCTCTGAAGTATGCTGGATTGTTAAGAATACCAGAAACAGCCAGATCGTGAGAGATAAGGTGAATGCTCTCAAGGAATCTTGAAAGAACACCATAGCTGGTTGTGATTGATCCCTGCTTAACAAGCATGGTGATCAAGGATGTCATAACAACGGTAGACATGAACTTAGGCAGATAGGTGAGAACCTGGAAGATACTTCTTGCAATATTGGATCTGACTTCATTGAAAAACAGTGCGAGAATAATTGGCACTGGGAAGCCAAAACACAAGCCGTAGAAGCTCAACAGGAATGTGTTACGTAGAGCTCTCCAGAACTCTGCAGACAACGCATCACCAGCAAGCAACAAACGCTTAAAGTAGGAAAAACCGGAAAACAGCTGCTGTGATACCGGCAAAACTTCATCGGACACTTTGAAACATCCGAGCAACTCGTACATTGGGAAATATCGCCAGAACAAGAATACGAGCAGCATTGGAAGCAGCATCAAATAAAGCCTCCAGTCCTTCACGATCGTAAGTCCTACATGCAGCCAGTAATGTTTTTCAACATCATCTCTTACTCGCTGCTCGGGACTCTCCTTATACGATTTCGTCCCTTCGTCATAGATAAGGTAATCAGATGCAGTAACCTTCATTAAGATCCTCCCTCTTCCCTATTTATTCTAAGCAGATACGTCTTTTGGTCTTCAAAGACCCCATCAAGACGTCTGCAAATCCAGACAACAACGACTGAGAATACTCCAGACAGAATATCTGTCAGGATGAACCTCAGAGCCACTTCAAATGAGTTACCAAGCAGCATTGATACGATTCCTCGACCAACTTGCATCAGCAACGCTACGAGAGCGGCATACAACAAGCTCCAAACAACACTTTCTCTAACATCTTCCTTTCCTAGCTTCATAAGCAAGAAAAGTGAAACTGCAGAGAAAACGTTTCCCAGGCAGTAGATCATATATTGAGCAGCATTACCATTTGAAATGTAGCATGCGACTATTCCACCTAGAAAGGCATGGAAGATTCCCCACACTCCCCAGCGCATATACATGATACATACGACTGCAGGCACTACTGACAGAACATATGGCTGGTAGGGAAATGCAGTTGCAGCTTTCACTACCCCAGCTTCGCAGACAGTCATAATCAAAGAGAAGAAAAGTAAGTCTACCGTCCTATATTGATTAAAACTTATCTGTCTAGCCATACCACCCTAAAGTGCTCATAGAGAACACTCACTAATACATGATATAACCGAAAAATTGATATCACAAGTTTTTTTTATATTTTAATGTGCCAAAATCATCACTTTTGACCTAAGTTTAAGAAACTATTTTCAAAAATCTACAAAACGCTATTTTTTGGGGAAATCCTCATTTTTCAGTTTATTTTGCGGGTTTTTTGCACTTAGTTTCTTACGTAATAACAAATAATTTTGAAAAATGAAACATCGTTCCATATCTAAAAATCCCCTGTTTTATGAAACTAGTTTCATCTTCTAGATATGTCACTTTCGAACTTTTCACCAAACTTTTTTTTGCATTAATTTCTCAGAGAACTGAACATTTAAATATCAAATTTTCATTTATACTTCACCATGTTGTCTATTTATCGAAGTTGAATAAAACTCGTGAAAAGAAAGTACTTCTGAAAAGTTGCCATCTTTTCACTCTCCTTGTCTGGTATAGTAGGCTGTTTCTGATGAGCTTATTTGATAGACCATTCAGACAATGCGTCATAGATAGACAGTAGATAATCATCAAGATAACGGAGTACCTCTAGTCTTTATTATAAGGTATGCAAACGACAACCTCCGCACCTCCGCCACTGACACATGCTATCACCATAAGAAATGTATGACATCTGAGATGCCCCGTCACAGATACTTCCACCTATATCGTTTTCTATGTTCTTCAAGTTTGTCATCTACTGGATAATACCATCCTTTCTCTAATTTGTTTTGCCTCTTCACGAGACCAACATTTTCTGACATGACGATCTACACTACTGTTTCCTTCTGCACCTTGCACTCATCTTAAGTTCATGTTGCTACCCAACAGCATAGATATTCCATTTCATAAAGTATTGCATGACTACTTCTCTTCATTTGATAGCGACCATCTAACAATCTTCCCAATATTGATAAGCACAAAATCATCGAGCCACCAATATCACCAAATGTCGCACCAAGCATTAAGCCTTCTTCTATATATTATAGGGGCCTTCTCTCTTGTCTTAATTGAATCACGCATATGTACAACTAGGAAAACAAACCAACTTGCAACTGCATTAAAGATACTTACTGCATCCTAGGCTTGTTGTAAATATTATAACTAAATTATTTAATTCCGTTTTTGGAATTGTATTCACATATTAGATTTAGGCACTTTATCAATTTCTTATCCTGTGTGTCATATCAGATCTCTCACCAACTTCATCATCTTTATGAGGACCTTAATTGATGCAAATACCTACGATGACAGGAGATGATGTTTATGTTATCTTAAGAGGTACTTGGGTTTCTAAAGGCAGATGAAAGCTTGTAGGACTATAATTTTGGTCTATCATCTTCATTAACCTAAATCCACGATGGATAAAAATGTGTGCCATGAAGGATAATTGTTCTTCTTGCACAGTTCGCAATTGACTACCTTAATTTAGGAAAGGAATGGACAAAGAATGAAAGTCATCAACACAGAGAAGGCTCCAGGAGCAATAGGCCCATACTCACAGGCTTATGAGACAAATGGCCTTGTATTCACATCAGGGCAGCTTCCCGTAAATCCATCAGATGGCAGCATGCCAACTTCAATTGATGCTCAGGCAGAGCAGAGCTGCAAGAATGTTATTGCAATCCTCGAAGCTGCAGGAAGCGGAGCTGATAAGGTTGTAAAGACCACCTGCTACCTTGCAAATATCAGCGACTTCGCAGCCTTCAACGCTGTCTATGCAAAGTATTTTGTATCAAAGCCAGCAAGAAGCTGCTTTGCAGTCAAAGATCTCCCAAAGGGTGCTTTGTGTGAGATCGAGGCTATCGCAGAAGTCTAATCTTACATCATCTGCAAATACCTCTCTTCATAGTCAAAGGAGAGGTATTTCATTTATTATGCTGTCATAGTTAATTTATGTTCACTTTGTAAGTAGCCAATAACCTAAAACAACAAATTAAGATAATTCATTTGTTTTTATGTGAATACTTTTCTGATAATCTATATCTCATAGGTGACCTAATATGAGAAGAAAAGATAGAGAAGTTACAGATTTTGACAAGATTATCGAAATCATAGATGAGTGTCCAATTATCAGAATCGGAATGGCTGCAGGAAACTTTCCATACATCGTTCCATTGAATTTTTCCTATACTGTTGATAGAGAAAACAAGAAAGTTTCTTTCTATATCCATGGAGCCATGGCTGGAAGGAAGTATGAGCTTCTGACAGCTAACCCATATTGCTCATTCGAGATGGATGTTAACATCAAGATGGATATACTTCCTGAGCACCACGATATTACAACACGATATAAAAGTGTAATGGGAGAAGCTACAGTCACAGCGATCGAAGGAGAGGAAAAGGTCAGAGTAATCGAAGACATAATCCTTGGTCGCTACAAGGAGACAAAAGGTTTTGACTACAATAAAGCTATGGTTGAAAGAACTGCAATCTTCCGCCTTGATGTAATCTCAATGACAGGAAAAGCAAATCCACTCAACGGTGGCCCAGACGTATGAACTGGTATGGAATCTTTTCATACGCATTCAACGCAGTAGCACCAATCCTGATTCTTGTTCTCATTGGTTACATGCTAAAGGTCAAGAAGGTCTTTCCAGAAACCTTCTTCAAACAGACGAACCGTTTTGCTTTCAATTATTGCTTTGCGCCAATGGCCTTCCTGAATATCTATTCACTCGATAGCCTTAGCGACATCGGCTTGAACTTCTATATCGTCTTGATGGGTGCGATATTGATAATCACAGCAGTATCGTTTGTATTATCCAACATCTTCACAGATAGAAAAGAAAGAAAAGGTGTCCTTATCCAGGCAGGTTTCAGATCGAACTTTGCAATCATTGGATTACCTCTAGTCGAAGGCCTAGTAGGAGTAGAAGCACTTTCTGTTGCTGCAGCAGCACAGGCACCAACCATCTTCTACTTCAACATTGTCTCTGTGCTGTTTCTCGCTATCTACTCAAAGAAACCGCACTTCGATCTAAAGAGCATAATGATGAGCATCGTAAGAAATCCATTGATACAGGGTATCGTTGCAGGTCTTCTCTGTCTCTTTATTAGGAGTCTTATTCCTACTGATAACAGTGGAATGCCAATCTTTACGATCAGACACAATCTCAAGTGGATCTACACTTCACTTAACTACCTAAGCAGAATAGGAACCCCGCTCTGCCTTATCGCACTTGGTGGTCAGTTTGAGATTTCAGATGTCCCAGCCTTCAAGAAGGAACTCATTGCAGGCACTATCATGCGCCTTATCATGGCCCCGGCAATCGGCTTTAGTGTTGTCTTTATTGCACATCACTATGGCTACCTTGAACTCAATGCAACCTACATGGGAGTCTTCATCGCAGCCTTTGGAGCTCCAATTGCGGTCTCAAGTGCCGCAATGGCCTCTGAAATGGATGCAGATGAAACTCTCGCAGGACAGATTGTTGTCTGGACCTGCATCTTCAGTATGTTCACAGTATTTACTATGGCAGTGGTCTTCAGAGCCCTTGGAATGATATGAACAAGACAGAACGTTCTCTTAAGATATTGAGCCTCACGATAATCTTCTTCTGGGCAAGTGAATATGCTCACGTGCCCTATTATGCTCCATACCTTTCCACACTTGGTTTTACAGCCACAATGATTGGTATAGTTACAGGAATCTATGGCTTTACACAACTTATTGTGAGAATCCCGATGGGGATAATTACAGATATGAAAAGCTCCTACAAGGCCACAATCTTGATAGGAACAGGTTTCACAACACTTTCTTCCTTTGGCCTGATCTTTGCTAAAAGTGTTCCATCAATCCTGTTTTTCAGGATGCTTGCAGGCATCGCAGCCTCAACTTGGCTTGCATTCTCAGTCCTCTACAATGCCTACTACAAGGAAAGTGAAGCTGTGACTGCTATGACGAATGTAAATGCATTCAATAATGCAGGTAAGCTCTTAGCTTTCTTCCTTGGACTCATAACCGCAAAGCTGTATGGCTACAGAATGCCTTTAGTGTGTTCCTTCATCACGGGTCTCATTGCCCTTATCCTTGCCTTGAATTTAAAGCCAATACAGTTGAAGAGAGAGAGTTTCAAGATAGAGCACATCACTTCTGTAATCACAAACCCCGCTATAATAGTTGCATCACTATTCGGAATCATCTTGCAGGGGTACACACAGGCAACAGTCTTTTCATTTACAAGCGCTGTGGCCAAGAATCTTGGTGCAAGTGCATTGGAAATAGGAATAACAACGCTGCTCTATACATCGATTCAGGTAATAAGTGCCCCATACCTTGCAAAGAGAATCCTAAACCGCATCTCAACAGCTCTTTCACTGTTTCTTGGCTTTGCCCTCCTCTCACTAAGCGCACTCATTGTAGCAATCTCCATAGATGTTAAGACTATCTATATTTCAGAACTCTTAGCAGGCATTGGAAACCTTATCCTTGTCTCTATGCTCATGGCGATCATAGTTAGCCACACGCCACAGGAAAAGCAGTCGACAGCGATGGGTTTCTATCAGGCAATCTACGGACTTGGAATGGCATCGGGCCCTGTTATGGTTGGCTCCATCGTCCAGCAAAGTGGTTTCAAAACAGCATACCTCACAGTTTCCCTCATCTCTCTCCTCTCGGCCCTACTTTCATATGTTCTTGCTATCAGGTACGTAAAGAAATAAAGGCAATCCAATTGCCCTTTGCCCAAAATGCAATTATTCTTAGCATGTATGAGCATTAAGATTCTTTTCCTTGGAGAAATTGTAGGAAGGGCTGGAATTCAGAGCATCAAGTTGGGACTCAAGAGTCTCAAGGAGCGCTACAGTGCCGACCTCGTCATAGCAAACGCAGAAGGAACAACCAATGGCTTTGGCCTTGGCCGTCAGCACTCTGTGCAGCTTTTCAAGATGGGAATTGATATATTGACTGGCGGAGAGAAACTTTTCTTCAAGGCAGATCTCGTAGAAGTACTGCCAAAGAATGGAAACATCTTGAGGCCTGCTAACCTTCCACCAACAAGTCCAGGAAAGGGATATAGGATACTCACAATAAAGGATAAGAAAGTTGCTGTTGTCAATCTGATCTCCTCATCAGGTTTCAGATTCAGCATGCAGAATCCCCTTACATTCATGGATTACCTGACAGATATACTCAAGAAGGATTCAGATGTCATCTTAGTGCAGTTCCATTCAGGAACTACAGCAGAGAGTGCAACGCTTGCCCACTATCTAGATGGCAGGATTTCAGCTTTGATAGGGACCCATACAAAGGCCATCACAGCTGATGCTCATGTAATGGCAAAGGGAACTGCCTTCATGAGTGATGTTGGACGCTGTGGCTCTATAATGAGTGCAGGAGGCTTCAACCCGGAGTTCGAGATCAAGAAGCTTATGACTGCACTACCTGAAAGGAGCCATGAAGCTTGGGAGATGTGCGAGCTTCAAGGTGCTGCAGTAACTGTTGATGAAGAAACAGGAAAGGCACTTTCTATCGAAGCATTCAGAGAGAGTGTGGATGTAAAGAAGCCGGAGGGAGATGTGAGATGAAGCAAGAAGTAACGATAAGAAATATAGAGGATGGGAAGATCACAGCAGGTTGCGACAAGAGAGCCTGTGAAGGTTGTAAGGGCTCCTTCTTTTGTAGAAGCACTGACAGCATCTTCGAAATCCTAAATAAAACAGAGGAAGAGCTGCAGGTTGGAGACAAGGTAAGAGTCGATATGGACAGTAAGAAAACTGTCATAGCAACCTTGATAAGCCTCGCTCTACCACTATCTCTTCTGATAATCGGCATGATCACAGGCTACTATTTGAAGCTTTCAGAGCCGATGCAGTTCCTTTTTGGCGCTGTAGGTCTCTTTATCGGTTTTCTTTTTGGTTATCTTTACTTCAGATATACCAAGAAATCCTATCTTCCAGAGGTTGAGGAAAAACTCTAGGTGAAACTACTGCTCCCTTTGTTGATCATAACACTTCTGTTCACATCCTGCTTCAAGCTAGATGATAACGCACCGTCTCTCCATGTCGACGACCTTGCACTTGCAGATGTCGACTTCAATAGAGCTGTGCTCACACTAGGAAGAGAAGGAAAAGATCCTATAAAGATCTCAGCTGGCAACATCAAATGGTTCGATAGTGATAACCGAGTCATTGTTAAAGACCTTGAGCTTACACAGAGTGATAGCGATGGGAATGTAATAATAACAGGTCGAGCAGGAAGCGGAGAAATTGACACAAAAAACATGATCTGCAACCTCATGGATGGTGTTCATCTGATAAAGGAAGATGATAAAATGGAAATCGAGGCAGAAAGCATCCTGCTCGACACAGACAACAGCACAATAAAGGCCGAAGGAAGTGTTGTGATCCACCTCGAAGATGGATACTTCGAGGGGATAGGACTTGAAGCCAATCTCAATTCGATGACACTTGAGATGCAAAGTATCATAAAGGGAGCGATGTATGAAAAATAAACTATTGATTCTTCTCATGCTATTCATCTCCCTTTCGCTCTTTGCAGACGATATAACCTTCTCAGGTGGATACTCGAAAGCTGTAATGAACTCAGGAAAGAGGGAGCTTCAACTTTCACAGAAAGCTATCGTCAGCGTTGGTTCGATAACAATCCGTGCTGATTCCATCACACTCTCTGGGGAAAATTATGAAAACGTTCTCTGTAGTGGAAATATTAGCATCGAGGACCCAGAAGAAGGATTTCTGATGAGAACAGATAAGCTCTTCTACGACAGAAAGGAAGAGAGGCTGATAATAACATCATGGTGCGAGATAAGTGACAGAAAGAATGAGCTTGAAGCAAGCACAGCATCTCTTGCCTACGACCTTGACAAGAAAGAACTTGTCATGGAGATGAGGGTTCGTCTCGTTTCCAACACAGATGATGGAATCCTGACAGGTGAAGCTGAAAGCGTCACCTTTAATAGAGATACCAATAGACTGACATTGGCTGGTGGAGCAAATGTCTCCTGGAAGGGAGATGTCTACAAGGCACAGCTTATCACAGTCGACATAGACAAGAGTGAAATCAAACTCGATGGAAGAATAGAGGGCACTGTCCATGGCTGATATACTCCAGATTGAAAATCTCTCACGCTTCTATGGAAAGCGCCAGGTTGTAAAAGGAATCTCCTTTTCAATGGAAAGTGGCACCATAACAGGACTCTTGGGACCAAATGGTGCTGGCAAGACAACAACCTTCTATATGATAGTCGGCTTCATAAAGGCAAATGGAGGAAAGATAATCCTCAATGGAAAGAATATAACAAATATGCCAATGTACAAGAGAAGCCGTCTTGGCCTGGGATATCTTCCACAGGAATCATCAATCTTCAGAAAACTCACAGTCGTTCAGAACCTGAAAATGATTGCAGAGACAAGAAGAGATCTTTCCAGAGGAGAAAAGAAGGACCTTGTCGAGAAACTTATGGTTGAGTTTGGCATCACAAAGGTCAGAAACCAATATGGCTATACACTTTCAGGTGGAGAAAGAAGAAGAACTGAAATTGCCCGCTCACTTGTAACTAACCCACACTTCCTTCTGCTCGATGAGCCATTTGCAGGCATCGATCCAAAGGCTGTATATGAAATCAAGCAGATAGTAAGACAGCTTGCTGACAATGGAATCGGTATCCTCATCACAGACCACAATGTCAGAGATACACTGGCAATAACGAACTGCTCCTACATCATGAATAACGGCACAATCCTCGCATCTGGCTCCCGAGACGAACTCATAAAGAACGAGGAAGCAAGAAGGATATACTTCGGTGATGACTTTCTCAATGAGGGTATCTGATGAGTCCAATAGGATTAGAAACCAGTCAGAGACAACTACTCAAACTCAATGCCAACATGTTCCAGTCTCTGGAAATGATGACACTACCACTTCCAGAACTATTGGAGAAAATAAAAAAAGAGCTTGAGGAAAACCCAACACTGAGTGTCGACAACGGTCCTGAATATGAAGATAGCTATGAAGAATATGTCTCAAGGCAATTAAAGAACGAGGCGCATGAACTCTCATTTTCAGATTCATCTGCCTATGGCTCCGATCTTTCAGATAGCCATCAGGCCTGGCTTGAAGGAGCTGTAGCAAATCAAGAGACACTGCAGGAACATCTGATGCTCCAGCTTGGCTGTCTTGTCCTCGATGAGGGGACTCGAAAAGCCGCAGAGACTATAATATCAGACCTAGATGACTCCGGTTTCTTTTCTCATCCAATCGATGAAATACTCACAAAGGATCTGAAGGCTCATAAAGAGGAGGCCTTGAAGGCTCTCCACTCTCTAGACCCCGCAGGAATTGCAGCTGTCGATTACAGAGAATCCCTCTATCTCCAAGCAATTGATAGAGGACTAGATGAAGAAACACTAAAAGCCTTCAAGATCATGGTATACGAAGCACTTCCACTACTGAAGCAGGACAAGATGAAGGAAGCTGGAAAGTTGATGGGAACAAATGAAGAAGAGACAAAGTGCCTCTTTTCCTTCCTGAAGACTCTAACTCCATACCCCGGATCCCGCTTCACATCAGAGCTAGAGAAGGTCATCATCCCTGACCTCAGCATCAAGCAGGAGGATGGAAGACTTGTTCTCAGGATGAATGATTCCACTCTCCCCTCACTTTCTATCGACACTGAATACAGGAAGATGGCAGAAGAGTATACAAAGAGCAAGGAAAAGAGTGAAAAGGAAGCATCGAGCTATCTCAAGGCACAGATTTCAAGTGGCGAAAACCTTATCAACCAACTTGAGATGAGAAGAAGCACACTTGAGAAGGTTGGCACTGTCCTGATACACCGCCAAAAGGGTTTCTTCCTTTTCGGAAAAGGCTCTCTCAAACCTTTGACACTTCAGGATGTTGCAACTGAAATTGGTGTCCATGCAACCACAGTAAGCAGAATAACAACATCAAAGTACATTGATACAGATTTCGGAATCTTTGCTCTGAAATCCCTATTCTCATCTGCTGTAGACAACTCTATCGGTGAAGATTATTCAAAGACAGCTGTCAAGGAACTAGTCAGGAAAATCATAGAGGAAAACACTACAGGAAAGAAATTATCAGACCAGAAGATAAGCGACATGCTGAAAGATAAGGGTATTTCCTGTGCAAGACGAACAGTAAGTAAATATAGAGCCGAGCTAGGGCTCGACTCCTCATTCGAACGTTAGGAAACAAGAGCTATCTTCTTTTACTTAAATTCAAAAGTCAGGACTGAACAATTTGGAACAGCAAAGGCAGCAAATTCCTCGTTGCTCATATCACAAAAGTATGACTTTATGAATCTCGCAATTCCATTATGTGCAACAAGCATATATGTGTGCTCGCTATCACTTCTGCACTCATCTAGAAGATTGTATATCCTCTGAGCAAGGCGAAGCATGCTCTCTCCAGAGCCATAGGATGAGATAAAGTTCATCTTATCCTTCAAAAAGAGAGGATTCTTTCTCGGACTTGTCCCTTCCCACTTACCAAAATTCTGTTCCTTAAGTCGCTCATCCACTCTCACAGGTATACCTGTCATGGTAGAAATATGTTCAGCTGTCTCTCTTGCTCGTAAAAGCGGAGATGAGAGAATATAGTCAGCAGTCAAGCCAAGCTCAACGATCTTCTTACCTGTCTCTATAGCCTGTTCGTGCCCCTTTGATGTAAGTGGGATATCTGTTGCACCACAGATTTTATCTAGGACATTCCACTCACTTTCCCCATGTCTAACAAAATATAATTTTCCCATAACGTTAGGATTATTCCATTATTTTCTCTAAATTCCTATACTTTTTGTATGACAAAGAAGAAACCACTCTCACAACGCAAGCAGTATTCTCGCCTTGATGAAATCCCAAGAGGAGTAGCTCCCGATACTATTACTCCTGGCTGTCTAGTTCTGGAAGGTGGCGCCTTCAGAGGACTCTACACCCAAGGAGTTCTCGATGCCTGGATGGAGGAAGGACTCAACTTCCAATGCACGATCGGAGTGAGCGCTGGTGCACTTGCAGGACTGAATTATCTTTCAGGTCAGATCGGGAGATCTGCAAGAGCAAATCTATCTTCAAGGCACAATAGCGATTACATCGGAGCTGGTGCTGTAGTGAAGAGTCTCAGTCTCATAAGACTCGATTTCCTCCTCAAGGACTACAATGCAATCGAGAAGCTTGACCACATACGCTTCCTTTCACCCTCTCGTCGCTATGTAGCTGTTGCAACAAATTGCCTCACAGGAAAGCCATCCTTTCTTGAAAGGAACAATTGCCTTTCACTTCTCGATGCAATGAAGGCCTCTGCTTCGATGCCATATGTAACCCCAATGGTCGATATTGATGGAACACCTCATCTAGATGGAGGTGTTTCAGATCCTGTCCCTTTTGAGTGGGCCATAGAGCAAGGGTATGAGAAGATAGTAGTGATAAGGACAAGGGATAGAAGCTTCAGAAAGCCTATTTTGGAAAAGAAACGAAATATAGGAATCTACCGCCACTACCCTGAGTTCGAAGAGTCCCTTTTGAAGATGAATGAAACATATAACGCCCAGATAGATGAACTTGATAGACTTGAAAAGGAAGGAAGACTCTTTATCGTTGCACCCAAGAAACCAGTCACTATTGGCAGAGTGGAATCTGATGTCGAGAAACTTGGCAACCTCTACTTTGAAGGCTATGCGGAAGGAAAGGAGTACATCGAATCGGTAAGGAAGTACCTAGAGACTTAATTTTCCTTGTTTTTGCACCCTTTGGCTGTATAATTTAGTTAACAAGACCAATGACTAAGGAGGAAATCTATGGAACTCAAGGTTAGAGGCATCAACTACACACCAAGCCAGGAGACTCTGGACTTCATCGACAAGAAGCTCAAGAAGCTTGCATTCGCAGATGAATATCTTCAGGATCTTGACATTGCGATCACAAGGGAGACCAAGCACATCGGCTACTCGATCAACGCAGCCCTCCATTTCAGATGGAAATCAGAAAAGGTTGTCACCCAAGAATGCATAGAACTCTACGAAGGTATCGAGCTCATTGCAGACAAGATACAGTCTGTAGCAAAGAAAGAGAAAGAGAAAGTTAAGGGTTAAGTTCCTGAAATATAGTTGGAGGCTACGGCCTCCAATTTTTTTTACCCCTGCAATCTGGAAAGAAGGAACATACTCCAAAGAGGCAGTGTGATAAGAGAAAGCACTGTTGTGAAGATTACAGCCTTAGCACCTGCAATTACATCAGCGCCATACTTCTGGGCAAGTAATGGAGTTGTGCTTCCACAAGGCATTGCAGAAAGAAGAGTTGCGATGCCAACTACCAGAGGCTTTAGGCCAATGGAGGAAGAGATAAAATAGACCATCATAGGGATGAGGAACAATCGAATCAAAGCAAAATAGATCTGATTCTTTGTAATCAGACCATGGAAATCAACATCCCCTACTACAGAACCGATGTAGATCATAGTAAGAGCTGTATTTGCATTTGAAACCTTTGTAATCGTGTTCTCGATCACAGGAGGGAACTTGATCTGAAATAGCATGACAACAATGCCAATATAGGTTGCAATCATGCACACATTCGTCAATATCTTCTTATACGACTGCCAGTTCGAGCCACCCTTCTGAAAGAATGCAGCTCCAGCAGTCCACATGACAATTCTCTGTGGAACCAGAAAAACTGTTGCATAGAGCAAACCTGTTGTTCCAAAGACACCATCAGTAACAGGAAGCCCTAGAAAGCCTGCATTAGAGCAGACTGTACCATACTGGTATACCTGCTTTTCAGACTCGTTCATACCTCTATAGAGCAAGTGGGCAAGTATCAAGGAGAGAGCCTGAACACCAGATGCGACAGCAAGTATGATAAAGAAGGTGGTCCAGAATCCATTCTCTATACTCATCATATAGGACTTAATGATATTGCAAGGCAGAATGAATAAGAGGATAAGGTCGGTAAGGACCTTCTTCCCTTCATCAGTAATTATCCCTTTTCTTCTTAATAGAGCACCTGCCAAGATTGTGAGGAACATCATTCCCATCAGATTCATTAGCGATGTGTACATATCTGATCAACCTCTCCAGAAGTGTCTTGTAAAGAGAGCATAGACTGTAAAAAGTTCGAGCCTTCCAACAAGCATCAAAAAGGATCCTACGTTCAGGATAAAATCTGAAAAGATCGAGAAGTTACCAGTTGGGCCAACTGATCCAAATCCAATTCCAACATTGCCAAGACAAAGGAAGGATGCAGAGAAGCAGGTAATCATATCCATGCCAGAGAGAGCAAAGAAAACAGCTCCAACAAGGCCAGTTGCGATATACAACCCGACAAAGCCAGCTATACCAAGAATTGTTTCCTGAGCGATGAAATCATCACCAATTCTTGCAGGAACTACAGCTCTTGGGTGAAGTCTCCTGATGAGAGTATTCTTTCCAAGAGTGAAAAGAGTTCTTATTCTGATCACCTTGATACCACCGCCTGCAGAACCGGCACAGCCACCGATAAAGAAAAGAACCAAGAGCAGCATCTTCGAGAAAGTTGGCCAAAGGCAGTAGTCCTGAGTTGCAAAACCTGTTGTCGTGACAACAGAAACTACCTGGAATACCGCATATCGGATACTTGTGAAGAAGTTGGTATAGACACCTGAAACAGTGAGGTTAATTGCACAAAGAAGTGTGAATAGCAGAACAACAATATAGTACATTCTGAATTCACCATCCCTGATTACCTTATTTATCTTCCTCTGTAAGATCTTGAAAAAGAGTGCGAAGTTCATGCCCGCAAGGAACATGAAAATGGTGACGATTATATCAACATAGAGGCTTTCGAAACCTCCTATACTGCTATTCTTGATACAGAAACCGGCAGCACCCATTGTAGCGAAGGTCACAGTTGTTGCTTCGTAAAGGTCAAGGCCACCGAGAGCAAGAAGGACTACCTCCATGAAGCTTATCGCAAGGTAGATGGACCAGAGAGCGATTGCTGTATACCTGATCTTAGGTGTCAGCTTGTCCTTTGTAGGTCCTACAGATTCAGCACCTACCAATCCAGTACCCTTTACACCAAGTAGTGGAAGGACAGCAACGAAAAGAACGACGATACCCATGCCACCGAGCCAGTTGGTCATACTTCGCCAGAAGAGAATGGACTTGGCCTTGTCTTCGATAACAGTAAAAGTTGTTGCTCCTGTTGTAGTAAAGCCAGACATTATCTCGAAGTAGCACTGCGAAAATGTTGGACAGCTCTTTGTATATAAGAGAGGAATCGAACCAAAGAATGTAGCCAGAATCCAGGTCAGAGTTACAAACAGATATGAGTCTCGCGCCTTGATGACCAACTCTTCCTTGTTTCCTATCATCATGATTGCAGGAACTGAACAGAGAAGTATCATGCATTCAGCGATGATGAAGCCTGTGAGCGCCTCTTTTTCTTCCATGTAATAGGCTATTGAGGTTGGGATCAGCATCAAAAGCCCAATGAAGAGCATGATGTATGCAAGTAGCTTTATTACCGATTTCCAGTTCACTTTATTAATCCTTCAAAGAAGTGTCCGCTTGAATGACTTGTAACGAACAGGAGAGAATCACCAGACTGGAACTCATAGCTACCACCTGGGATGAAAGAGCTACCGTTTTTTCTCTTTACACCTGCAATCAGCATCCTACCCTTCATATCTACATCCTTGAGGGCCTTTCCAATGTACTTGAAGTCTTTAGGAATGACATATTCATATACCTCAAGATCACCATCGAAGAGAGTGTGCATGGTCGAAACCTGCTTTCCTCTCAGCTGCTTTACTATGGAGTCTACGACTGTAACTGTTGTAGAGATTGGAGCATCGATATCGAGGTGACGTGCAAACTGCATATAGTTTGTGCTTGTCTTAATCAGAGAGATTGTTCTTGAAACACCAATCCTCTTTGCATAACTTGCGCTGATGATATTGAGTTCATCATTATCAGTCAGGCTGACAAGAACATCGGCCTTGGCAAAGTCCTCATCCTCCCAGATCGTCTCATCTGTGATGCTGACATTGAGAACAGTGATATCTGGAAATTGACGAGAAAAGTCCTCGCAGACCTCTTTGTCTATCTCGGTGAGGATGATGCCCTTTCTGATATCAGGTGAAAGTTTCTTCAAAAGGAAGCGAGTGATACCAGTTGCTCCAACCAATATCATCTTCTTTGGTTTCTTTGGCTTGAATGTATCTCCAACCTTGTTAAGCAGAGAAAGGGTGTCATCATTATCGATGATTATGGCCAATGTATCGTTCTTCTTGATTATGGTCCTACCTGAAGGAATCAGGGCTTCCCCATTACGCAGGATACCTGTGATCACATAGTTTCCTGGGATGCTCTTTCTACATTCGATCAAGGTCTTTCCCATGAAAGGACTTGAAGCAGCAACCTGCATTGTAAAGAGCAGGAAGGATGTATCTGGGAATGTGATAGTATCGTTGTAAAGGCCAGACTCAACGATATCAACAATTCGCTCAGAGGCTTCGAAGTCTGGGTTTACGATATGCGAAATTCCCAAAATAGGATTGGCAGAGCCCTCTTCATCGCTTATGTAGCTGATGGATCTTGTAGCTGCAATGGTTGTTTTGACATTCGGGAAATTCGATTTGACGATACCACAAGAGACGAGGTTGATCTCATCTGAATCAGTAAGTGAAATTACAGCATCAGCACTTTTCACACCGGCCATTTCCAGTGCTTCAATATCGGTTGCCATACCACAGACTGCAAGACAGTCCAGCTTAGCTTCCGTTGCTGTACATTTACTCTGGTCCCTATCAAGAAAGGTAACCGATTTGTTTTCTTCAATAAGGTGTCTTGCAAGACGCTGACCGCGTCTTCCTGCACCTATAATCAATACGTTCACGAGAAAAAGTATAGCATTACAACCTTTTCTTTTGAATTCCATTCTCCAATTTTTTTGTTTTCTATGATGTAAAACATTACAGTATTAGAAATAACAAGGCATGTTGTTGGATATAATTACATTCTCATGAGGAAGAAATCCCACTATCCTTTCATATCACATCCTCCCATAAAAGAAGAATAGTCAACCTTTATGAACCTAAACTCTTAACACTTGTTAAGTAATTTTCATAATGGTAGAATCACAGCATGAGAAGAATAATAGTTCTGGTTCTACAGGAGATAAACAATCTGAAACTCAGATTCGTAGTAGATCGAAACAACCTACCACACTCTATAGTGCTTTAAGGAGGAGTGATGGCAAAGGAAATCACAAAAGCACAGAAAAACATCCTCTCCTATATAAGTACCTATATCACAACAAACTCCACGAGCCCAACAGTCAGGGAGATAGCAGAAGCCTTTGGCATCTCCCCATCTGGAGTATGGGACCACTTGAAAGCGCTTGAGAAGAAAAAATGCATCACGATAGAGAAAAGCCAGGCAAGAGGCATAAGGATAATAAAAGAGGAGTTCAAACCAGAAACACTCTCTAAACTCATACCAATCTACAAGCTTGAAGATCTTTCACAAAAGAGTGACAACTCTCCAGATGTGATGAAGTTCCCATCTACATTGCTCAGTGAAGACAAAGAGTTCTTTGCTCTGAAGATGATGGGACCTGACATGAAGAATATAAATATTGCAGAGGGAGACCTACTGATATTCGAGAAAACTAACAGTTTGATTTCCTCCTCAATAGTAATTGCCCGTCCAGATACTGGCTCAGATGAGGACCAGATCATGGTCAGAAGGCTTGAGAAGAATGGTCTCAATTGGACGCTCATTCCCGAATGTGATAGCATAGGAGCAACCAACTGTCAGAGAGTCATCGTATATGGTATCCTTTCATTGGTAGTGAGGTCATATGGTAGGTAATATTGCACTTTTGATGGGAAGCGAAGAAGGACTGAAGCAGGAGTGGATAGATAGAGAGAGGCAGGAGCTTCTCAAAGCCTATCCCGATCTTGAAATCATCCCTATATTTGCCTTTGAAAGTGATGGAGGAGACCTATCGGAAGCACTTGGAGGTGCATCCCTCTTTTCATCCCACAAACTTGTCATGCTAAGACATTTCGAGGAAGCCAAGAAGACAAGTCCTGTCTACAAGGTCCTTGCACAGTATATAAAGAACCCAAATGAGGATTGCCACCTCATGATCTTGACTAC
>JAFVDZ010000063.1 GCA_017478205.1 Spirochaetales bacterium | reverse complement strand
CATATTGGCTGACAACTCCTTCCCATGCTACAGGGGTTGCAAGCAGAAGTGAATCCAAACTCCTAATATCAGTTCCCTCTCCAAGATACTGTCCGGTTGCCACAATGATATCAAAGTCATCGTTAGATATTCTCTTCAGAGCTTCATTCAACTCTGATTTTGACATACTACCTAAAAGGGTTACCACCTTATGCTTCCCTTTACTCAACTCAACTTTGAGAAGTTGTACATGAGATACAAGAGACGTGAGAATCAACACCTTATGTTTGTTTTCAACAAGCTTGTTTGCATCCTGGATTATCAATTCATTTCGTCCTTCATCCGAAGCTATATTTTTCACAGCTTCTGTATGGTTGAAGTTTCTCGCCACATCAATTGGCAATGTAACAGATGTAAATCGAGGGACAAAGCATTGAAGGATGCCTCTTGAATATGCAAGCTTATCTGCAGTGTATTCAAATGCAACCTTGCCACATTGCGAGTATACAATGTTTTCAAGCCCATCTTCTCTTTTCACAGTTGCAGAAAGACCATAGACATACTTTGGACGAATGGCATTCATTACCTGCAAGAAGGTATCAGCAGCAACATGGTGACATTCATCCACAATTACCATTCCATACTCTTGGATAAAAGAAGGCATTCTAGATGAGATAGTCTGGAAAGTAGCAATATCCACATATCCGCTCAAACTATCTTTACTGTTACCATAAAGGCCAATGCCTTCTTTGTTCTTGCGCTTTCCCTCTCTCTTGATCGGTTCATTTTCAATACTTATGAAATTCATAAGACTCTGCTTCCATTGGTCGAGAAGATTCTGCTTATGGACAAGGATTAGTGTTTTCTCCTTCCGCTTTGAAATCAAGGCAGCTGCAACAACTGTTTTACCAAAGGAAGTGGCTGCCTTGAGTATTCCACATTCCACTTTCATAAGTGCATCTAACGCAACTTCTTGTGCCTCCTTCAATTCACCCTTGAATGAAACCTTCAATATTGGTTCTGTATATCTTTTGTCTATAACCTTGTAGACTATTGAATTCTTATCAAGATAGGAAGAAAGCATTGAGAACAGCCCACGAGGTATCTGAAGCACGCTATCTGACTCCAGATACGTTTCGATGAAGGAACTGATGTTTGAAACAACATAACCCTTATTCCTACGAATTGTCTTGTAGTATTTAGGATTCGAGAAGCATGACATCCTTTTAAGTGCATTCTGAAGCTTGGGTGTCAAAGCAACTTTTGGAATACTTATACCTGCGGATTGGAATATTGGCAACTCATCACAGTTACAGTCGTTTTTCCCAAGTTTTGGTAGTTTTCGCTGCCAAAGAACATCAACCTCTTCTGGTTCCAATAAGGAATATGAGAAGGATGCATTCTTTTCTTCCTTGGCAAGATAAAGATCTATATCACGCTCAGAATATTTTGGCAAAGATGAAAGGAATGCAATTTGGTCGGAATACATCTTGAAAGAATTGTCTACAAAAACAGTTCCCGGATTATTTTTGCGCATGACAGCACATAGAAGCAAAGGCATCAAGATAAGATTGCCAAGGCCATCTTCCTCTACTCTATCCTGAGATGGGAATATCCTATCATACGACTTCAAGCTGAGATTTTTGGATGCATGGCAGGCTTTATCGAGGAATGAAAAGACAAGCTTTCTGACTTTGCTTGCTGATATTTCCTCTGAAAAGAACAACCAAAGATGTGCACCATTTCCACTGAAGGATCTTTCAATTGCAATCTGAAATCCAACAGATCGAGCTACCTGTGCTATAGTTAGACAATCATCCTGCCAGGTTGATTCATCAAGATCGATTGCCATGAAGCGACATACATTTCCAGGAAGCATAGGATAAAGCCCAATTCCATTTCTCCCGTATTCATCTTTATTATTCAGTTGCCTTAGGATAATGAGAGCAGGAGATAGCTCCTCATATAACCTTACATTGCACTTGCTACAATTAGGCTTTTTCCCTTCGCCACCGCCCTCTTTATGTATCCTGAAAAGGCAACCAGGAGCCCAGAAGTTAATGCATTGTGGAGAATATGATGTCCTCTGTGTTTTCTTATCCCAACGCCTTGAAGCATATACATCTCTCCTTCCATGAAAGAGGTCAAACAGGAAATTGGCCTTATCACTGACATCGTCACTCTTTGTGATTGTAGGTTCTCTTAACTGTATCTCCAACTTCGGGAAATCCACCTCTTCAAGTTTAGAAAGAATCTCTTTGTTTTCCTTTTCCTTCTCTGCTAGCTCTTTTTCAAGGTTCAGGATATTTTCCTTCAATGATGATATCGAGGAATTTATCTTATTCAACTTCAAGGCCAAAGAATCTCTGTCTTCATCGACGTGAAGACCTGAACTTTGGATATCCATTGAATTCACATAGACGAAATCTTCTGCCATCAAAGCTCCTTAGAAAAGTCATTGCATGAAAAGATAACAATCATGCTTTCCTAGCATCTAATATCATACACCCATGATATACATAGAGAAACTTACTTGTCGCAAACTATCTTATGGATAGAAAAAAATGACAGCTCGACTTTTCTCATTGATTAGTGTATTGAATTGATCATTAAGGAGTCCTCACATATTTGGTAGGCAAGAAAAAAATAGAACAGCTTTATAAACAATATGGGCATGAATCCTCTTGAATTCTTGCACATCAGTGCAAATCACCGAGAAAACATGCCCATTGTTGAACCAGCGAAGATTAAGCAGGATTACACATCATGATAATTTCTTCATAGTCCCCTTAGATGCTTTTTCTTGATTGCATCGAAATTCACGACTTGATCATTGTCATAGACAATCCATATCTGTGAGTATTTTGATTCCTTTGACTGATACTCCTTGGCTTTGGAAATCAGCTTCTGAGTTTTTGTGTTTACAACCTTTATTGAAACATTATTTATGACATTCTCTGGCAATGGAGCTTTCAATCCTTCAAAATATCTTTTTTCGGTCTCCTCGGTATCCGTAACAATGAGGTAACTTCCGAGTTTTGGAGATATTCCTCTTACTCCTCTCTTCTGTCTGTTTCCAAAATGGTTATTCTTCATCAGCCTTACCTCTTGCAAACACATCAAAATGCTTCATGTCAGGTATTCCACCATACTTGCCCAGCAGATAATTCTTTTCATAGTTCTCATCATTTCTTATGCGCTTTCCGTCTTTATCAACAAAGTCGGATAATGAGTACAGCAGAGTCTCACCATTTATTCCGCAACAGAAAACTGACTCTTGACTGAATTCATGCTATCTATGAAATGTTGTTTTATCTCATTTAATGAAAAATGAACGGGAAGAGCAATCTGTTGAGATTCTCTTTGATTCTCCTTTCTTAGGGATAGTGCAAGGTTTCTTTTTGCTGCCATTTTTCATCCCTGAACACATATCCTATCCACCAGTTATT
>JAFVDZ010000062.1 GCA_017478205.1 Spirochaetales bacterium | reverse complement strand
TCCATTTCAAAGTATTCGATAAACTTCTCAAGTTCTGAAACTATTGCATTTGGGCTATCGAACAGCACTGCAATTGCTATGTGAGGCTCATCGACTGCCAGACCACTTTCTTGGTAGATTTCCTTGAAGTTTCTCACAAGTGAGCGATAAAGATCCTCTGGATATCTTTTCACACTGTGTCTCTTGGAAAACTGCCTGAATGATTCAGAAAGAGAGATCGCACTATAAGACTCGACGCATTCAGCCATACCACCAGATGCATCAGTATTGAATTCAAGGAACTTGAAATCCCCTCTTTCCTCATCATAGATTGCATCAAGGCGGCAAACAGGCAAACTTTCCTTTGAAAAGGTATCGATTAAAAGAAGCTTTTCAACTCTAGGGTCTATATGATAGAGCTTTCTGAAATCAGGGTTAGTTCTGTACTCTTCCAGGATTTTCTTCATTATGCCGTATATAGTCTTTGAGCAGTCGATGAAGTAATCCAATTCCTTTCTATCAAATATTGTAGGAAGGAATGAAATTGGATCTGTTCCTCTCCTTGTCTTTGCAAAGCCCCTATCCATCCTCTCCCAGGCCTTTCTTCTTCCTTCCTCATCACCAGAAAGTGAAGAAACTATATCAATATATTCGTTTTCAAGTTTGTCTGACATCTTTCCATCCGATTGTTATTATCATAACAATATCGTTATTTTTAATTATTTAATAGTCTCATAATATATTATTTTGACATTCAAACAGAATAATTGAACAAATTTGTTCTGCAAGTGTGAACATAGGGCACTACTAATTACCAAATTTTTGAGACAATTTTTATATCTAAAACTCTGATTAACTGATACCATACAATTGTTCACAAATACTAACTTTCAAGGAGTGAAAAATGAAGAAACTTTTAATAATCCTTTTAGTTGTTGCTCTTGCTCTTACATCTATTTCTGCTAAGGGTTCCAAGGAAGCAGACAGCAAGAAGATGGATGCACTTACTATCATGTTCGTCCCATCAAGAGATATCGATCTCATCAAGACTCAGACCGATGCACTCTGCTCCCTTCTCAAGGATCAGCTTGCCAAGAGAGGCTTCGAGGTTGGAGAAGTCAAGATTTCCGTTGGTTCTGACTACAACGCTGTAGGCGAAGCAATGGGTGCTGGCACCTGTGATATGGGCTTCATCCCAGCAGGTACATATGTAACATACAGAGACGTTTCCAATGTTATTCTCACAGCAACCAGAGAAGCTAAGGACAGAGATTCCGATGACCCAATGGTATGGAATGACGGTGAAGTCTTCAACGACCCAGAGAAGGTTGCAAATGGCTACAGAGCTCTCATCTACTGTGATGTAACAACTCCAAGAGGAAAGGCTCTCTACAACAAGGTAGCTAATGGTCAGAAGTTCACATGGGATGAGCTTGCAGCTTGCAACTGGGGTGTTTCTTCAACAACCTCTTCAGCTGGTTACATCTACCCATCCATCTGGCTCTACAGACAGTTTGGCAAGACCGTTGCTGATCTTCCACACGCTGTTCAGGCTGGTGGCTATGCAGCAGCTTTCGCAGGTATCGCAGCAGGACAGTACGACATCATCGTATGTTATGCTGAAGGCAGACAGGACTATGCAAACAAGTGGCAAGCTGAGTTCGGTAGAAAGGACACAATCTGGAATGAGATGAAGGTTATCGGTGTTACAGATATGATCGTAAACGATACTATCTCCGTCAGAAAGGATATGAGTGCTGACCTCCAGGCAGCTCTTCAGGATTCCATGATCGAGATTGCTGGCACACCAGAAGGAAAGGATATCATCGCTATCTATAACCACACTGGTTATGTAAAGGCTCTCGATTCCGATTACGATGCTGCAGCTCTTGCTCAGGAAATTTTCAAGAAATAATCAAAACAGATAGATATCAGACCCTGCATTTCCAGGGTCTGATTCTTTCTTTGGAGGCTTTTGTGATTAAATTCGATCATGTTTCTAAAACTTACCCTAATGGTTTCAAGGGACTTAAGGATGTATCTCTTGAAATAGAACAGGGTGAATTCGTTGGTATCATCGGCCTTTCAGGTGCAGGAAAGACCACCCTTATCAGAACAGTCAACAAGATGCATGACATCTCTGAGGGCTCCCTTACCGTTGATGATGTTGAAGTAAAAAACCTCAAAGGAAAGGCATTGAGACGTTTTAGAAGAAATATTGGAATGATCTTCCAGTCTTTCAACCTTGTAACTAGAACTACTGTAATAAACAATGTAATGTCAGCCTTCGTTCCTGACCTCCCTTTCTGGAGATGCCTCTTTGGTATCTATACAAAAGAAAATAAGATAAAGGCTCTCGAAGCTCTGGACAATATGGGTATATTGGAAAAGGCATACGTAAGATGCGACCAGCTTTCTGGTGGTCAGCAGCAGCGTGTTGCTCTTGCAAGAACACTTGCACAGGACCCAAAGATCATTCTGGCAGATGAGCCAGTTGCAGCACTTGACCCTGTAACTGCACGCCAGGTAATGAACGACTTCAAGAAGATCAACACCGAAAGAAACATCACAGTTTTGATCAACATCCACCACGTTGACCTTGCACTTGAGTACGTCGATAGAATTATCGGTATCGCTGCAGGCAAGATTGTCTATGATGGCCCATCCAAGGATATTACAGAGGCCATTCTTTCCGAAATCTATGGCGGAGACCTTTCTAAGGTCGGTTCCGCTGCAGAACTTGAGAGGCATGACTGATGGACGAAAAATTGAGTCTTTACGACAAAATATTCAAGCCGAGACTCATTACCCTCAGTAACGGGAAGATCGTTATGGAGAAAAGATCCAGAAAGCCTTTGGTGATTCTGGTTTTGATTCTTGCAACACTTCTTTCTGTACATATTACAGGGTTCAAGTTCTCGACTATCATGAAAAGAGGATACCAGTTCTGGGACTATCTCTTCAGGATGTTCCCACCGGAACTCAGTTACGTAAATTCGATCTGGCAGCCACTTTTCGATACTATCAAGATGAGTATCCTTGGCTCCCTTATCGGAGCACTTGCAGCTATTCCTTTTGCGATGCTGGCTTCTTCCAACGTCATAAAAAGCAAGATTGTTGTAGTACTCACAAGGCTCTTCTTCTCTATCACAAGAACACTGCCTACCCTCGTTACTGCTATGGTTGCAACCTTTGTATTTGGACTTGGTACAATTGCAGGTACAACTTCAATTGCGATCTTTACATTCAGCTATGTAGGTAAACTTCTTTATGAACAGATCGAGACAGTAAACATGGGCTCATTTGAAGCTATGGAATCGATGGGATGTACAAAGCTCAAGGCATTCTGTGTCGCAATCATCCCACAGATCATGCCTGGCTTCATTGCAAACTCTCTCTACTGCTTCGAAGGCAATGTAAGATATGCATCAATCCTTGGATATGTCGGTGCAGGTGGTATTGGCCTCATCATAAACCAGACCATTGGCTGGAGATACTACTCAAGACTTGGCATGATCGTCGTAATTCTTTTCTTCACTGTCGTAATCATCGAATACCTCAGTATGTGGATCAGAAATAAACTGGTTGGGGAGATTTAAAAGATGGCTGAAGCAAAAAGAAAAGAAAGATTCAATCCATACAGACCAGGCATGACAATCCAGGAGATGTACGAAGCTCGTCCAAAGGCATATCTTGCAGTTTCCTTCACTCTCCTTTTAATGGTAGTAATCGTAGGCTGGTCCTCAACTGCTCTTGCAGATAACAGCTCCACCTCCTCTGATGGTGCAGCAGTTATCAAGAGTATCTTCTACGGTCTCGTACACCCAGAGTTCAATGTACTCTTTGATTTCTCAAGACAGGGCCTTCCAGCTCTCTTGCTTGAGACAATGTGTATTGCATTCCTTGGAACTATCGTAGGTGCAGTGCTTGCAATCCCATTTGCATTCCTAGGTGCTAGCAATATTGTTCCCGCTCCTGTTGCAATGGTCTTCAGAACTGTTGTAATGGCGATCAGAACAATACCTGCCCTCGTATACGGTCTCATGTTCATCCGTGTAACAGGACCAGGACCTTTTGCAGGTCTTCTGACAATGAGTGTCTGTTCTATCGGTATGATCTCAAAGCAGTTCATTGAATCCATCGAGGATATCGACAAGGGTATTCTTGAATCTCTGGATGCAATTGGCTGCAATGTCTTCCAGAAGATAAGATATGGCATCATCCCACAGATCGCTCCAGATTTCGCATCGACACTTATCTACCGCTTCGATATGAATCTCAGAGACTCCTCCACACTCGGTATCGTAGGTGCTGGTGGTATCGGTGCTCCTCTGATCTTCGCAATGGGTGGTTACAAGTGGCAGCAGACTGGTGCAATTCTGCTCGAGCTCATCATTCTCATCCTTATTGTCGAATGGATATCCAATAAGATAAGAAACAAGCTCGCACATGGTGAAAGATGAAGATAATCTTCACATCTGACACTCATAACAATCTTTTTGGGGGCTTAGAAAAAATCAAGGCCTCCATAAAGAAGGATGATGAGACTATCATCATCGATGGTGGAGACTCCTTCTCGGGGTCCCCACTCGATTACTTTACAAAAGATAAAAACCTAAATTACTATCCCCAAGCCCAGGTGTTCAAAGAAATGGGCCTTGATATAGCTGTGCCTGGCAATCATGATTTTGATGACGGCGTAGAGGGAATAAAGTGTTTCATCAAGCAAACAGGTGCAAAACTACTTTGTGCAAACCTTACAAGCAAAGATAGTGAACTTGATATCAACAACCATCTGATCTACACCTTCAATGGATTGAAGATTGGCTTTACTGGCATTATCACAGACTATCTTGAGAACATCCAGAAGAAAGAGAACCTTGAAGGCATTGAAGTCCTTCCTGCATTAAAAACAGCAAGGAAAGAACTTGAAATATTGAAGCAGAATGCCGATATCACAGTCCTGATATACCACGGTGGATATGAAATAGATCCAAGGAATATGGAAGTTCTTTCAACAACTACAGAACACCAAGGCTACAGAATCCTGAAAGAACTTGACTATGACCTTGTGCTCACAGCACACCAGCACATTGTTGTTCCTTTTACAAAGGTTGGCAGTAGCTACACTTTACAGTGTGGCTTCAATGGAAATAGATATGCAGAGCTTGAAATCGATAAAGACACTATAACAGGAGAACTCAAAACACCTAAAGATTGCAACTGTACAGACAACAAGCTGAAAGACGAATACGAATCCTGGCTTGATAGCCAGATAGGCACCCTTTCATCCCCTCTTGGCCCATATGAGCCAATAGATGTCATGACAAAGGGCTGTGGAATTGTAGACCTTGTAAACTATATACAGAAAGAACTCACAGGTGCAGATATTTCTCTCACTTCAGCATTCAACACTACCGTCGCTCTATCAAGAAAAGTAACCTACAGAGAACTTTTAAAATGTTTCCCATTCCCAAACTACCTAGTCCTGAAGTGGGTAGATGAGAAGACTATCAGGATGGCACTTGAAAAGGCTGCTTCCTTTTTGGAAATAGAGAATGGAAACATTGTTATTTCAAAAAAGTATACAGAGCCACTCTTGCAGCTTTTCAACTTTGACATTTACATGGGAATCGAGTACAGCTTCGACCTTTCAAAGCCTGTTGGGCAAAGAGTTGCAGGCTTGAAGGTCCCAAAGGAAAAGCTGCTTCTTGTAATGAGTGACTACAGAGGAAGTGGAAATGGGGGTTACCCTTTCTTCAAGGAGACAGAAACAGTAAAGATTACAGATAAATCCATCCAGGATCTCCTGATTGGATTTTTCAAGGAAAATAAAGAACCAGTCTGGCCAATGTCAGGCTTCAAAGGAGTAAAAACAATATGAAAAAAGAAGCTTTCAAGGTAGTTCTGTTGCAGGCTCTCCCTGCATCTGGGAAATCTGAGGTCAGAAACTTTATGGCCAATATCGATGCAGAGAAGCTCTTAAAGGATTTCCACATCGGAGAAAATCTCCAGCTTGATGACTTTCCATATGTTCACATGATGAGAAGGATAGACAATGAGCTGGCAGCTTTAGGTGAAGCAAGACTCTTCTATCCAGATGATGACCACCCTTTCTATGATGGTCGCGATTGGGGAACTCTCGGTATGCTTCTCAACGAAGACTACCATGACCTCATGAATCGAAATGTCATCAACTGTGACTCTGCTGCAAAGCTTCTGTTTGACAGAATCGACAGAGCCAGAATGCAGGTTGGCCTCAAGCCAGTTATCGGCATGCTAGATAGAATCATCCGCAACAAGATTGCCGAAAGGCTTGAAAAGGAAGCTTTTGAGATGCTTGAAGGGAAGCAATCTCAGTACCCTTCCTCATTCGATGGAAAGACAATCATCATAGAGTGTGCACGTGGTGGCTCAGATGGCAGCACAATGCCACTTACTGGCACATATGGCTATCAGTATGCACTTCCTCTCTTTTCAAATGACATCCTCGAAAATGCTGTAATTCTCTATATCTGGGTAACACCAGAAGAGTCCAGAAGAAAGAATGCAGACAGAGCTGATCCTAATGATCCAGGCTCGAATCTCCACCACGGAGTTCCAATGCCTGTAATGCTTGGAGACTACGGCTGTGATGACATGGAGTATCTTGCGAAGCACTCTGAGAAAGAGAACACCATCACAGTTACTTCTCATGATAGGAAATACCACCTTCCAATTGGCATCTTCGACAATAGAGTCGACAGAACCTCATTCTTGAGAGAAACACCAGACAAGTGGGATTCTCAGAAGGTCATCGATGTCACAAATGCTATCAAGAAGGCAACTGATACAATGTGGAATAACTATAGAAAGTAAAATGATAAGCCCATCGATGTGAAAGCTCGATGGGCATATCTTTTCTAGATTGACCAGGAGATAGCTGACTCTCTTGATAAAACGAATCTCTTGTAGATTCCTTCCTCCTTCATGAGAGTCTCATGGTCTCCACTTTGCCGGATCTTACCCTTGTCTATTACAAGAATCTTATCAGCATGCTGAACAGTCTTTAATCGGTGTGCGATCATCAATATAGTCTTCTTTCTTGTAAGAGCCTCGATCGCTTCGATTAGCTCTCTTTCATTTTCAGGATCTATATTGGCCGTCGCTTCATCGAGGACAATTATAGGAGAGTCCTTCATTATCGCTCTTGCAATCGAGATGCGCTGTTTCTCTCCACCTGACAGGTTGGCACCGCCTTCGCCAATTACAGTCTCATAACCATCCTTCAGTGCCATTATAAAGTCATGGCAACGAGCCTGCTTTGCGGCTTCTATCACCTTCTCCATTGGAGAATCTGGAGCGCCAAAGCGAATATTGTTTGCAATGGTATCCTTGAAAAGATAGACATTCTGGAAGACAAAGCTGAAGTTCTTCATCAGAGCATCCATGCTGTAGCTTCTCACATCCTTTCCATCTAGCAAGATCGTGCCCGCATCAACATCCCAGAAACGGGAAACAAGATTGCAGAATGTAGTCTTTCCACCACCAGAAGGACCAACTATAGCAGTTGTAGTTCTCTCTGGGATCGAAACTGAAATACCATCGATAATCTTCTTCCTTTCATAGGAGAAGGATATATCCTTGATGTCAATATTATGAGTCGATGGAGTATAGTCATCACCATCAGTCTTCATTCCCTTAACTGAAAGTATTTCCTCCGCTCTTTCGATACAGACCTCGACCATCCTCATAAGAGCAGAATAGTTTCCTGCCGTTTCGAGGCTTGCATAAACAAGGAATGATGCGATTATCATGACAATACAGTCCAAAAGTGACATCGTATTGTCAAGGTAGAAGATAATCGATGCAAGACTCATAATAACACCTGTAATCTTTATTATTACATTCTGTATTGTCATGAAGGGAATCAGGGCATACTCGATAGCTGTATTGGCCTTGACATTCTCCTTTATCGCCCTATCTAGCTTTTCTGACTTTTCGCTTGTCAGACCAAAGGATTTGACTTCGACCATTCCATGCAAGAATTCAATGACGCTTTCAACCAATGCAGTATCTGTATCTGCTTTCTTGTGGCTGAAACTTATTGAAACTCTTTGCATCATTGCATTGACTGAGAAGAAAAGTACACAGCCTAAAACCAATATTAAGCCAATTCTCCAGTCATATATCAATATGGCGATGGCAATGAGAGATGTAGTGAAGAGACCTTCAGATACTAGCATGACAACGCGAGTTGCGACATTCTGGAGATTCTCCATGATATTTGTCGTAACTGAGGTAATCTGACCTAGGGAATTACTGTTGAAGTATCCCATTGGAAGATAGCGCATATGCTCTGCGATCTCTATTCGTTTATCTGTTGCAGTCCCATACCCCGCTTCAGTTTGAAGCATTGTCGATTTTCCTCTCAGCAGCCACTCTCCGATGAAACCAACAAAGAGGACAGCAAAGCTTTTCAATATTACATGATATGAAACCTCATTTCTAATTATCCCATCTAACAGAATTGCAATTGCAGGTATCCTAAATGCCTTGAAAACACCAGTGAGAACATTCAAGAACAAAGCCTTGTAGAACTTCTTTCTGTAGACTTCAGGACCGAATTGGAAGAACTTTCTTGTTGTTGAAATCATAACATCTCCTCATTTTCAAGCTTGTCCTTGATGTAGATGTGGTTTTCCCACATCCTGCTATATAGACCATTATTCTCAAGCAGTTTCTTATGCTTTCCGCTCTCTACAATCCTTCCGTTTTCAATGACAACGATATTGTCTGCGTTCTGAATTGTCGAAAGACGGTGTGCGATTACGATCAAGGTCTTACCCTTTACAAGCTTGCCAACAGACTTCTTGATGACATCTTCGCTATCTGGATCTGTATATGCAGTAGCTTCATCGAGAATTACAATCGGTGCATTCTTCATCATTGCGCGAGCAATGGATATCCTCTGCCTTTCTCCTCCAGAAAGATGCCCTCCTGCATCACCCACAATAGTGTCATATCCATTTTCAAGTGACATGATGAAATCATGGCAACCAGATGCTTTTGCAATCTCGATTACTTCTTCATCACTTGCATCCTTTCTTGCAAGTCTTATGTTCTCCATTACAGTTTCGTTGAAAAGGTAATTGTCCTGGCTCACATAAGCAATTAGCGAATTGAAGTCCTCATTCGAGATGTTCTTAACATCGACACCACCAATAGATATCCTGCCAACAGAGACATCCCACAGGCCTGATATCAGGCGAGCAATTGTACTCTTTCCACTTCCAGAAGGACCCACTAGAGCAGTGAACGATCCCTCCTTGATTTCCAGATCGATACCATGCAAGACCTCTTTGTCAGTATATGTAAAGCTGACATCTTCAAGCCTTATGTCCTTATTTTCTACTCTTCCAATTGTCTTTTCAGGTCTCAACTGTTCAGGTGAGGTTATTATGCTTGTAACCTCCTCGATTATTGTCTCCATCGTCCTTATGTCGTCCAAGAAGGACATAAGAGTAATAATTGGAGTTAAAAGACCAACAGATAGGATGATACACATAACTGCTGCATCAGCAGAAAGAGAGCCCTTCATGACCAAGAAGCCTGCAAGTGGAAGTATACCGATAAGGGTGCTCGGCATAACAGTGAGCGCCAAAGTCATCTGTGTGTTGTTGTCTCTCATCCATTCGACATAGCTACTTGCAGCTTCCCTTGCCGCTGTTACAAACTTTTCATAGGAGCTTTCTGTCTTTCCAAATACCTTGATTACCTCGATTCCATTTATATATTCAACTGCTGTATCGTTCAGAACCTTCGTCTTTGCTATACAGTATTCATTTCTCTCATTGGCATCCCTCATCATATAGGCAAGAGACAGCATGCCGATCGGGAATGTGATGAGTGAGATCAAGGCCATTCTCCAATCGATATAGAGAAGGTAGAGGAAGATCAGAAGTGGAGCTGAAAGATTGCTTGTGAACTCAGGAATCATATGAGCCATGACGGTTTCGATACTGTCGATTCTTTCGACAAGAGTATTCTTCAGGCCTCCTGAAGAGTTCTTCATCACATTCCCAAGTTCCATCCTTGTCAGCTTGTCGATACTTCTTCTTCTCATTTCACCAAGCACATAGAATGTTGCCTTGTGTGAACAGGTAGTGGAGAGAGCATGCAAGAGTGCAGAGAGAAGCCACAATAGAAGCATCCACAGTAAGTATTTACTGAATAATGATAAATCACGAGAACCGCTCATCAACAAAGTAATGATGCGGGACATGATGAAATACGGGACTAGCTTGGATATAACACTTCCAAAGGCCAGAACTACACTCAGCTGATATAGAAGCTTCCTTATTCCGGCAAAGTAGAATATCCATGCCAAGGCCGAGCGCTTTTTTACCTCATTCTCCTTGTCCATTTATAACCTCCTGTTCTCATGAAGAGAACAAATATATATTTCGATAGCTATCAAAACTATTCACTTGTTCACTAATAACAAAAAAGGAGACCGTTCAAGTCTCCTCAAGTCCCATAATCCTCTGCCACCCCGGCATGAAGAAATCCTTTATTGTTTCAAGATATTCACTTTCTTCCTCTTTGGGTAAATCGTGCGCTATAGGTTCAAAGAGTGCTGTAAGATAGGCACTCATCAGGATATTCATTGTATTAGTTGGAATATCTTTAACCTTGTATCCCCTGCTTTTTAGAAATTCGATGGCCCTCATCATCTCTTCACCCTGATCTGTGACAATATCGCGGATAAAGTTTTCATACTCAGTCCCCTGGCTTGAGCGCAAAAGGAGGATGAAAGCTTCACGATGATGAAAGATTACATCATTCATCAAATCTATCGCGCTTTCTTCACATGCCATCTTAACATCATCATTCTCTATATATTCATACGATGTCTTCTCATGTCTCTCTAGCCACTCTTTCAAAGCACAAATTCCTGGCTCGACAAGGTAGGAAAACATCTCATGTTTTGATGGAAAATGACGATAAAGAGCCGCACTGGTCAGTTTGGCACTCGATGCGATACGGCGTATCGAGGCCTTCTCGAACCCCTTCTTCAGAAATTCAGTTCTGGCAGCAAGTATAATCCTTTCGTGGCTCTCTTTCTTATCTCTAGGCATAGTTTTATGTTATCAATGATAACTTACCATAGTTAAAAGTTAATTGCAACTAACTTTTTATTTCTATTACTGTTATTTCCTACATTATCTACATTTAGATAGGAACAAAAGAGATAATCAGTATTTATGATGCTGATGGAGTTTTGCTATCAAAACCCAAGAATCCTGAAATGAGGCCAACTTCTTCAAGTGCCTTGCAAACCCCGTCATCAAGGTCAGAGACATCACCACTTTCAAGAGCTTGGAGCCTCAAGCCATACTCATCCATTGTCTTTATTTCAGATGAATCGATTTCAAGCCTTTCAGGCATCAGACAGCCACCTGAGAAACGACATCTCCTGAAGATCTTCTTTCCATCCTTCATCTTTGATGCACACTGTCCAAAGAGACGACAGACTAATGGTCTAACAGAGTAGACCTGGCAGTGGTATGGATTATTGCTATCATACAAGGGGCAATGGATAGATGTTTTCTTCTTAACCTTCTCGATAAGAGACATATCCTTCTTTATGAGCATCAGGTAGGAAGCAATCATATTGGCTTCTGCAGGTGTGATATCTGGCATGAAGTTTTCACAGCACTCCCCGCAACCCAAAGTACAATGGATCGAATACTCTTCACAGAATTCTTCTGTATCTCTTTCAACATCGTCGTAGATCAGAGATAGTTCTTTAAGACTGTCACCAAGGTGAGTCGATGAAAACATATCGATGAGCTTTTCTCTGTCGTCACACATAACGAAGCGAAGATTATTTCTCAACCGCCATTTATGTCAATTATATTATTTGAGATTTATCTAAAAATCGACATTCTAAATTTTAATATACCTAAAATCTATTAGTGCAATTCTTTAGTTCTTCGCAATTGAGGCCTTAACAAAGTCGATGAATGTCTCATCTGCTATCGGGAGAGGTTTTCCCTTGAGCCATACGAAAAGGTACTCGACGAATCGTCCTGAATTCACAATCTCCTTTGCAACGATCTTCTGGTTAAGAACATAACTTGTCTTAGGAAATAGACTGACTCCAACATTACCTCCTGCAAGAGCAGCAACATCAAGATAGTTGTCCATCTTGCAGACGATGTGTGGCTCTGCATCTATCTCCTTGAACCATTTGAAGATCATATCATTCAAAGCCTCACGGCTTGGAACAATAAGTGGCTGGTCCTTCAGATACACAAGGTCAATCGTTTCTCCAGGTAGTTTAGAAAGTGGGTTTTCCCGGCTCATGAAAGCAGTCATCTTCTCCTGCCCTACCTTGAAGCTATTTAGAAGTGTGTTATCACATGGCGATGTTATTACAGCTAGGTTAATCAGTCCACTTCTGAGCCTCTCTATAAGCTCATCACTGTTTCCATCCATTATCCTGAATTTGACATCTGTATACTTCTTCATGAAAGATTCTATCCACTTTGATGCGATATCAGGTGCAGAACCTTCAACAAGGCCAATGGAGATAGTTCCATTCATGCCCTTGCCAATTTGACGTATCTCATCACTTGCTTTGGATGCAATGTTCAACATCTCCTTCGCGTGTCTGTAAAGGAGCCTCCCTGCTTCAGTCAGCTGCAAGTGTCTCTTACCTCGTACAAATAGTGCACTGCCAAGTTCAGATTCAAGATTCTTGATCTGAGCACTGAGTGGTGGCTGACTGATATTGAGTTTATCTGCAGCCCTTGTAATGTTGAGTTCTTCTGCTACTGTAACGAAATATCTGAGTACCCTTAGTTCCATATGCACCTCTTATCATACGTATCTCATATGATAACTATAATATTATATGTATTTGTAACTATTATTCCATATTTCCTATAATGGCTTTAAAAATTTTTTTGGAGGTATGTTATGTGTTCAATCATTGGTTTTTCATCAGAAAAAGTAAGTCCAACAACTGTAAAAGACTGTTTTGAGCGCTCTATTTCAAGAGGCCCAGACCAGAGTAGCTTTATGAGAGTTGGAAAGAATAATGCATACCTCGGCTTCAACAGACTTGCGATCATGGATCTTGAAGAAAGTGGCATGCAGCCATTTCACCTTGGGCCGTTATCACTATGCTGCAACGGAGAAATCTACGGCTTTAGAAAGCTCAAGCAGGAATTAGAGGACAGTTATCACTTCAAGAGTGGATCAGACTGCGAAGTTCTACTCCCACTCTTCATGAAACACGGCACCAAGATGTTCAAAATGCTCGATGCTGAGTATGCACTCATAATCTACGACAGTGAAACAGATAGCTTTATCGCAGCAAGAGATCCTATCGGAATAAGACCACTATTCTATGGCTATCTTGAAGATGGAAAGATCATCTTTGCATCTGAAGCAAAGTGTCTCACAACCCTTTGTGACAAGGTTCTAACGTTTCCACCAGGACACTACTACAAGGATGGAAAGTTCATCTCTTACAGGGACATGACAAAGGTCGAGAAGACGATTACGTCTGACATCGACACGATTGCAACAGAGATAAGAGAGCGTCTTATCAGAGCAGTTGAAAAGCGTCTAGATTCCGATGCCCCACTTGGCTTTCTTCTCTCTGGAGGCCTTGATTCAAGTCTTGTATGTGCAATTGCAAACAAGATTCTAAAAAAGAGAATAAAGACATTCTCTATCGGTATGGATAAGGACCCTATCGATTTAAAGTATGCAAGAAAGGTTGCTGATTACATAAACAGCCAGCATGTTGAGGTTTCAATGACCAAAGACGAAGTCATTTCGAGCCTTGAAGAGGTAATATCTCATCTTGGAACTTGGGATATCACTACAGTCAGAGCCAGCATGGGCATGTACCTTCTTTGCAAAGCAATTCATGAAAGGACCGATATCAAGGTCTTGCTTACTGGTGAAATCTCAGATGAGCTATTTGGCTACAAGTATACAGATTTTGCACCAACTCCACTTGCTTTCCAAAAAGAGTCAGAAAAGAGAATCAGGGAGCTACATTACTACGATGTCCTCAGAGCAGATAGATGTATCTCTGATAACTCACTTGAAGCTCGTGTCCCATTTGGAGATCTTGAATTCGTCAGCTATGTAATGAGTATCGACCCAAAATTGAAGATGAACACCTATAACATGGGTAAGTATCTTCTCAGAAAGGCATTCGAGAAAGATCACATTCTTCCAGATGAGATTCTCTGGAGAGATAAAGCTGCCTTCTCTGATGCTGTAGGCCACAGCATGGTCGATGAAATAAAGGCATATGCAGAAAAATATTACACGGATGAGGAATTCGAAGAAAGACGAATGAAATATACTCATGGAAGACCATTTACAAAAGAGAGTCTTCTTTACAGGGAACTTTTCGAGAAGCACTACCCAGGACAAGGTGAGTTGATTCCAGACTTCTGGATGCCAAACAAGAGCTGGGAAGGCTGCAATGTTGATGATCCTTCAGCGAGAGTTCTTTCAAACTATGGAGCAAGTGGAAGGTAAGATATGAGCAAGTTCATTTTTGTCACTGGTGGAGTTGTTTCAGGACTTGGTAAAGGTATCACAGCAGCATCTCTTGGAAGACTTCTGAAATCACGAGGGTATGTCGTTGCATCCCAGAAACTCGATCCATATATCAATGTGGACCCGGGTACGATGAGCCCTTACCAGCATGGTGAAGTCTATGTAACAGATGATGGAGCTGAGACAGATCTCGATCTTGGGCACTATGAAAGATTCATTGATGAGGACCTCAACCGCTTTTCAAACCTTACAACCGGAAAGGTCTACTCGAATGTAATCGAAAGGGAGCGTCAGGGTGGGTACCTTGGCTCTACTGTCCAGACCATCCCTCACATCACAGATGAGATCAAGAGTTTCATCTACAACGTCGGCAAGGAAAGCAAGGCAGATGTTGTAATAACTGAAATTGGAGGAACTATCGGAGACATCGAAAGCCAGCCCTTCATCGAAGCTATCCGACAGGTAGGTCTGGAGGTTGGAAGAGAGAATGCAATCTATATCCATGTCACATTGGTTCCATATCTGAAAGCAAGTGGAGAGCACAAATCAAAGCCGACACAGCACAGTGTGAAAGAGCTGCAGGGTATGGGCATTTCTCCTAACATCATAGTCTTAAGGAGTGATGAGAAGATTACAGATGAGAGTATCTTCAAGAAGATTGCTCACTTTTGCAATGTAAAGGAAGATTGTGTAATCGAGAACCTCACTCTACCAATTCTCTACGAAGCTCCACTGATGCTTGAAAAGGCAAACTTTTCAGCAATTGTCCTCAGGGAGTTAAATCTTGATAGAAAGACGATAGATCTCACAGCATGGGAAGAACTTGTCAGGAAGATAAAGCACCAGAAGAACACTGTGAAGATTGCACTTGTCGGAAAGTATGTCCAGCTCCACGATGCATACCTTTCTGTTGCAGAAGCCTTGAAGCATGCTGGCTATGCACTTGATACGTTTGTTATGATCGACTGGGTCGATTCATCTGAAATAGATGTATCCAGCGTCAAGGAAAAACTTTCAGGTGCTGATGGAATAATTGTGCCAGGAGGTTTCGGAGACAGAGGAATCGAAGGCATGATCACTTCAATACAATATGCCAGAGAGAACCACATACCTCTTTTTGGCATCTGTCTTGGAATGCAGCTCATGGTAATAGAATATGCAAGGAATATCTGTGGGCTTGGAAGTGCAAATTCACGTGAGTTCGACCCTTCTACACCATACAAGGTGATAGATTTCATGAATGGTCAAAATGATGAGATTGCCAAAGGTGGAACATTGAGGCTCGGAAAGTATGAGTGCCACTTGAAGAAAGACACTACAATCTATAACTGCTACAAGTGTGAAGTCATCAGCGAACGCCATAGGCATAGATATGAGTTCAACAATGACTTCAGGTCCATCATCAGAGCAAAAGGTCTTACCATATCAGGGCTTTCTCCTGATAAAAACCTAGTAGAAACTGTAGAACTCAAAGATGAAGATTTCTATGTAGGAGTCCAATTCCATCCAGAGTTCAAGAGCAGGCCCAATAGGCCTCACCCTCTATTTACAGGTTTTATAGAAGCTTCCTTGAAAAAAAGCATAAAGTAAGGGGATTGTGGTCATCTAGAAATCTAGGTGACCACATTTATTTCAAGAAAGAACATTCTGAAGCCCTTCCTTATCAAGAACATCGATAAAAGGAGAAGAGTATCTGATAAGGCCAAGCTTTTCCATCTTCGCTATCTCTCTATGAAGTGATGTTCTTGATACATTCATCACTAGCGCCCAATTGGATATGGACTCAGGAATCAAGACCTTGTTCTTTCCACTTCGCCTTGTGTTTATCAAAAGATAGAATGCAACCTTTGCCTGAATTGAGCTGTAGCTCATGAGCTCAAGTCTTCGCTGCAGCATCGCACTTGAGGATGCAATGATGCTTAGAAAGGATGAAAGCAATATTGAAGACTTTCCTAAAAGCGCAAGCAAGGATGTCTTTGAGAGAAAGAGGATACTACTATTATCAACTGAAACGACATCACAAGGATATCGCCCTTCATCAGAAAAGACTGCAGCAGGTCCAACTAGACTCCCTTTCTTCCTTATAGACACGTTGATCTGGTTTCCATTTGGGAATGTCTTTGCTATCTGCATATGACCGTCGAGGATGATCGCAATCTCATCTGCCTTATTCATAGCGCGAAAGATTACATCACCCTTTCCAAACTCCTTGAGTTTGTACTCTGTATCTTTTAACAAGTTCTCAATTTCAGCCTCTTCGAATTTCTCAAAGAGAGCACACTGCTTCAAAAGTGAATAATCCATATACCTAATTATATATATAAGTATAGAACAAACTGTATCCAGAGATACGGTATAAATGAAAAAATTCCACTAATTTATGAGTACAAGGAGACAACAATGATAAGAAAGATAATTCATATAGATGAAGATAGATGCAATGGCTGTGGCCTGTGTGCCTCAGCTTGCCACGAAGGTGCAATAGAAATGCAAGATGGGAAGGCAAAGCTTGTAAGAGAAAATTTCTGTGATGGCTTTGGGGACTGCCTTCCTGCCTGCCCTACAGGAGCAATAAGCTTCGAGGAGAGGGAAGCGCCTGCATATGATGAAGATGCAGTGAAAAAAGCAAAGGAAGAGGAAAAGTTCACAGGTTGCCCAGGAAAAAAGATGGTTCAGTTCAATTCAAGGGAGAGAGAGGAAACAACGAACAAGAGAGTGTCATCACAGCTTGCTCAGTGGCCTTGCCAGATAAAACTTGTCCCTGCGAGTGCGCCGTTCTTCAAGGGTGCAAAGCTCTTGATCGCAGCAGATTGCACAGCATATGCATATGCAAATCTCCATGAAGACTTCATGAAGGGAAAGGTCACTATTATTGGTTGTCCTAAACTTGATGGAGTAGACTATACAGAGAAGCTGACCGCAATTCTAAGTGAAAACGATATAAAGAGTGTAACAGTAGTCAGGATGGAGGTTCCTTGCTGTGGCGGTCTGGAAAGAGCTGCAGAAATGGCACTTAAGAGCAGTGGAAAATTCATCCCTTGGCAGATCGTAACGATCTCAATCGATGGAAAGATTCTTGATTGAATACAAGGAGGATTGTATGGGATACGAGAAGTGGAGTGACAAGGTATCAACCTTCAAGAGGGTTGATGTCAGAGGAATTCAGGGAAACTTCTTTCCTGGCTTGAAGAAGCAAGCGATGGACACAGAAGTTGGAAGCGGACTTGAAATCATTCAGTCCTTTAACCCTATCCCCCTTTACGAGGTGATGGAGGAGCTAGGATTCGAGCATTACACAGAGCAGAGAGGAGAAGCCGAATTTCACGCATTCTTCTATAGAACAGAAAAGCGTGAAATGGAAAAGGACATACCTATGCGTCCTGCAGCTTTGACTAACATGCCTTTGATCGATGAGTCCTTAGGAAAGATTGCAGTTGGCTTCTGGGATCTCACATGGAACGACAAAAAGAGATACCTTCCATATGAAACAAGACTTCTGCTCTCACTTACCAATGCAGTTGGAGCTGGAAGAATGAGACAGGCAACTCGAGAGCTTGTAAAGGCCTACATCCACGGCCTTGATAGCAGAGCCTTCGATGATGTCTTTGAACTTCTTGCATGGAACCAGGGAATTGGATACTTCAGTTCAGAAATTGGTCCCTCCACCCTCTTTCAGGCCTACAAGACCATAAAGCACATGGAAAAGCAGGGAAAAGATAGGTCTGAAATAGCTGAGATGCTGAAAGAGAAGTTCGGAGAGAAGAATCCAGATGTCAAAGTTTGAATGCTGAACAGAGCATGATAAAACCAAAGATATGAGCTTTCTGTCTATTTAAGTCAGAAAGCTCTTTCTTTTTGGATTTTTTATATATAGTTCATGTTATGATTCAACATCCAAAGTAAGGAGTTTTCGGATGAATAAAAGAATGTTTGGAAAAACCGGTGTCATGGTTTCTGAAATAGGTCTTGGAACCTGGCAGCTTGGAACTGGCTGGGGTCGCCCTTTCGATAAAGAAGAGGCTATGAAGATCCTTGAGGAAGCTGACAGGAATGATATCAACTTTATTGATACAGCGGATGTCTACAATGGTGGCGAAAGCGAAAAGGCCATTGGAGATTACATCACAACACATCCTGACCGTTTCTATATCACCACAAAGTGTGGAAGACGACTAAAGCCACATACAGATGAAAGCTATACTCCAGCTGCCATCAGGGGCTTTGTCGAGGACAGTCTCACCCGTCTCAAGAGAGATCGCCTTGATATGATATTGCTCCACTGCCCTCCAACTTCTGTTTTCAAGAGGGATGATATATTTGGAGAACTTGCTCTCTTGAAGAAGGAAGGAAAGCTCCGAGACTATGGTGTGAGCATTGAGAAGGTAGAAGAAGGTATCATGACAATGGAATATGACATTGCTGCAATTGAAGTCATCTTCAACATGTTCCGCCTGAAGCCTCTTGATAAACTCTTCCCTCTCTGCAAGAAGAACAATGTCGGCGTAATCGCAAGAGTCCCTCTTGCAAGTGGTCTCCTGACTGGAAAATATACAATCAACACAACATTCCACGAAAAGGATCATCGCTCATACAACAGGGAAGGCGCTTCCTTTGATAAGGGAGAAACCTTCTCAGGTGTACCTTATGAGACAGGACTTGAATGTGTCGAAGAGCTAAAAAAGATCTTCAAGACTGAAGACCTTGCTGCAATTGCAATCAGATGGATACTGATGTTCGATAGTGTAAGTACTGTCATTCCGGGAGCAAGCAGAGCAAGTCAGCTTGTTTCAAATCTGAAGGCAGCAGAGCTTCCTGCTCTTTCCTCAGATCAGATGGAAAAAGTCAAAATGCTATATGAAACAAGACTGAAGGATATCATACATCCTCAGTGGTAATAGCCAATTCCTCAGGCATTGCTTTCTATTCTCGTATGCTCGATCTTGTTTTTAAGAATTTCATCGATGAATGTCCTTGCCTGAGGAAGCTTAGCAACCTCTTCCTTGCAAAGCAGAAATGTCTGCCTTGTAAACAGCTCACCATTTGCAAAGTAGCAAGGCTTCTTTATTCCCTCAAATCCATCCAATGCAACCTCAGGAATCAAGGCCCAGCCGATTCCTCGCTTTACTAGGTCCATTGATGAAGAGATGGAATCCATAACTATTATCGATGGTGGATTCATCAAGTCATTTTCATGTCTCCACTTGTTCATCGATGCATATTGAACAGAATCAGTTGTCCTTTCTATATAAGTTATATCCTTGAGTGGGACATTCTCATACTTACGGTCATATATAACACACATGGTCTCAGTACTCAGAATGTGTTTGACACCATCCCACCAATAATTACCTCTGACAATTGCCAGATCTACATCGTTATTCAACACCAGAGGATAGAGGTTGTGGCTCTTGTTTGTCTTGAATGTAAGTTTTACGTTTGGATACTTCAGATGATATGAGGCTGCGATGTCAGGAAGGTGGTAGAACATGAAGTTTTCAGATACTCCTATGGTAAGGCTTCCAAATACATCCTTTCCATGGCTTTCAAGATAGATCTTCATCTCTGAGAACTCATTCGTTATCTTCAAAGCCTTTTCAAGCACCAGCTCCCCTGCTGTTGTAAGTCTTACACCTTGGTGGGTTCTGATGAAGATACGGTTCTTGAGTTCATTCTCCATATTCTTGATTCGTTTTGAGATTGCCGATTGCGTAAGGTATAGAGAATCAGCGGCGACAGTGATATTTCTTGTGCGAGCAATTGTGATAATCAATTCCAAATCTTTTTCATCCATACCTAACTCCTTATGCGTTTTTAGGGGCTAAACTATTTTAAACCATTCCATACAGGAATGGAAGGGGGTGAATTCATTTCATTTTGATATTGAAAAAATCGTTTTATAATATCTTAGTGCAACCTTTGCATAAGGAGTAATTTTATGAAAAAAGCATTTACCATTTTAATGGTCGTTCTGGCTGTTATGGTCATGTTCACCAGCTGTGGCAAGAAAGCTGACGCTGCTGAGGCAAACGTAGTAACAGCAACCCCTTCCAAGCCAGTTGAAGCTAAGGCTGATGACGGCACATGGAAGTTCGAAAGAAAGATTGAAATCGTATGTCCATGGGGTCTCGGCGGTGGCGCTGACTCAACAATCAGACCAATGGCTACCCTTCTCCAGCAGAAGCTCGGTGTACCAGTAGAAGTTAGAAACGAAACTGGTGCAGGTGGTGTTACCGGTACAGAGTATACTTACAAGCAGCCAGCTGATGGTTATACATTCATGCTCGGTACACAGTCTCTCTACATCCAGGACATGCAGGGCAATATGTCCATGAACTTCAAGGATGATATGGAATGTATCGACGTTCTCGTTCACTCCATCAACATGCTCGCAGGTTCCAAGAAGCAGCTTGACAAGTATGGCATCAAGAACTTCTCCGACCTCAAGAAGTATGTAGCAGCTCACCCATTCGAAGTCTCCGTTGGTATGCTTACATCCATCGGTGTTGACGGTATGTGTTTCGAAATTGCTACCGAGGGTCTCGACCTTAACGTCGTACAGTACGGTGGTGGTTCTGAAGTCAATGCTGACCTCGCAGGTGGACACTGTGACCTCGCAGTTGGTGGTTATGATGATATGAAGGGTCTCATCGAGTCCGGCGATATCGTTCCACTTCTCGTATTCTGTGAGCACAGACTCAACATCTTCCCAGATTGTGAATGTACAGCTGATGTAGGTATCGATTCCTACGCAGGTCCATGGAGAGGTATCTTCGCTAAGGCTGGTACACCAAGAGGTGCTATCAACACTCTCGTAGCTGCAATTGAAGAGTGCAGAAACGATGCAACATGGAAGAGCTTCCTCCACAACGCTGCTTACGACGAAAGAACTGTTCCAGCTCCAGCAGACGTACAGGCATTCTGTCTCAGCGAGTACAAGGACCTGAGAGACTACATGTTCGAGCAGGGTACTCTCGAGAAGGATTACGCAGATCTCAAGTAATCTAGTTTCTAAAGACTAATATTCCACCGGACCCACCTAGGTCCGGCGGATATTGTTTTTATGTGGGATTGGGCAGCCCACATCGATTCCTACCACTCATATCATTTATCTATCTAGTAGGAACCCATTTTATACAATCTGTCCTTTGGAGTTTTATCGTGTTTGAATTAATTGCAAATATACTCTTACTCGTATTCATGGTCTACTCCATGTTTACACATGTTCTTGAGGCTAAAATACCTAAGACATATATGAGAAACCCATCTAACCTGATGCCAGATGTATGGCCAAAGGCTATCATCACTCTCCTCTGTATCTGTCTTGTTATCAACATCATCAAGATTATCAAGAAGAATAAGGGAAATCCTGAGTTCACAATCAGTTCATTCTTAAAGAACAGTGCTGGTTTCTTCAAGAGCAAGATGCTTATCGGTATGATCATCATCGCAATTGCTTCCTTGATCATCGAGACTGTTGGCTTCGTTGTTACAGCAATCCTCGTTCTCTTCTCTTATGGATTCCTTTTGGGTGAAAAGAAGCTCGTTAGACTTGCTATCGCATCTGTCGTTATCGCTCTCTTCCTTCACATCGTCTTCAGTGGCTTACTCGATGTAACATTGCCACGTGGTACAGTGCCATTCCTCAGAAACTTTGCACTGTTCCTTGAAAATCTTATTTAAGGAGGTCAGCACATGAGTTTCGGACAGATGTTTTCATATGGCATGAGCGCTGTATTCAGTGGCAGTCAGTTCTTCATGGTTGTTCTGGCTATCGTCCTTGGTACAGTATTCGGTGCACTTCCTGGTGTCAGTGCTACAATGGCTGTTGCTCTTGGTCTCACATTCACATATACAATGGAGCCAGTTCCAGCTATCGTATTCCTCGTAGCTATCTACTGTTCTTCCATCACTGGTGGTTCAATTACAGCTATTCTCTTCAAGATCCCTGGTGTTCCTTCTTCAGCTCCTACAACCTTCGATGGCTATCCAATGGCCAAGAGAGGTGAAGCTGGTAAGGCACTTGGCGTTGCTCTTTTCTGTTCTGCTGTTGGTGGTATCATCGCTGCAATCATCATGTTTGCAATGAGTACCCCACTCTCAAAGGCAGCACTTGCATTCAGCCAGGGCGACTTGTTCGCAATTACCTTCCTCGGACTCTCAATTCTTACAGTCCTTGATATGGATCACATCCTGACAACAATCATCTCTGGTCTTCTCGGCCTCTTCCTTGCTTGTATCGGTCAGGACCCAATGGCTGGTGTTGCTCGTCTTACTTTCGGTAACAGAGAGCTTCTTTCCGGTATCGAAATGATCCCTGTTCTCATCGGTCTTTTCGCTATCACCGAAGTTTTCAAGCAGACAAATACAAAGAAGCGCCTTTCAGCTGATGATGCTGAAGTTGATACCAAGCATGTAAATACAAAGATGCCTTCCATTAAGGAAATGCTTTCTATCAAGTGGGTCATCCTCCGCTGTTCTTTGATCGGTACAATCGTAGGTATCCTCCCAGGTGCTGGTGCTACAATCGCATCCTTCATGTGTTACACAATGGAGAACAAGCTTTCCAAGTATCCTGAGAAGTTTGGTACCGGTATCATCGATGGTATCGCAGCTTCTGAGGCTGCAAACAACGCTGCAACTGGTGGTGCAATGGTTCCACTCCTTACCCTCGGTATTCCTGGTGGTAATGCTGCTGCAGTTATGATGTCTGCTCTCGCTCTCAAGGGCGTACAGATGGGACCACTTCTTCTTGTAAACCAGCCAGAGTACCTTTCTGCAACATTCATCACCATGATCATCACAAACATCCTCATGGTTATCGTTGCAATGGGAATTGCTAAGGTATTTGCTCAGATTCTCGCAATCCCATACAGCTACCTTGGCCCTATCATCATCATGCTCGCTCTTATCGGTTCCTACTCCGAAGGTGGCGCAGTTGGTGTTGTTGTCATGGTCATCGCTGGTGTCTTTGGTATCGTCGTTAAGTACATGCACCTCAATAGTGCAGCTATCGTTCTTGGTCTCGTTCTTGGTGGAATGTGTGAAGAGCACTTCGCAAGAGCTTACCTGATGGCTAAGGGCAATGTTTTCAAAGCACTCTTTGGAACTCCAATTGGTGCAGTTGTCATGACAGCATGTATCATCATGCTCCTTACTCCAGTTCTGAGAAAGTTCATCAAGAAACCAGCAAAGAACTGATTTCCTGATTAGTCATGAAACAGACGGCCGTTCATATGAGCGGTCGTTTTTCTTTGTCCCAAAATAATCATTTTTCATCCTAATTTTGTTACTATAAAAACAATGTGCATATTTTTAACAGAAAATCACAGATTATTGCGAAAACATTATTTACATTCACCATTTCAAAACAGCATAATTTAGTGAATTTTTGTTTATACATAAAACGAGGGAAAATCGTAATGGAAAGAGAAAACTTCAAATCCAGATTGGGATTCCTGCTTGTCAGTGCAGGCTGTGCTATTGGTATCGGTAATGTCTGGAAGTTCCCATTTGTGACAGGACAGAACGGCGGTGGTGTTTTTGTACTGTTCTATCTTCTGTTTCTTGTAATTATGGGCGCACCTGTCCTTACTATGGAGCTCGCTGTTGGTAGAGCTAGCAAGAAGAGTATCACACCAGCCTACTCTGCTCTCGAGCCTAAGGGAAGCAAGTGGCATCTTCATGGCTGGATCTGTATCTTTGGCTGTCTTCTTCTCATGATGTACTACACAACAGTTTCAGGATGGATGCTGAACTATATGTTCAAGTTTGCATTTGGCTCCTTCAGTGGTAGTGGCATCAACTCTGGTGACGTTTTTGGTGCAATGCTTTCTGATCCTCTTCAGATGGTCGGCTTCATGCTCATCACCGTTCTTTTTGGCATTCTTGTATGTGGACTTGGTGTCCAGAAAGGTATCGAGGGAATTACAAAGGTCATGATGATTGGTCTTCTTGCTCTCATCATTATCCTTGCAATCCATAGCCTTACACTCAAGGGTGCAGGAGAAGGTGTAAAATTCTATCTCGTTCCAGATTTTGCTCGTGCAAAGGCTGCAGGTCTTGGTGGAATTATCACAGCAGCAATGAACCAGAGCTTCTTTACACTTTCACTTGGTATCGGCGCAATGGAAATCTTTGGAAGCTACATGTCAAAGGGCAACTCACTTGCAAAGGAATCTTTCACCATTATTGGTCTTGACACCTTTGTTGCCTTGGTTTCTGGTCTCATCATCTTCCCAGCTTGTTTCTCATTCAATGTAGAGCCAAATGCTGGTCCTGCTCTTATCTTCATCACACTTCCAAATGTCTTTATGAATATGGCAGGTGGAAGAATCTGGGGAACCCTTTTCTTCCTCTTCATGACATTTGCAAGTTTCTCTACTGTTATTGCAGTATTCGAAATGCTCATTGCAGCAGGTATCGATAACTTTGGTTGGGATAGAAGAAAGTCCTGTTTCTTCTGGCTTGCAGTTATTGCGATCACAAGTATTCCTTGTGCTCTTGGCTATAACCTGCTTTCAAATGTCCACCTTATCGGAGGCAGAGATATCCTGGATTCAGAAGACTTCATCGTAAGTAATCTTCTGCTTCCAATTGGAAGCCTTATCTTCCTACTCTTCTGTGTCACAAAATGGGGCTGGGGCTTTGATAATTACTTGAAGGAAGCAAATGAAGGTGCTGGCGCGAAGATCAAGCCTTGGATGAAGCACTACTTCAGATACATTCTTCCACTCCTTATCATAGTGATCCTGGTTCAGGGTCTTTAAGATGAAAGAGAGGTTCCATTTCGGAGCCTCTTTTTTTACTCCTCACTATTTGAATACTCTCTCGGGCATGCTCTTTAGCTGATATCGCATATCACTGACCTTGTATACAGTCACAAAGGCCTGAGGGTCTATTTTAGATAGATAATTCATAAGTTTCTGGAATTCCTGCTTATCTACAATTGTTATGATCTCATTGTGTTCTTGCATCCTATAGGCTCCAATGACCTTGTAGATACTTGCACCACTGTGTAGCTCGTTGATGATATATTTCCTGATCTCTTCCTCTTTAGGAGAAACTATGCATACTCTCCTCTTCAACTTCTGGTCGAAGATAAAGTGGTCAAGAACAAGACCATTGAGATATGTACCAATTACAGAGAGCACAACAGTCTTTGAATCATAAGCAAAGGCTGAAGAAAGTGCTATGCACATTCCTGAAAGTGACATGGCCTTTCCTAGATCGACATTGAAGAACTTGTTAAGTATCTTGGCAACGATATCAAGGCCACCAGAGGATGCGTTTCGATTGAAGAGAATCGAAAGGCCAATGCTCACTGTAAATATATAACAGACGACATCGAGAACAGCATCGTGAGTAAGGGATGTATAGTCAGGGAGCAGATACTCAAAGAGTAAAAGAAACAGAGGAAGAAGAAGCGATGTATAGACAGTCTTGTAGCCAAATTGAGAGCCGCAAGTCAGAAAGCCTATGATAAGCAGAGCGGCATTCAAGACCATCGTAATTACAGAAATAGGCAGAGTGATGAAATTGCTAAGTACAATTGCAAAGCCTGAAATACTGCTTACCGAAGCGTGGCTTGGGATAAGGAAAAAGAATACTGCAACAGCAATTATCAATGTTGCAACAGAAAGAATAAGCAGCTCTTTAACAAGAGAAAAGAAACGCATTTAAGCCTCCAGAAACTACTTCTGCTAACTCTAGCCTATTTATGATTATGTTTCATCCAGTTTTCTCTATTTTCACCATATCAAGGGGAGGATGTTTAACCATGATGAAAGAATCATGATATGTATAGATAAGTGTCCATGAATTGTTTTCAAGGACATCCATATAATTAAACAGCTAAGAAATACTGATTTATCTGAAATATATAGTTATTTAAATACTATTGGTGATAAAAATATGATAATTTCAAATTTTTATCATTATTTATCTAATAATTATCATAAATAATATTTTTATATTCAGATTATCAAGATATATTTTCAGATTAACAAAATTAAAGCACTAGATTATCTCTAAAAACGAAAGATATTCAATTTAATTGAACTTTTGGAACATAAATATTTATATTGCAACAAGTTACATAATTTACTATCTTTTCTTTTGATGTTTCAAACTTGACCAAACCTTTAGGTTGTCAATTGGAGGTGTAAACATGGAAGAAAAGAAAGAACAGGGCGTCAATGAAATGATTGGCAGCCTTGTCGACAAGGCTACAGTAGCCCTTGATCAGTTCCTCTCTCTTAATCAAGAGCAGGTAGACTACATCGTTGCAAAGTGTTCAGTTGCAGGTCTCGATCACCACGGCACACTGGCAAAGCTTGCAATCGATGAGACACAGAGAGGTGTCTTTGAAGATAAGGCAACAAAGAATCTATTTGCATGTGAATATGTTGTCAACAACATGCGCCATCTAAAGACAGTTGGTGTCATCTCAGAGAACCCTGTAACTGGCATTACTGAGATCGCAGACCCAATTGGTGTAATTGCAGGTATAACACCAGTTACGAACCCAACCTCAACTGTTATCTTCAAAGCTCTTATCTGTCTGAAGACTAGAAATCCAATCATCTTTGCATTCCATCCAAGTGCACAGCAGTGTTCCAAGGCAGCTGCCATTGTTATTAGAGATGCAGCTGTAGCAGCAGGTGCTCCTGAAAACTGTATCCAGTGGATCGAGACTCCTTCCATGGATGCAACTACTGCACTCATCCATCACCCAGGTGTTGCTTCTATCCTTGCAACAGGCGGTAATGCAATGGTTACAGCAGCATATAGCTGTGGTAAACCAGCTATGGGCGTAGGTGCAGGTAATGTTCCTGCATATATCAACAAGAGTGCTGATGTTGAGCAGGCTGTCAATGATATCGTCCTTTCCAAGTCCTTCGACCATGGTATGATCTGCGCATCCGAGCAGGCTGCGATCATAGATGCAGAAGTATACGATGGAGCTGTAAAACTCTTCGAGAGATTCAAGGCATACTTTGTAAATAAAGAAGAGAAAGTAAAGCTTTCCCGCTATATGTTCGGCAAGGCTGAAGGCGATGAGGATGTAGAAAATGCAAAGCTCAATCCAACTATCGTTGGTAAGAGTGCTTTCTGGATTGCAAAGAATGCAGGATTTACTATCCCGGAGGACACATCTATAATCTGCGTCCCATGTAAGAGCGTAGGACCAAAAGAACCAATTTCAAGAGAGAAGCTCTCTCCTGTTCTCGCTGTTTTCAAAGTAAAGGATGATAAGGAAGGCTTTGAAAAAGCTGCTGCCATGGTCAACTTCAATGGCCTCGGACACTCTGCAGCTATCCACTGTAAGGAACAGGCTATGGCTGATAACTACGGTGAAAAGGTCAAGGCAATGAGAATCATCTGGAACTCTCCATCAACCTTTGGAGGTATCGGTAATGTCTACAACTCATTCCTGCCATCACTGACTCTTGGCTGTGGTTCGTACGGAAGAAACTCTATCGGAGGCAACGTCTCAGCAGTCAACCTTCTCAATGTAAAGAAGGTCGGTAAGAGGAGGAACACAATGCAGTGGTTCAAGGTCCCATCAAAGATCTATTTCGAGAGAAACTCAATCCAGTATCTCCAGGATTGCAGAAATATAAATAAGGTATTCATCGTAACAGACCGTTCGATGGTAGATTTCGGTTTTGTAAACAAGATCACTGAGCAGCTCAACCTGAGAAGAAATCCTGTCTCTGTACAGCTCTTCTGTGATGTCGAACCAGATCCAGATATCTCTACTGTCAACAAAGGTGTCGAGCTCATGAAGGCATTCAAGCCAGATACGATCATCGCACTCGGTGGTGGTTCCAGTATGGATGCAGCTAAGGGAATGTGGCTCTTCTATGAGCACCCAGAAGTTAACTTCGATGATCTAAAGCAGAAGTTCATGGATATCAGAAAGAGAGCATTCAAGTATCCAGAGCTCGGAAAGCAGTCAAAGCTCATCTGTATCCCAACTACTTCTGGTACAGGCTCCGAAGTTACTCCATTTGCAGTTATCTCAGATAAGGCAAATGGCAAGAAGTATCCACTCACTGACTACTCTCTCACTCCAACTGTTGCAATTGTAGATGCTGAATTTACAACCAATCTCCCTGCAAGAGCAACTGCGATGACAGGTCTTGATGTTCTCACTCATGCAATCGAGGCATATGTCTCCGTAATGGCAAATGACTTCACAGATGGTCTCTGTCTCAAGGCAATCCAGCTCGTGTTCCAGTATCTGCCTCGTGCAGTCAAGGACGGAGCTAACGACCTCGAAGCAAGAGAGAAGATGCACAATGCTGCAACTATTGCAGGTATGGCATTTGCCAATGCATTCCTTGGCATGGCACACTCACTTGCACACAAGATCGGTGCTGAATTCCACTGTGTACATGGTTATGCCTGTGGTATCATCCTGCCTCACGTAATTAGATACAATGGACAGGTTCCAACCAAGCTTTCAGTCTGGCCAAAGTACAACCACTATCAGGCTGACGTAAGATATCAGGAGATCGCAAAACTCCTTGGACTTAGTGCAAAGACACCAGAAGAAGGTGTTGAATCCCTTGCCAAGGCTGTAACTCAGCTCATCAGAGATGTAAATCTCGACCCTAACTTCCAGGCTTGTGGTATCGATGAAGCTGAATGGAATTCTCACCTCGATCGCATCGCTGTTCTCGCTTACGAGGACCAGTGCTCACCAGCAAACCCAAGAGTTCCAATGGTTGAGGACATGAAGGAGATGCTCAAGAAAGCTTATAAGGGTAATTAATCGATATACTCTTTCTTTTCCCCATTGCCTTTGATACTAAGGCAGTGGGGTTTTTTATTGGAAAGGCGGAATTAACAATAAGATGATAAGTGCATCTTTAGATTATTGCAGTCTGTAGTATGGAAGATAGACAAGATCAGCCTTAAAGCTTGTAAGTGATAGCGTTGATTCTTTCATGGGACTATCTCTCCTATACAAGAAAATCTCCCTGAACACAAAATAAGGGCTACATTGCATAGCCCTTTGGTTCATATAAACTATTGTAAACTTACTCCCACTCGATAGGACTTAACTGAAATATTGTTTGTCCCGTTCGTGGTTCCTTTGATTATTTGATATATCCATCCCTCTGTTATCATTTTGTTATCAGATATGATAACAGGGTCAGAAAAAAGCTGTGGACAATTGTTTCAATGTCATACTCGACTCACTACAGAAGCGCAATACAAACGGGAAGTTATCATCTTGAATCCAAGATTATTCTGCTTTTATATTTCCTTACCGCAATACGGGCAAAACTTTCCATCTGCCCTTTTCCTTTGTCAATGCACCAAACGCTTTATAAAGATCCGATTCGTTCACCCGTTCATCCTCACGCTTTCGGCTGTCCGTACTCCCGCATCATAGCTTCTGTGGAAATGACCCATTGTTTACCGTATTTGCAGGCATCCACGCCGTTGACCAGCTTCCCGTAGGCAATTGCCTTGCGCAGGGTACTTTCGTTCAGCCCCCAAAGCTGGGTGGCATCGGTAAAGGCCATGAGGCCATCGAAGGGAGTCTTGACCGTCACGCCGTTTGCGAACAGCTCATCGCAGGACAAATCAAGATCATCGTTCCAGATAATCCCGTAGCCGCCTGTATCGACCTCTACGCTGGAAAACAGTTCCGGCGCATTTTCCAAAGCCTTGAACGACACCCATTTCGCAAATAAAGGCTTTACATCATAGATTTTTGTCACACCCTCCGCAAACTGAACGCTCAAGCGATAGTCCGGCAGAGCGCTGACTGCTTTAACTTTATGGAACATAGTATCAACTCCTTACTCGAGGGGAGAAAGCGACTTGAACTCCTGCGTCTGTCACATATGCAGAAGATCGGTCTTGTGGATTGCCGACCATTCCCGCACCATGGCAAGTGCCTTAGGCGGCAGATGGCCCTCCAGGACTTCGCCCGTCTGAATGTCAATGGCAGCCATATCTTCGCCGTAAAGTGCATGGATGTGCGGCGGGTTATGCTCTGCCTGCTGGAAATACATACGGATGATCCCGTAGAATCTGGACAATACCGGCATAGATGGAACCTCCAATTTGTGGTCGCTTATACCATATCACGAAATCGTGAAAAACAAAAATGCTTTCCAAAATATATTTTGACTGGAAATGAAAGGGCGGCGGAATTAAATCGGAGGTCATAGTGTCGCACAGCATGATTGAAAAATGTTGCTGAGTTGATTGTTGACGGTTTTCAGATATGTCTGCGAGTATGGTTGCTTCTTTTCATCCCGATAGGCAAGCAGCTCATTCTGCCAGGCAATCACGCCCTTCGTGGTGATCTCGCTGATATTCCGCTTCCCGAAATACGGCAGGAGCTTTGTCTTGATGATGTGCTCTTTAAGAGTGCATCAAATAAATAAGGAGGGATCTTTCCTATGGCAGGCTTCAGTTTCCCGTATATCACCTGTCTTCTGTACTTCGGTGCAAACACTATGTGATATTTGCATTTCCTTTTCGTATGGGCTAGACTTTGCTCATCCATTATTTCTCCTTATTCTCCAGTGGTGCAACTTTGGTCGGTTACACCTGGATTATAAGGAGTTTCCTTTTTCTGGGTATAGCTAAAAGCTTTCCGGAACCTCCACAGGATGTG
>JAFVDZ010000061.1 GCA_017478205.1 Spirochaetales bacterium | reverse complement strand
ATGATTCTGGATATCACTATAATAGTCTCAGAGAGAGGATGGAGAATATAGAGAAAACAGAGGAAAGAAATAATGCAGAGTGAATTGGATAAAATCTACGAAGAGGAGTTTGAAGAGAGATTCAAGAACGGAATTGCGAAAGCCCTTGAGGAAGGATATGCGATAGGCTACAAGGAAGGATATGCGATAGGTTTAACCGAAGCTAATATAAGAATAGCAAAGAAATTGAAAAGCATGGGTTTTACAATTGAACTGATAGCTAAATATACTGGACTCTCATCAGGCGAAATCCAGGCTATTTGACAATGAGTCTACTTGTCTAGAATGATGGGCTGCAATGATAGTTGATTTAAGGTTGACTAGATTGCAGCCTTTTTCTTTTTCAGATGTATTCGACCATTCCTTCACTGGCTCTTATACCAGAAGCCCAAGCACCAGTTATACCTCTGCTGGTACCCGCTCCATCACCTGCAAAGAAGACGCTCTTTGCGACCTGGAAATGATCATCTTTGTACTGTGGTTTGTTTGCATATAGCTTGATTTCAGGGTAGTACATGATCGTGGATGGGTGCAGGATTCCTGGAACAATGGTGTCGAGATTCTTCATGCTGGACCAGATGCATCTGAGAACCTTGCTTGGCATTGCAAGTGAAATATCAGATGGGGCTGCCCCTGTAAGAGATGGTTTGAAATCATAGAGATCACCATTGAAATCGTGTTCCTTCGATCTTCTACCAAGTCTGAAGTCTCCAACTCTCTGCATCAAAGGTTTTCCACCACCCATGAGTGAAGCCATAAGACCAAGGTGTTCTGCAAACTCCTGTCCAGATGCTAGTGGCTCTGTAAATCTGATGGTCTTCAATATTGCGAAATTAGTTAGTCCATTGTTCTTTGATTCATCTGCTTTGAATGCATGACCATTCACTGAATACCAGACATCACCTCTTTCAGTTGAATACTTTTCCTTTACAACATGAGCGTTTCCACTGTTTGTACAGAAGGTTCTGACTTGCTTTGGGAAGTAGAATTTAGGGTCGTAGTAGTCCTTTACGATTGGGTAGTGCTCGATTCTAGTCTCGACTCTGATACCGACATCGAGGATGTTGTCAACGAAAGGAACATCAAGCATCTTCATGACATCCTGAAGGAATCTGAAGCCATGTCTACCTGGAGCGATAAGGATAGTCTTGTATCCAAGCTCTCTCTTATCAGTCTTGATGATCTTCTTCTCGTTGTCGATTGTTTCCATTGTCTCGCCAAGAGCAAGTTCGACACCATGATTCTTCAATCTCTCCTGAAGTTCCTTTATAAGCTCAAGGCCACCATCGGTTCCAAGGTGTGTCTGCTTGATTTCAAGTAATGAACAGCCAAGGCGTTCTGCTCTTGCCTGATAGGTTGCAATATTTGATTTTGGAAGAATGTTTGGTTTTAGAAATTCGGTGACCATTTCAAGATAGTGGTTAGCCATATCTTCTGGCCAATACTCTGTTGGGAAGCCAATAGGGTATGTGAAATTCATCTTGCAGTCATTTCTCATTCCACCAGTTGAATATGGGGTCTGGTCGACCATGAGTATTTTTGCACCTGGCTTTTTCTCAATAATGGAAAATGCTGCTCCCATTCCTGCAGGACCTGTACCGACAATAATCACATCATAAGTTGTCATAATTTTGAGCTCCGATTTGAGTATTGCAGAAATGTAGAGGTAAGGCAAGGAAGGAGGAGCGGTAAAATGTTTATTTAGACTGTAGAATTATATTTACTTTCAGCATTTGTTTATATATAAACATATCGAACGGTGGCTAGTTGATAATACTCCGAAATCGGTTTATTATTATTTCTATGAAATATATTGGAATCAAAGAAGCTGCAAAGAAATGGGGAATCAGTGATAGAAGGGTGAGAATCCTCTGTCAGGAAGGAAGAATCGAAGGAGCCATAAAGCTGGAATGGTCTTGGACTATCCCTGCAGATACCCCAAAGCCAACTGATGGCAGGTCGATGAGACATTTGAAGAATTACGACTTGAGGCTTGGAAGCATCGATATTTCTCGTTTGAATGAGCTCAAGGAGAAATATTCTGTTTCCTTTGGCTTTTCAAGGAGTGATGCGTTTGGTCAAATCGTGAAGAATTTGATTTGCTATGCTTCCTCTCTAGGTGAAAGGAAGCTTGATCCAAGAATAATTGCAACTGTTCTTTCAGGAAAGGTCAGTCACAATGCAGAGCTTTCTGAGCATCTGCTTATTTGCAATTTCCGCTCTGTTTTGATTTCTCAGATCAGAACTCCTGATGTTGAATGGAACACCAAGCGCCTTCTTGAACTCAATAGAAGTCTTTTGCAGGGCGTTGATGATGAGAAAGGTGGGGTTCTTAGAGAGGGTGTTGTTGATATGCCACTTACTGAAAAGGATATGTCTCTTTCTGTCTCGCTACAGGTCGAGACTCTTTTCAATCAGTATGAAATGGAGTGGAAGCGTCTTCATCCTGTTTTCAGGAGTGTCCTTTTGTATGCTGGTCTTTTGAGGATAAAACCATTTGATGCCTATAATGAAGAATTTGCAGTGCTGGTTCTCTTGTCTATGCTTCTTTCTGCTGGTTTTAT
>JAFVDZ010000009.1 GCA_017478205.1 Spirochaetales bacterium | reverse complement strand
GAAGGAAACAGAGACACTATCTGTTCGATAGGCCGGAGGTACAAGTGCAGCAATGCATTCAGCCTACCGGTACTAATAAGCCGTGAGGCTTGACCATATTATCGTTCTCTTCCATGAGAATGGATCCATATGTCGCATGATTCATCGTGCCACACTATGGATTTCCTGGTGGCCCTGGAGGAGTGGCAACACACGTTCCCATCCCGAACACGACAGTGAAACACTCCATCGCCGATGGTACTGGATTTCGTATCCGGGAGAGTAGGACGCTGCCAGGTTTTTTTTGCTCCTCCAGGAATTCATTTTCCTTATCTATATATCAGGTCATCAGTTCTTTCTGATGACTTTTTTTATTATAATACCTTGTGCTATGGCTTCAGATTTCAATCTAATTAGACTTGATACTCAAGAAAGTGAGAAGATATATAAATGCTTCCTTCAAGGCTTTCTTGATTACAACTTGAAGATCAAGCCATCCTTTGATGATTTCATGCTTTTTCTTAGAAGGAATGGCTATGATGATCATCTATCATTTGGTGTTACATATGAGCGTATGCTTGTTGGTATCATCCTTAATTGTCCTTTGATAAGTGGAATCTACAGTTGTTCTCTTAGTGTAATTCCTAAGTATAGGAAGGGTGGAATCGGGAAGACTTTGATTAACAAGACTTTGAGTGTGTCAAAGCCTCTCATCCTTGAGTGCCTAGAAGAAAATAGGTCGTCCCTTAGCTTCTATGAGGATCTAGGTTTTGAAAGAGTAAGATGTCTGAAGCTCTACTCTGGGAATGTTGCTCCCCTTTCTTTGAAAACTGATGAGATATCTCTGTCATCAATAACAGATAATTATCGTCCCTCTCACCAGAATACTTTGGAAGCCTTGGAGAAGATCGAAGTACGCGCTTATGCTTACCACTCTGCCAAGATTGTTTTTTCTCCTTCTGGTGAAATTCATCTATTATCTTGTCCTGATATAGATGATGGAGTAAGAATTCTTTCTTTTGCTTCCTTTGTGACAGGTAGGCCTTTGAGTGCCATTAACATCGATGAAAGGGAAAAGGATGCGATAATGGCCTTTGAGAAAGTGGGAATGAAGGCTATAGGCTCTCAATTTGAGCTCATAAAACGTTAATTTTTGCATATAACTTGATGGTTTTTTTTCTTAGTCTTTCTAACTCGTGGTACTCTATTACACTAGAGGAGTTCTAAATGAGAAAGACAAAGATTATTTGTACTCTCGGTCCTGCGACCGACAGTACTGAGATGATTCACAAGCTAATTTCTGCAGGAATGAATGCAGCTAGATTCAACTTTTCCCATGGTACACATGAAGAACAGCTTGAAAGACTCAATCGATTTACTTCTGTTCGTGATTCTCTTGGTGTCCCTGTCGCTACTATTCTTGACACCAAAGGTCCGGAAATCAGAGTAAAGAAGTTTGCAAACCCAATTGAACTTGTAACAGGGGATGAATTCATTCTCACATGTGATGATGTGTTGGGAGACAACAAGATAGTTTCTGTCACTTATGAAGACCTCTACAAGGAAGTTGAGATTGGACAGCTCATCTTGATCGACGATGGTCTCGTAGGTCTTGAAGTAAAAGAGATCAAGGGAAAGGAAATCCACTGTAGTGTAAGAAATGGTGGTCGTCTTTCTTCCAACAAGTCCATCAACATTCCTGGTGCACATATCCATCTTCCAGCTCTCACAGAGCAGGATATTTCCGATATCAAATTCGGTATCGAGAACGATTTCGATTTCATTGCAGCATCCTTCGTCAGAAAAGCTTCTGATGTTGAGGCGATAAGACAGGTCTTGAAGGAAAATGGTGGAAGTGATATCAGGATCATCTCCAAGATCGAGAACCAGGAGGGTGTTGATAACCTTAAAGAGATTATCGCAGCAAGTGATGGCATAATGGTTGCTCGTGGTGATCTTGGTGTAGAGATTCCTGCATCCCGTGTTCCAATCCTTCAAAAGCGCATGATCTCAGAAGGTCTGAGAACTGGAAAACCTGTTATCACAGCAACCCAGATGCTCGATTCCATGATAAGAAATCCACGCCCTACCAGAGCTGAGGTTTCCGATGTATCCAACGCTGTATTCGATGGAACTAGCTGTGTAATGCTTTCAGGTGAAACGGCTGCAGGAAAGTATCCAATTGAAGCAATTACAGCTATGGACAACATCGTTCGTGAAGCAGAAGATTCCATCAATTTCTGGAGACAGTTCGAGCGCAACCATGTTGCTGCCCAGAAGAGTATCAACGATGCTATCACACACTCATGTTGTCTCACAGCAATGGACTTGAGCGCAACCGCAATCCTGACAGCAACCAACTCAGGTCATACTGCCAGGATGATCAGCCGCTTCCGCCCAGCTTGCCCAATTGGAGCAATGACAACAAGAGAAAAGGTTAGAAGACAGCTTGCAATTAGCTGGGGTGTTGCACCATTCCTGACAGGAGAGGTACACAACACAGATAGAATCTTCTCTCTCTGTACAGAGGTTGCCTTGAAGGAAGAACTCGTAACTGAAGGGGACACTGTTGTAATTACAGCAGGTGTTCCACTTGGTAGAAGTGTTTCTTCAAACCTCATGAAGGCTGAAATTATAGGAGAGAATTTCGTTTGAGTGATATAGGGCTGTGATAACGCAGCCCTCATTCAAATTGAACATGTACTGTAGATTTTGTTACAAAAATATTCATAACAAAACTTATCTGTTGCATAAATGATTCTTTGCGTGTAAATTGGAAAAAAATTTAAAAGCATTGACGGAGAGTGTTTTTTCGAATAGCCAGGAGAGAGGCGGTGGGTGGTGCGAACCGTAGGTGATGGCGAAAAGACTGTCGCTCCCGAGCTGAAATGCAGAAAGCCGATAAGGCAAGTAGAGCATTTCCGAATCTGTCGCGTTAGGACATAGGAGTTGTAGGACTCTGAAAGAGGCGTAGGAAACTACGCAATTTGAGTGGTACCGCGGGTAATATACTCGTCTCAAAGTTTATTTGGGGCGAGTATTTTTTTTGGGAGGAGAATATGGCTCATATCACAGGTCTGGATTTCAAGATTCAGGAGATGGCTGCGAGAATAAAGGAACTCAGGGAAATCGAGGGTTTGACTACCTATGAAATGGCAGCAAAGACACAGACAAGCAGAGAGGAATATCTTGCATGCGAGTCGGGAAAGGGGGACTTGAACTTCACCTTCATCTATCGATGTGCTCTTGCTTTGGGTGTCGATGTTACCGATATCATCGAAGGTCACAGCCCAACCCTCAAATCCTTCACCGTCACACGTGCAGGAAAGGGGCAGGAAATTTCCAATGCCCATGGCATGACCTACTTCAATCTTGCATATGCCTTCCAGAACAGGATTGCAGAGCCTTTGTATGTCAAGAGTGTCTATGACCCGGAAGCTCAGCATAGGGATATAGAGCTAACAAGCCATGATGGTCAGGAGCTTGATATCGTCATAAATGGAAGTCTCCTTGTACAGGTCGGAGAGCATCGCACTACTCTTGGTCCTGGAGATTCCATATATTTTGGCTCATCTACACCACATGGCATGATCGCAACTGGTGGAAAGGATTGCGAATTTTATGCAATTGTACTCAACCCGACAGGTGCACCCATCCCTGAACTCACTCCTGTTACCTATTCTCCTCAATATCAGGAGTTGCAGAAGGTCGATGATTCAAAAAGAATCTGGCACAACTTCATCGATGTCGAACTAAATGAGAGAGGAACTCCTGTAAATATCCAATTCAAGAATACCGAGAAATTCAACTTCGCTTTCGATGTCGTTGATGAGATAGCAAGGAGAGAGCCAGATAAGCTTGCAATGCTGCATGTTTCCAAGGACAAGACGGAAAGACGCTTTTCATTCAACAACATGAAGAAGGAATCGGGAAGGTGTGCAAACTATTTCAAGAGCCTTGGAATAAAGAAGGGCGATAGGGTCATGCTGATCCTCAAGCGCCACTATCAGTTCTGGTTTGCAATGCTAGGCCTCAACAAGCTAGGTGCCATTGCAATTCCTGCAACCAATCAACTGCTTGCACATGATATCGAATACAGGATCAACGCAGCTGGCATAAGTGCTGTAATCTGTACAAGCGATGATGGTATTCCTCAGCATGTAGAAGAGGCTGAGAAGAACTGTCCTTCCTTGAAGCATAAGCTGATAGTGAACTCAAGTCGTGAAGGCTGGAGAAGCTTCGATGAGGAATACAAGATGTTCACATCCAGTTTCCGCAAGAATGAAAACAGTCCATGTGGTGATGATCTTCTCCTGATGTTCTTCACATCTGGAACTTCAGGCTTTCCAAAGATTGCAGCTCACAACCATAAATATCCTCTTGGACACTTCCACACTGCAAAGTATTGGCATTGTGCAAAGGAAGATGGCTTGCACTTCACCATAAGCGACACAGGATGGGCAAAGGCCATGTGGGGAAAGCTCTATGGTCAGTGGCTTGCCGAATGCGCAACCTTTGTCTATGACTTCGATCGCTTCAATGCTGCCGATATCATGCCTATGTTTGCCAAGTACCAGATTACCAGCTTCTGTGCACCTCCAACCATGCTCAGGATGATGATAAAGGAAGACTTGTCGAAGTATGATTTCTCTTCGGTCAGGCGCATGACAACTGCAGGTGAGGCTCTCAACCCAGAGGTCTACCGCCAGTTCGAGAAGCTGACAGGGCTTAAGATTCATGAAGGCTTTGGCCAGAGCGAAAGCACCATGATGATAGGAAATCTTGTCAGAGCAGGACACAAGGTGGGTTCAATGGGCAAGCCTGCTCCTATCTACGATATCTCTCTTGTCGACAAGGATGGAAAGAGCGTCCCTGTTGGAGAAACTGGTGAAATCGTAGTCAATATCAAGAAAGGTAGGCCATGTGGTCTCTTTGTGGGCTACTATAACGATGAGGAGAAGACAGCACAGGTCTGTCACGATGGCTATTATCATACTGGAGACACTGCGTGGATGGATGAGGATGGCTACTATTGGTATGTTGGAAGGACCGATGATATGATCAAATCCTCTGGTTACAGAATTGGACCATTTGAAATCGAATCTGTCATCATGGAGCTTCCATATGTCATGGAATGTGGTGTTTCTGCTTCTCCAGACCCAGTCAGAGGACAGATAGTCAAGGCATCCATTGTACTTACGAAGGATACCCAACCAACTGAGGAGCTCAAGAAAGAGATCCAGAACTATGTAAAGGAGCATACAGCACCATACAAGTATCCAAGACTGGTAGTCTTCCGTGACGAGCTTCCAAAGACTACAAGTGGAAAGATCATACGTGCAAAGCTGTAAGGAAATATAAACTGCTCACTTCACTGTGGGCAGTTTCACCTTTTCTTTGGCATCTGCTATAATGGTTATAGAGGAGATAATTATGAAGGTTTTGATGATAAATGGAAGCAGAAGAGAGAAAGGCTGTACCTATACTGCACTCTCTGTTGTTGCTGAGGCCTTGGCCAAGGAAGGTATTGATAGTGAAATCTGCTTTATTGGAAAGAGGGCAGTGGATGGGTCTCTTGATGAGCTAGTAAAGGAACTTGTTGAAAAGACTAAGAGTGCAGATGGCTTTATCTTCGCATCTCCTGTCTACTATGCATCTCCATCTGGTGAAATCCAGGTTGTGCTTGATAGACTCTTCTACAACCCTAAAGCAGAACTCAGATTGAAGCCAGCAGCATCTATTGCATCAGCACGCCGTGCTGGTACAACAGCTACTTTCGATGTTCTAAATAAGTATGCAACTATAACTGAGATGCCTATCGTCTCATCAAATTACTGGAACATGGTCCATGGAACAAAGCCTGAAGATGTATACGAGGACAAGGAAGGGGTTGAGACACTTCAGGTACTTGGAAGAAATATGGCATGGCTCATCAAGAGTATCGAAGCAGGTAAGAAAGCAGGCATCAAAACACCTGAGCCAATGAAGAAGGAAAGAACAAACTTCATAAGATAAGGACAAGGCATAGCCTTGCTTTTATATGGAAATAAGAAAGGCAAAGAAAGAGGATATTCGCTCAGTTGTTAGGATTTACGATAGCATCCATGATCTTGAAGAAGAGGGAATTCTTACTATTGGATGGCAGAAAGGAGTCTATCCAACTGAAAAAACAACTCTAGAAGCGCTCTCTCGTGATGATCTCTACGTCATTGTCGATAATGATGTTGTGATAGGCTCAGCGGTCCTTAATAAGCATCAGGTGGACGTTTATAGCAAAGCTTCCTGGGCCTATGAAGCAAAGAGTGAAGAAGTGTTTGTCATGCATACGCTGACGCTCGACCCACGAGTGAATGGAAAAGGCAAAGGGAAGGATGTTGATTGGAAGCCTTATTTGGCTCGACCCACGAGTGAATGGAAAAGGCTATGGCAGTGCCTTTGTGAAATTCTATGAAGAGAAAGCAAAGAGGCAGTGCGCAAAGGTCCTGAGAATGGATACGAACAAGATAAACACTCGAGCAAGATGTCTTTACAGGAAACTCGGGTATGAAGAGGCTGGTATAATTCCTTGCTCTTTCAATGGTATTGCTGGTGTAGATCTTGTTCTTCTTGAAAAGAAGATCTGATGTAATTTAACGACGCTATAGTGTTTTAAGGGGGAACTTTATGGCTGAAGCAGAATATATCTATTTCGTCTCTTCCTATGAAAGGGGTGACTCCTTTTCAGAGGTAGTCTTCATGGAAAGCTCTCTCAAAGCAGCTGTACATGCTATCGAGGAAGAGAGGGATAACTGGGTCGATGGAATTTACACGCATGCGATCATCTGGAGAGTTGCCATTGGGGATGTCATCAACGGTGTAACCGAGATAGTCGGAGTCTATGCAATAAGAAAAGGTGTGTGGATCGATTATCACATCGAAGAGTCCAAGAGAAAGAATGGACGAATAAGAAGAGCACTTGCCTTCTCCAAGTATGAGATAATCATAGGAGATGGACACAAGAGTGGTCCAAATCTTACTTTCAATTACAGGAAGAACCAGATGGTGGCAACTACACCTGCAGATCTTGATGGGAAGAAGCATGCTCTGCATCTTTCTGATGACAGTGAAGCTAGAGATATTTCCAAAATGGATTTTGTCCACTCTCTTTCTCGAACAGACGGTTAGAAATATAGACTTGATTCTCTGACTTTATATTGCTTTTGCACCTGAAAATAGGAAGATATCTGTTTGAACCTTTATGGACACAGCAATCCTTTGTCAGCTATTCTTTTCATCGTTTCCTATAAAGGATAGATGAGAGAGATTGATGGAACATAAGTTATTTTCAGAACTGCGTATGTTATACGTGACAAGCAAAGATAAGCCAAATGATATCAGAGTCAGGATGCGTATGCGTGACTTGATTGATTCAGATATTCTTCGTCATGCTGTGGATTTGACTATGGAAAGATATCCATATTTCTGCGTTGAACTGAAGAAGAAAGAGGGACAATACATTTTTGAAGATAACCTTCGTCCTGTTGTAATTGCAAATACACTTCATGGCGTTTCACTGAACTCAAAGGAAGCCAATTACCACATGATTGCATTCAGTTGGGCTGATAACTGGATCATGATGGATGTGTTTCATGGCATGACAGATGGGACTGGTGCTTATGAGATTCTGAGAACACTTCTTTTCTACTATTGCAGCGAAAGGTATGGTGTCAAGCTGAAAGAAGAAGGCATCCGTCTAGTTGGGGATGAGATATCCGTTCAAGAGTGGGAGGATCCTTTGGTGATCAGGAATGATCTTCCAAACCCCAAGCAACATGAAAAGATGTCAGATGCTCTTAATCCTATAGCTTTGGCAGGTTTGGAGAATGACCATAGGGGTACCGTATACAGTATCGCTATTTCCGAAGCCAAATTCATGAAATTCATCCAGGACAACAACAGTAGCCCCGGACAAATGGTCTCTCTTCTCCTAAGCCGAGCTATTGCGAAACTGTATCCAGATGCAGATGATATCATTCGCATCACACTATGTGTAAATCAGAGAAAGGCGCTCCATTTACCGTTAGCACATCAATGCCTAGTTGGAGGAGCCTTTCTAGAGTATAATGATTCGATACGCGATTTACCGCTTAGTAAGCAGGCTATGGCTTTCCGAGAAATGCTTATTCATCAGACACAGGAAGAGAATGTGCTGATGGGGGTATCTTCCATCAAAGGGATTGATGGTTTGCTCCTGTCAAAAGAGAGCGATCAGGATAGATTGGCGGTGGCACATTATGTTAATACTCTAGCAAAAAGAGTCGTCACGGCCACAGTAAGTTATGTTGGCAAGGCAAACTATCATGAAGCAGAACAGTATATCCGTGATTTTAGACTGTGGACAACATCTGCATCTAATGGGCTTACTGTTGAAATATCTGCCGTAAATGGTCGCTTCACCCTTGATTTCCTGCAGGTGTTTTCTAGTCCTGTTTTTGTGAATGCTTTCCTCGAAGAACTGGAAGAGAATGGAATTGTATATGACCTTCAGGACGTCAATGAACTGAAGCTTGCAAACATCGAACTTCCTTGGACTGTGTAGTAGAATTTTTCTATTCCTAAAATTATCTCTAGGCAATAGAATAGGGGTAAGTAAGGAGTCAATGTATGAGCATTTATGATTTCACAGTGAAGGCACGCCTTGGAAAGACATTGGCTATGTCCACTCTCAAGGGAAAGGTCCTCTTAATTGTAAATACAGCCACAGGCTGTGGTTTCACACCTCAATATAAGGGACTTGAAGAACTATATGAAAAGTATCACGAAAAGGGATTGGAGATTCTCGATTTCCCTTGCAACCAGTTTGGTCATCAGGCACCAGGAGAAGAAGATGAAATCCACGAGTTCTGCACTGCAAGATATAAGACACAGTTTGATCAACTGGCAAAGATCGATGTAAATGGTGAGACAGAGGAGCCTCTATATACCTTCCTCAAGCAGGCACAGCCAGATGAAGAGATAGAGGGTGTAAAGGCAAAGGCAGCTATGGCCATGATCAAGAAGATCAGCACAAGCTGCAAGAAGAAGGAAGATATCAAGTGGAATTTTACCAAGTTCCTTGTAGATAGGGAAGGAAACGTAGTAAAGCGCTTTGATCCAACAAGCGAACCAATGAAGTTCGAAGAGGATATAAAGGCTCTTCTTTAAAACATCATGGCATGCCTAGCATGCCCCTTTTATTTATAGAGCTCTGTGTTGTTATGTAGATAAGTGATATAACCACTCTTGGTAACAGGATTGGCGCTCTCTGCTGCTTGCACAAGCTCCTTGTCGCTCAAGCCCTGCTTTACTTCTATTGAGGCTTTGACAAAGCCATAGCCCCAAAGGAGTATGACAATTGATATTATCAATACAATCAAGTGTCTCTGTTTCATAATTCCTCTACTATCCTGAATTTTCTCTCATGAGGTTGTGTTGGTATCACCTCAAGCTCTGTTTCTGTTATATGGATGTGTGGCACGCTTTTGAGTTTCAGAAGAAACTTTCTCAAACACACAATACTTCCCTGAGCTTCCATCTCAACACACTCATTTTCCAGATTCTTTACCCAGCCTGTAATATACAGATCCCTTGAAAAGTAATAGGCGGTATAGCGAAAGCCCACATGTTGGACTTTGCCATGGAATATAAGATGCCATCTTGATGTAATTGAATCACTCATGAAAGAAATCCACATTCAAAATGAGGCACCCGACCTGGGTGCCCCATGATATAGATAAATTGAATCAAAGATTCTCAAGAATCTTATCCTTTACGGATGCGACATTGATCTCTCTGACCTTCTGTCTTAGAGGCAGAACTGATCTTGGTGAAACACTGAGCTCGTCGATTCCGATAGAGAGGAAGGTCTCTGTCAGAGAGAGATCAGCACCGAGTTCACCACAGATACCAACCCAGATATTGTTCTTGTGAGCGTTGTCAGCGACAAGCTTCAAGAGACGAAGTACAGCAGGGTGGTGTGGATCGAAGAATCTTCCGAGATCTGCATTCTGTCTGTCACAAGCCAATGTGTACTGAGTAAGGTCATTGGTTCCGCAAGAGAAGAAGTCAACTTCCTTTGCAAGTCTATCACTGATCATTGCTGCAGCTGGAGTCTCGATCATGATACCAATGTGTACATCATCACTGAAGGCCTTTCCTTCTTCAGTAAGCTCCTTCTTGACTCTCTCGCACATCTTCTTAGCTTCCTTTACTTCCCAGACGCTTGCAACCATTGGGAACATGATAGAAAGCTTACCGAATACAGATGCTCTGTAGAGAGCTCTGAGCTGGGTAAGGAAGATTTCTGGCCTAGAAAGACAGATTCTAAGTGCTCTGTTACCCATAGCTGGGTTCTCTTCCTTAGGAAGATCGAAGTAATCGATCTGCTTGTCAGCACCAATATCCAGTGTTCTGATGATTACTTCTCTTCCTTCCATGTCGGAAAGAACCTTCTTGTAGGCTTCGAACTGATAATCCTCTGTTGGATAGTCATCACAGTTGAGATAGAGGAATTCAGAGCGGAAGAGACCGATACCACCTGCATCGTTTCCAAGAACAGCTGAAACATCGTCAGGACTTCCAATATTACAGTAGATGCGAATACTGTGTCCGTCCTTAGTTTCATTGGCTCTGCCCTTCAGAAGCTCGAGCATCTCGCGGTTCTTTCTCTGCTCTTCCTTCTTGGCTACCATCTGTGACTTTGTTGTAGCATCTGAATCGATGATGACAACGCCGAGACTTCCATCGATGATTACTTCGCGTCCTTCGAACTCTTTCTTTACCTGGTCACCAACACCAATGATGGCTGGAATGCCCATGGTACGAGCAAGGATAGCTGTGTGGCTAGAGCCACTTCCTCCTTCTGTAACAAAGCCGAGAATCTTACTCTTATCAAGCTGTACAGTCTCACTTGGTGCGAGGTCGTCAGCTGCCAAGATTACAGGAACCTTGGAATCGATACCACCCTGGACTGCTCCAGTGAGGATACCGATGATTCTAGAAGAAACGTCCTTTACATCGGCTGCTCTTGCCTGCATATATGGATCATCCATAGCTGCAAACATTGCAGCAAACTGGCTAGCTGTGTCAGTTACAGCTGCTTCTGCATTAAGCTTTTCGTCCTGGATAAGTGTCTGGATGCTTTCTTCGTAATCGAGGTCCTCAGCCATCATCTGGTGAGTCTCGAAAAGAAGAGCAGCTGAATCGCCAGCTTCTTGGCGGGCCTTTTCGGCCAGCTCGCCGAGCTGGTCGATGGCCTTTACCTGTGCAGCTTTGAAGCGATCCCATTCCTTTGCAGTATCACTGACGGTTTCTCTTGTTATTGTTGCACTGGTTCTCTTGTAAAAGTAGAGAGGACCAATTGCTACACCTGTAGAAACACCCTTTCCCTGAATGGAAATCATTTTTCCTCCTTTATGTTAAGGAATCAAAGATTTGCATTGAAGAAGGCTTCAATTGCAGCTGCTGCAGTCTCTTCGTCTGCACCCTCTACTGTAACCTTTACAGTATCACCCTGCTTGATACCCATGCCCATTAATGCCATGAGCTTGAGAGCATTTACAGCCTTTTCGCCCTTAGCGATTGTGACTGTAGATGTATAATTTTTTACTTCCTTTACAAGAAGTCCTGCTGGACGAGCGTGGATACCTACTGGATCCTTGATTGTGTATTCGAATGACTTCATATCTATTTCTCCTTTTCCTTTTTTTTATTAACCGCAGACTACCTCTTCGAGGTCTTCAGCGTTGGTAAGAAGAACTGCTACAGTGTTGTTGTAACCAGCAGCCTTGATCTTATCCATATCGAAGCGGATAAGTGACTGGCCAGCTTCGATAGCGTCGCCTTCCTTGACAAGACAGGTAAAGCCATCACCCTTCATGTTGACAGTATCAACGCCAACGTGGATGAGAAGTTCCATACCATTAGCTTCGAGGCCAACTGCGTGGTTGCTCTCTGCAACAGAAGTAACTGTTCCCTTGAAAGGAGCAACTACGAGACCTTCTGTTGGAACAATACCAACACCATCACCGAGAACGCCGGATGCGAATGTTGCATCTGGAATATCCTCTCTCTTTACAACAGAGCCCTTAACTGGCTGCATGACAGTACCGTTCTTGCAGCGGATGACTGCTGGAGCTTCAAACTTGACAGCTGGAGCTGGTTCAGTCTTCTTCTCTTCTGCCTTTGGCTCTTCTTTCTCTTCGTGCCAGATGAAAAGTGTGATTGCGAATGCAACACCACCACTGATCAGGAGAAGAATTGTATAAGGAATCTTGTGGTCGATGATGAGATATCCTGGGATACCTGTTACACCATAAGCTGTAGCACCGAGGCCTGCGATAGCACCAAAGAGGGAACCGACAGCACCACCGATAACACCTGCGATGAATGGCTTGAGGAATCTGAAGTTGACACCGAAGATTGCTGGTTCTGTGATACCGAGAGCTGCAGAAAGGGAGCTTGGGAGAGCAACTGACTTGAGCTTTGCACTGTGGCACTTGTAAGCAACTGCGATACATGCACCAAACTGAGCGAAGTTAGCAGCAGAAGCGATTGGCATCCAGATGTTGAGACCACCGGATGCGAGCATACCAGCTTCGATAACGTTGTACATATGGTGTAGACCCATGACAACTGTGAATGGATAGATAGCACCCATGATGAGAGCACCGATACCACCAGTACTTGTTACGAGCCAGCGAGCACCGATAAGTACGTAGTTCTCGAGAACAGAGAAGAATGGTCCGATTACCATGAATGTTGCGAATGCTGTTGCCATGACTGTTACGAGTGGAGTAACAAAGAGGTCGATCATCTCAGGAACATGCTTGTGGAGCCACTTCTCGATCTTGGACATGAGGAGTACAGCGAGAATTACTGGGATTACGTGACCCTGATAACCAACAGCAGAAATCTTCAAGAATCCGAGCTTGATCCAGACAGCTGGCTGGTTGGTTGGGGTAACTGTCCATGCGTTCATGAGAGCTGGGTGAACCATCATGATACCGATAACAGCACCGAGGAAGATGTTAGCACCGAATACTCTTGCTGAGGATACAGCTACGAGAACTGGGAGAAGTGCAAATGCGGTATTTGCAACCATATCAAGGAACTGGAACCAACCAGTTGCACCGAAAGATGGAATTACCTTTGCCAGAGCTTCTACGAGACCCATCATGAGACCGGAAGCTACGATAGCTGGAAGGATTGGTACGAATACATCACCTGGTGTCTTTAGAATTCTCTTCCAGAGAGGCATCTGAGCTGCAGCTGCTTTCTTTACATCATCCTTTGTAGCAGCACTTGCGCCAGTAACTGCAAGGAATTCATCATATACCTTGTTGACTGTACCAGTTCCAATGATGAGCTGAATCTGACCATTGGATTCGAACATTCCCTTAACACCTTCAACATCTTCGAGAGCTTTCTTGTTGATCTTGCTGTTGTCTGCAATTACCAACCTGAGCCTAGTTGCGCAATGTGCAGCGCTTACGACATTAGAGCCACCGCCAATATTTGCAGCGATCTGCTCTGCACATTTCCTGTAGTCGAGAGCCATAAAAATTTCCTCCTAAAAAAATATCCGCGGGATGGATACCCACGGATACGGATAAATCCTTTTAAATTCTATTTGACATTTTTTGAGATGTAAATAAAAAAGTCAAAATGATTTTTAGATTAGACCGAGCTCTTCGAAGGCTTTGTAAAGGCCATCGTCGGTGACAGCTGGTGCGATCATCTTGCTTTTTTCCTTCAAAAGAGGGCTGCCATTGTCCATACATACACTCATTCCAACAGTCTCTATCATCTCAAGATCATTCATGCTATCACCAAAGCCGATAGTGTCTTCGATCGGGATGCCAAAGTGCTCTGCTACGATTCTGACACCCTTGCCCTTGTCGAACTTCTTGTTGACAAGTTCTCCATTGAGACAGCTGTGAGCTGCAACATCCTGGACCACAAAGTTGAAATCCTTCTCAAGAGCTTCCTTTGCTTCATCGAGCTGGTCGTATGATTTGCACATGAATACGATCTTATAAAGTGGTCTGCCATCGTACTCCTTCATTGGGTGGATATTGAGCTGCTCTGCAAGCGCCTTTCTCCATCTGATCAATTCACTGTTACCACCTTCCTGACCCGAAAGGAACTCTCCGAGCTCTTCATCTCCATATGTACAGTCCTTTGCTTCGATCGTTCTGAAGACTCCATGCTTCTTTAAAAGCTCAAGACCTGTAACGCGCTGCTCTTCAGTCATTGGACAGTCATATAGCACTTCGTCCTTTGTGAAGATATAGCCACCACCACATGCGACTGCACCGTCGAACCCATACTCGAGAACAGGAGCAAGCATTGCAGGGTTTCTTCCTGTACAGAGGAATATCTTATGTCCTTTTTCCATAGCCTTCCTGATTGCAATGAGTGCACTTTCTGGTGGCGTGTTGCTTCCTGCTTCGGTAAGTGTTCCGTCGATATCTAGAAAAATGAGTTTATTTTTCATATCACATCTCCGTTACGAACCACTTGAAGTCAAATGGTTCTATATCTGAATAAGGCTGGCTCTGATTTCTGCCAGTCATCATATTCTTGAATTTGCCATCATCTGGAATCCAGACAGATTGTACCTCATCTGAGAAATTGAAGAATGCAAACATCTTCTCGCCCTTGAAGTATCTACCGATTGCGATGACATTGTGCTTGCCTGTGTTTACAAGCCAGGTGTCTGCAGTTGAATCGAAGACTCTATGCTCTCCTCTGATCTTCTCCATCTTCTTGAGTGCCTTGAAGATCTTCTCTTCGACATGTCCTTTCTTGTTTCTCTTTTCTGCCTTCTTCCAGTCGAGGGCGCCTCTATGGAGGTAACGGCTATCATCTTGCTTGATAGGGTCATTGTGATAGGAGTTGTCATTGAGCTGAGCAATTTCATCACCAGAGTAGAGTACTGGTACACCACTTAGTGTGAACATGAATGCATGGAGCATCGTGTCTAATGTAATTGCTCTCTTGAGTGCTTCCTTGTCTCCACTTTGAGTTGCTGCTTCGATTCCGCAGAGGGATGCTGTTGTGCCACAGAGTCTTGCATCTCCAAGTTTTGGATCGTTGTTATATAGTTCTCCACGTGCAAAGCTGTTAGGCCAGTTACCTGTCAAGAAGTCGTTGAGATACTTCTTGTGTGGAATTTCCTTCTGCCCGAAGCGGCTGATGAATGGGTAGTCAAGCCCCCAACCGATATCATCATGGCATCTTAAGTAATTAAGGAATGTGTACTCCTTAGGAAGTGAGAATACTTGCTCCATTTGATGAGCGAGAAGTCTAGTATCCTGAGTTGCTACTGTGTGCCAGATAGTTGCCATCGTAGTTACGTTGTAAAGAAGGTGACACTCTGGCTTTTCTACAGTGCCAAAGTAAGGAACAACCTTGCTTGGTTCCATGACAACTTCACCAAGTAGAAGGGTTCCTGGACATACGATTTCACAGACCATTCTCATGATCCTGACGAGTGTATGTACCTGAGGAAGGTTTCTGCATGGTGTTCCAAGCTCCTTCCATATATATGGGACTGCATCGAGGCGGATGATATCGACACCGTGATTGCAGAGATTCAGCATATTATCGGTCATGTCGTTGAAGACGACAGGATTTGCATAATTCAAATCCCACTGATATGGGTAGAAGGTGGTCATGACGACCTTCTTTGCTTCAGCGCACCAGCTGAAGTTGCCTGGAGCTGATACAGGGAATACTTGAGGAACTGTCTGTTCGAACTGGTTTGGGATATCCCAGTTGTCATAGAAGAAGTAGCGGTCCTGATACTCCTTTTCGCCAGCTCTGGCTCTCTTTGCCCACTCATGGTCTTCACTTGTGTGGTTCATGACAAAGTCGAGACAGACAGAGATACCTCTCTTGTGGCAAGCATCTGAAAGGGCGGAAAGGTCCTTCATGGTTCCAAGCTCTGGCTGTACACTTCTGAAGTCACTGACTGCATAGCCCCCATCACTTCTGTCCTTAGGGCTCTTGAGAAGAGGCATGAGGTGAAGGTAATTGACTCCGCAATCCTCGATATAATCCAGCTTTTCCTTTACGCCCTTCAAGTTTCCTGCAAAGGCATTGACGTACATGAGCATACCGGTAAGTGTGTTTCCTTTGTACCAGTCGGAGAGCTCTTCGCGGGCGCGGTCGATCTTTTTCAGATTCTCAGGTCTCTTTGTCCAGAGATTGTAGAGCATGGATACGAAATAGTCGTATGCCATCTGATCATTGTGATAGAGCTCGAGGTACAGATATTTCAGTTCATCCTCATGCTTTGAAAAACGTTTTGCGAACTCCTCTTTCCAGGTGGTCCTGTCTGTCATAAAATTTCCCCCAAATATGGCATTGCAGGAATAGCGCCTCTGCGACTTGCCGTAATCGATGCGGCCTTGTTTGCAAAGTCTACATATTCCTTCAGTTCTTTTTCTGTGATATTGTCTATTCCTCCTCTAAGAGCAATCCTGCTAAGAAATGCTCCAAAGAAGGTGTCCCCAGCTCCGTTAGTGTCTGCAACCTTGACCTTGTAGCCAGGAACGGTTCCTGCGATGCTTCCTGTACTGAAGAAGGCACCATTTGAGCCAAGTGTGACAAGTACAAGTTTTACGCCCTGAGAGTGTAGGGCAAGAGATGCCTTCTTTGCATCCTTCTCTCCTGTGAGGAGGAGAGTTTCCTCGTCACTGATCTTCATGATGTCAGCAAATGGGATGACCTCTCTCATGTATTTGATTGCTTCAGCCTCGTTTTCCCAAAGAGATGCACGATAGTTCGGGTCATATGTTATGATCGCACCATCTTCTTTCAGTGTACTTACAATCTTCTTGATAGTATTGCGGGGTTCTTCAGAAGTGAGACTGACGCTTCCAAAGTGCAGAATTCCTGTATTCCTTGCACTTGCAATCGCCCTATCAGCATCAAGGAGCATATCAGCACCTGGCTTACGCAAGAAAGAGAAGCTTCTCTCTCCTGTTTCATCTACAGTTACGACAGCGATAGTCGTGCTTGCATTGTCAGTAACCTGCAAGCCTGAGATGTCTACTTTGTTCTCTTTTAGCGTATCGCTTAGATATTTTCCAAAGGAGTCTTGTCCAACACAGCCGATGAAGGCTGATTCTGCTCCCAATCTTGAGGCAGCAACTGCTGCATTGGCAGGTGCGCCTCCTGGATTTGCAGTAAAATTTATTATTCCATTCTCACTCACAGATGTCTGTGTCAAGTCGACAAGAACCTCTCCGAGCGTAGTTATCTTGAGTGCCATAGGGCAATTATAACCCATAAAACAGGCATTAAGTAATATTATTTGAGTTCTTTGACTGTTTCATATGGCCATTGGTTGATTCCGCCGAACTCTACAATGTTACTATAGCCGAGTTTGACGAGTGCATTTGCTGCCACTTTGCTTCTGTTTCCACTCCTACAGTAGACAAGTATCAATTGGCCTTTGTCCTTTAGATACTTCTCTGCATTGTCATAGATCTGGTCATGAGGAATCAATATTGCATCCTTTATATGTCCTGCTCTGAATTCAGCTTCTGTTCTGACATCAAGGATTATGTAATTCTCCTCGCTGTCCATGATTCTCTTCGCCTCTTGGGCATTTACTTCTTTATATGAAAGTGAGTGTGTTGCACCTTCCTTTACTCTTGAACAGCCTGTCAAAGAGGAAAGTAAAAGAAGTCCTAGAAATAAAAGTTTAGTGATTTGTTTTGTTTTCATTTTTATGTTCCCCTTGAAAGAAAGATATGAAGTAAAATGGAAAGAGTCCAATTTGAAGGAAGAAGGTTATGGATAGTTATATTTTAGGAAAGAGCGATAGTGATATCATCCTTATCCAGATGGTCGATGAAAGAGACCTTGAAGGACTAGAGAAGGAATTCAACCTAATTGAGAAGAATATAGATAAGTCCTTCTCTATGCTTGCCTTTAAGGTTGAAGACTGGAACAGAGATATTTCTCCTTGGAAAGCAGAGCCTGTCTTTGGGAATGTAGGCTTTGGAGGGGAAGCTGAAAAGACACTTTCTGAAGTTATTGGTTTCTGTAGTGACAAGAGTAAAAAATATTATATTGGAGGATACTCACTTGCAGGCCTGTTTGCTCTTTGGGCCTCTTATCAGACTGACATCTTTCAAGGAGTTGCTGCAGCATCTCCATCTGTATGGTTCCCTGGTTTTGATAGCTATGTTTTGAGTCACCAGATACTGACAGATAAGGTTTATCTAAGCCTCGGAGACAAGGAAGAGAGAACTAGAAACCCTGTTATGGCAATGGTGGGAGAGAAGATAAGAAGCTATCATAGATACTTAAATGATAATGGGATAATGACAACTCTTGAGTGGAATGCAGGAGGTCATTTCTGTGATGCTGAACTTAGGACAGCGAAGGCATTTAGCTGGGTTTTAAAAGATTGAGGCTTGTACCCAAAGAGTGGTGTAAAAAGCATCTGAGATCAGCGAAAAAGGCCAAGAGAAAATAAATTTATTACCTAATGCTAACTTAAAGGCTGTGATTTTTTAAACATAATTACTTACATTGTATAAAAAAGTTAGCATTAGTTTATAAATTTTTATGGGAAAAATAAAAATTGAGGTTTTTATTGACTTGAAACCCAACAACAAGTTAGCATTTCCTAACAAACAATAGTTTTTTGGGAGAGAAAGTTTTTATGATTCCTTTAGTTGTTGCCACTCCAGGAGAAGAGCTGGTCATCAAAAAGATTGGCGGTAGTGAAGAAGTAAAACGTCATCTTGCAAATCTTGGATTCAATGTAGGTGGAACAGTAACAGTAATCAATTCCCTTGCTGGCAACTTGATCATCAAGGTTAAGGAATCGCGTATTGCCGTCAATGAAGATATGGCAAGACGTATCATGGTTTAATTTTTAAAAATATTTTTGGAGGCATAAAATATTATGAAGACATTGCGTGATGTTAAGATTGGCGACACTGTCAAGGTCGTCAAACTCCATGGCGAAGGTGCTGTAAAGCGTCGCATCATGGACATGGGTGTTACTAAGGGCGTAGAAATCTATGTGCGCAAGGTTGCTCCTCTTGGTGACCCAATCGAAGTAACTGTTAGAAACTATGAACTTTCTCTCAGAAAGGCTGACGCCGAGATGATCGAAGTCGAGTAACTAAGGAGAAGAAAGTATGGATATTAGAATTGCTCTCGCAGGTAACCCAAACTGCGGTAAAACTACTCTTTTTAATGCACTTACAGGATCTAACCAGTTTGTTGGTAACTGGCCAGGCGTAACAGTCGAAAAGAAGGAAGGTAAGCTCAAGAAGCATGATGGCGTAACTGTCACCGACCTTCCTGGTATTTACTCTCTCTCTCCATATACACTTGAAGAGGTTGTTGCTAGAAACTATCTCATCGGTGAGAGACCAGACGTAATCCTCAATATTGTTGATGCAACAAACCTTGAGAGAAACCTCTATCTCACAACTCAGCTCGTTGAGCTCGGTATCCCAGTTGTTATTGCTCTCAACATGATGGATCTCGTAAAGAAGGCAGGAGATAAGATCGATGTTGACCAGCTTTCAAAGCAGCTTGGTTGCAAGATCGTTCAGATTTCTGCTCTCAAGGGCACTGGCATCATGGAAGCTGCAGAGGCTGCAATCGATGCTGCAAAGAACACAAAGACAGTTCCTCGCCATTCCTTCTCAGGTGCTGTTGAGCATGCTATTGCTCACATCGAAGAAGCTATCGTCCACAACATGCCAGAAGAGCAGCAGAGATGGTATGCTATCAAGGTCTTCGAGCACGATGACAAGGTTATCGAAGCACTCAACATCAAGCCAGAGACACTTGCTCATGTCAATGCTGATATCGAAGCTGCAGAAAAGGAGCTCGATGACGATGCAGAAAGTATCATCACAAATGAGAGATACATCTGGATCGCTAGCATCCTGAAGTCAAGCTACAAGAAGCACAATGCTGGTGCTCTTTCCAACTCTGATAAGATCGATAAAATTGTAACTAACCGTTTCCTCGGTCTTCCAATCTTCGCAGCAGTCATGTTCCTCGTATACTGGATCTCAATGGTCGGTGTAGGTGTTGCAGCAACTGACTGGGCAAACGATGGACTCTTTGGTGATGGTTATCACCTCTTTGGTATTGGAACCGCTGAATATGAGGAAGATGCTGAAGAGTTTGGTGATTCTGCACTCATCCTTGAAGCTGTCGAAGCTGGTGCTAATACATATGTTGTCGTAGATGAAGAGACCCTCGAGACTTCCGATCCTATCGAAATCACTTCTGATATGGTCGCAGAGGCTAAGGAAATGGTTGCCAAGTATGGCGAAGAGGGACCTGATACAGCAGAATATGGTATCTGGATTCCTGGTGTTCCTGCAGTCGTTGAAGGCATTCTCGAAAGCATCGGTTGTGCTGATTGGCTTTCAAGCCTCATCCTCGATGGTATCGTTGGTGGTGTTGGTGCTGTCCTCGGCTTCGTTCCTCAGATGCTTGTCCTCTTCCTGTTGCTTGCATTCCTCGAAGCATGTGGTTACATGGCAAGAATTGCATTCGTACTTGATAGGATCTTCAGAAGATTCGGTCTTTCTGGCAAGTCCTTCATCCCAATGCTCGTTGGTACTGGTTGTGGTATTCCTGGTGTCATGGCAAGTAGAACGATCGAGAATGAAAGAGATCGCCGTATGACCATCATGACTACAACCTTCATCCCTTGTGGTGCTAAGGTTCCATTCATCGCAATGGTCGCAGGTGCTATCTTCGGTGGCGCTGCATGGGTTGCAACCTCTGCATACTTCATCGGTATGGCTGCAATCATCATCTCTGGTGTAATGCTCAAGAAGACAAAGATGTTCGCTGGTAACCCATCTCCATTCGTAATGGAGCTTCCAGCTTACCATATGCCAACAGTTGGCAATGTCCTCAGATCAATGTGGGAGCGTGGTTGGTCCTTCATCAAGAAGGCAGGAACAATCATCCTTCTTTCCACAATCGTCATCTGGTTCCTTTCCAACTTTGGATTCGGTGAAGAGGGCTTTGGAATGCTTGGTGAGGATCAGATCGATTCTTCCTTGCTCGCTAAGGTCGGTAGCCTCTTTGCATGGCTCTTTGCTCCACTCGGTTGGGGTAACTGGCAGGCAGTTGTTGCTTCTGTTACTGGTCTTGTTGCTAAGGAGAACATTGTTGGTACAATGGGTGTCCTCTACAGCTCAGCTGATATGACCGCTTACGAGGCAATCGGAGCTGCATTCAACTCTGTAACAGGCTACTCATTCCTCGTATTCAATCTTCTCTGTGCTCCTTGTTTTGCTGCAATCGGTGCAATTCGCCGTGAGATGAACAATACCAAGTGGACCTGGTTTGCAATCCTCTATCAGTGTGGTTTTGCTTACGTCATCGCATTCATCATCGCTCAGGTTGGTGGTGCATTCACTGGCAACTTCAACTTTATCGGTTTTGTTCTCGCACTCGCAGCAATCGCTTGCATGCTCTATATGATCTTCATCAAGAAGTACAGTGAAGCTACAAAGCTTGAGGTAAAAGAAGTAAAGTAATGGGAACTTTTGTTGTAGGAATCATTCTGGTGGCTGTTGTTGCAGCCATCATAATGACCCAGATAAAAAACCATAAAAAAGGTAAACACTCCTGTGGAGGTAGCTGTGCAAGCTGCAATGCTTGCAGTTCTAGTTCCTTGCCAATTGCAGATGATGGACTTCATCGCACGATACTTGAGATCGATGGCATGATGTGTACAATGTGCGAAAGCCATGTTAACGATGCTATCAGAAACAACTTTACAGTTAAGTCAGTAAAGTCATCTCATAAGACAGGTGTATGCACTGTAACTAGTGAAGAACCATTAGATACAGAAAAGGCTGCCAAGGTTCTAAAGGACACAGGCTATATCCTAAAGAACACAGTTGTGATTAGCTAAAAAACTAAAGGCACTTGGGTTTGATCCTGGGTGCTTTGATTCTTATGTGTCATTATGGATAAAAATCATCCAAAATCTCTCTTTTTTCTGCACTTTGATATATGGTTGTGCTTACAAAATAAATATATACATAGATATAATGGGAGCAATCACAGTGGGTAGTGGCCTGATGTGAAAAGGTGCAAGATATGAGTCTAAAGAATAAATTTCTGTATTTGATATTGGCTGTTTTGTTTCTTCTGGCATTTTCATCATGCCATAGTACGTCTCTTGAGACATCACAGGGTGAGCTGGATGTTTTACAGATCGATAAGGATGCTCGTATCAGCTATCTTGGTCCAAAGGGAACTTATACAGAAGAAGCAACCGAGCTTTTCTTCAGTGAAAACTCTTCACTGATGCCAAAAACTACAGTGCCAGAAGCCATTGCAGCTGTTGTTGATGGAACTGCAGATTATGCTGTAATTCCACAGGAGAATACTTTAGGCGGAGCAGTAATAAACTATGTAGATGCCTTGATCTCAGAAGAAAGAGTCTATGTGGTAGGGGAAGTAGTATTGCCTATCAGTCAGACTTTGATGGGCCTTCCAGGCTCTTCTCTTGATGATATCACTCTTGTCTGTTCTCATGCACAGGGGATCACACAGAGTGAAAAGTGGAGAAAAGAGCATCTTCCTAATGCTGAAACAAAAGTGATGAGCAGCACTGCTGCAGCTGCAAGTCATGTTGCTGCAACCAATGATAAGACAATTGCTGCAGTTGCGGCCCCTGGAGCTGCAAAGCTATATGGACTTTCTGTTTTGGCAAGAGATGTTCAGATCACAGAGACAAATAAAACCAGATTCTATGTTCTATCATCATCACCACTTGATGAAAATGGACAATCCCATGCTGCATTCGTTGTAAGCTGTGAAGCAAGTGAGCTCTATAATATTATCAACAGCTTGCATAAAGCAGGTCTTGAGCTTGTGACGATTCATGATAGACCAGAAGGAAGTAATCTTGGTGTATATAACTATATCATCGAGGTTGAGAGTGAAAGAGGAATAACAGAAAAGCAGATAGAGAAGATAAAGGAAAATTCTTCAATTCGATATCTTGGATGCTTTGATGTGCTTGAAATCTAAGCTATTTCAGCTGTTCTTCTATCCTTTTCTTTACATTCAGATCAGTCGTCTTGATCCTTATTACCTTCAAGTCTGCTTGATGTAATATGCTATCTTTCTTTTCATCACGACCTTTCTGGATTTTCTCTTCATGCTGCTTTCCATCAACCTCGATACATAGACGGATTCTTTTATTGAGTTTGTCAAAGAGGATGAAGTCACAATGAGAGCCAGGAGAGAGGATGAAGTTTCTCTCCTCTGTATTTTCATAATCATTTGGATTAACAATCTTCCTTAGTGGATAGTTGTGCTTGAAGGAAAGGAGCCCATATTTTTTGCTTCTGCATATTTCATCAATGATTGTTGCAATGATATTCTCACTTTGAAATTCAGACACCTTGAGGATGCGATTTTTCATATCCTGTAGGATAGGGGAATACTCGTCATACATGAGATCGAAGACAGAATAGACCTTGGTCTTGATCTTGTTGGAGCTTTGGCAGTAGCAGCTAACATACTTTGCGAGATCACAAAGTAGTGTTCCCTCTTGTGATAGGGCCTCTGAAGAGGCAATGACATACAGTTTTTTCTTTGCTCTGGATATTGCTACGTTGATTAGATTTGGGTTATTCAAAAAGTCGATATGTTCAGGGTCTTCAGATATTACGGTCCTGTCTGCAGTAGTAGATAGAATCATCGTATCTCTTTCTTTTCCCTGGAACTTATGGACTGTATCGACAAGGATAGATTCATCACGAATATAGTCCTTTATCAAGGCAACCTGCTTTCTATAAGGAGCCACAATTCCTACATTGCTTCCTTTTTCTGAAGGAAGGATTTCACTTCTTATTATCTCAGCTTGCCTTCTGTTGCATCTTCCTTCAGCAGTATGGGAAGGAGTTTCGATGATAGTGATTCCTCCCTTGTCGTGATGCTGGGTTTCTATAACTAGGTTCCCATCATAGAAACGTTTATTGCAAAAGCCTATGATCTCTGGATCGCATCTATAGTGCTCATTTAGTAATGTAATTGGCAGTTGTGAGTCATATTTTATCTGAATGCTTTCAAGAAGACTGTTTCTTGTGTAGTCGAAACAGGAAGGGACAGAATACTTTTCCTTTATCATTTCCAGAGGACCTTTCAGGTTTTCTGGAACTATATGAGGAAGCTGTTTTGAGTCACCTACGATAATAGCACGCTTTGCTCTTGATAGTGCGATAGCGGCACTTGTCAAATTTACCTGACTTGATTCATCGATGATTACATAGTCATAGAGAACACCTTCTGGGGAACAACTGTTAAGTGAATGAGTTGTACTGAGGACAATTGGGTAGTGAGCAACAAATGATTGATGCTTTCTATAGCTGCTTGCATAGTATTTCTTTTCTTTCAAGTTGCTATATCTTAGCAAGAGAGAAGACATCAGGTAAGCCTTTGATGCTTTCTGGAACTTCTCTAGAGTTTCCTTATTCTTGTTGTCGCTATATCTTCTTTCGATTTTTCTAAGTGTCTCTTCGTTTTCCTTTAGTTTTTCTACGTAATATCGATTCTGCAAGTAATCGATTATTATCGAGATATCAAGTTCCTTCTTCAGGTCGATTTTGTAGAAAAGAAAGAGCTTCAGTCTTGTGAAGAGACTTGGAGCTTTTATCGTGGCAGCTTCAAGTAATGCAGCAAGCTCGAGACAGCTTTTTGCAGACATCTTTTTCTTGAGTTTACTCGGGCGCTTCAGTGTATCTTTTGAATAACTTTCATCGTTGATTTCTTTCTCGATTTTCAACTCATCAATTTCGGCCTTGAGCTTTGCTTTCTCATTTATATCTCTGTATATTTCCAAAACAGCTCTTTCAAGCAGCCTTAGCTCACGTGCATCAATTCTGTGTCTGAAACTTTCTGCATATTCCAGCATTTGAGTTTTGCTGTGATCTTGAGAGAAGAACTCTTTTATGTTCTCTTTGTTTCCCAAGAATGCACATATCTCTCCTAAACCTTCCTTTTGAAGCTTTTCATAGACATTCCTAGTTGCTTCGTTGTTGCCAGAGACAACGGCTATCGTCTTTCCTCTGACAAGTAGGTTTGAGATTATATTGAGAATTGTCTGTGTCTTACCTGTTCCAGGAGGACCTTGAATTTCAGATATGTTGTGATGCAAGGCTTTGTGAATTGCCTTCAATTGAGACTCATTCGAAGAGAATGGGGCAATTATTGGCCCATCGTCTTGAATTGATTTGATCTCTTTATCTGAAATCAAGGCTGAGAGGACAGTATTCTCGAGAATGGGGATAGAAGATAATTGTTTTTCAAGGAAATTGGGCTCATCTTCATCTTGATATAGCGAATCATTTTCATTTGCAGCAATATCTGTTAGGTAGCCAATGATATTGCAAACAGAGGGCTCCTTCTTTCTGTCCTTGATCAACTGTAGTTTTTTCTCGTGTACAGTCTCTACAGTACCACTTGTGTATTGTATCTTGTACCAATCCTGGAACTTGAGGATGAGGACAATATCTGTCTGTAGAATTCCATTGACGAATACATATCTATCTGCAAGATCAACAACCTGAGGATCTTTAAGACAGGTGAGACGATCAAGGCTGTATTCATACTCTTTTTCTTTGATATAGAAGCATACGTAGTATCTTGATTTAATCATGCTCTTATGCATGCTTTTGATACGGTCTGTGATATCTCTATGGGTTTTGTTGTCTATGACACAATACTTCTGCCAGTCCATGATCTATTACCTAAGCGATTTTATCATACAAAGACTACATCAAAACCGAAATAAAGTTATCATTATGTGACATGAATCTTGTCAAATATTATATTCTAGAGATATTTATGGTGCCCGGATACCTAAAGGTAAGGAGATTTAAATAGAATGAGCAATGTGAATCAGTTTGACTGGGTAGATTTTTATAAGGAATTAGCTAGAAAGTTATTAGAGTATAAGAACAATCGCAAAGAACTTGTAGCAAAAGTCAAACAGATATATGAGAAAACGGGTCTCAATTTGCCTACCTTGGAAAAGGACAATCATCTGGTAGATATTGATCCATTTACTGTCTTTGGACTTTTTAACAAAAGCTCTATGAAGCCAGAGAATCGGATATCGATTATTTCAGCAGTTGCAGAATTATTTTGTATAAAGGCCGATATACCAACATCTTTTGATAGTATCCCAGTATTGAATAACCAGAATGCTACTTATTACTGCTTCGTCGATCAACGGGAAGATAGTGACATTGAAGATCTTTGGGAACTATTTGAATCTGCTCTTGCCTATGCCGATGATCCAAACACTAGTAATAGGAGTGTTCTCTCAAAATATTTTGATCTTGCTATAAACAAAAAAGGCAACGGGAATAGCAAGATAACAATGGGTCTTTATTGGATTGCACCAAATTCATTTTTGAATTTGGATCAGCGCAATACATGGTACATCTATAAATCTGGCAAAATGCCGGATGATCTTGTAAGAACACTTCCAGTTATTGAATCAAAAATACCTTCAGAAAAATACTTTGATATTGTTGAAAAACTACGAGCATATCTACAGAGTGATTTTAGTGAACTTAAGGATTTCAAAGAGTTAAGTTTCGAGGCGTGGAGATACTCTGACCAGGTCAACAAAGAGAATGCTGCCAAGAAGGCTGAAATACAGAGAGAGAATACAGGAGCTGCTCTGGCGGATGAAGGAGTTAAGACTATTCATTATTGGATTTACTCTCCTGGTGATAATGCCTCATTTTGGGATGAGTTCTACGATTCTGGAATAATGGCCATAGGACCAGATGGTATTGGAAACCTCTCTGAATATGACTCAAAGAGTGATATGAAGAAGGCAATGCAGGATAAGTTTGATCCTATGAAATCATACAAGAACGATGCCCATGCCACATGGCAGTTTGCCAATGAAATGAAACCCGGTGATATAGTATTTGCCAAGAAGGGAATGAGGCTGGTAATAGGGCGTGGAATAATTGAGTCTGACTACGAGTTTCACCCAGAACGAAAACAATATGAGCATGTGCGTAAAATCAAATGGACTAACAGGGGAGAATGGCAACATCCAGGGCAGGCTGTGATGAAGGTTTTGACGGACATAACCAAGTATAAGGATTATGTTGAGAAACTTAATACGTTGTTTGAGAGTGATTCTGATGAAGACGTTGTCGGCGAAGTTCAGATGCTGATGGATCCATATGATGAGGATATGTTTCTCGATAAAGTCTACATGGACAAAGACCGGTATGAGATACTTGTCAGTCTGCTGATGAATAAGAAAAATGTCATACTTCAAGGTGCGCCCGGTGTTGGAAAGACATATGCAGCGAAGAGGCTTGCATATTCAATTATGAAAGTTAAAGACCAGAGCCGTGTTATGATGGTTCAGTTTCATCAGAGTTACTCTTATGAAGATTTCATTATGGGATTCAGACCAACACAGTCTGGGGGTTTTGAGCTTAAGCATGGTCCATTCTATGATTTCTGTAAATCCGCAGAGGAAGATGGTGAAGATGTTCCATATTTCTTTATCATTGATGAAATCAACCGCGGAAATCTCAGCAAGATATTCGGCGAGCTTTTTATGCTGATTGAAGCAGATAAGCGTGATATTGGTTTAAGGCTTTTGTACAATGATGAGGAATTCTCAGTTCCAAAGAATCTCTATGTTATTGGGATGATGAACACAGCTGATAGAAGCCTTGCTATGATGGACTATGCTTTACGAAGAAGATTTGCTTTCTTTGAAATGAAGCCATGCTTTGAAAATCAAAAATTCAAAGATTACATTGATTCCTTTTGTAACAAAAAGTTTAATAGATTAATTGACTGTATTAAAAGCCTGAATGATTTTATTTCAAATGATGACTCGCTTGGTGAAGGTTTTTGCATAGGGCATAGTTATTTCTGTGAATTAAAAGATATATCAGATCAAATGCTGTCCAATATTGTTGAGTTTGAAATCATTCCCCTGCTAAAGGAATACTGGTTTGACGAACCCGGAAAGATCAAAGACTGGAGCGAAAGATTAAGGAATTCGATCAAGTGATACCAATTCAGAATATATACTACATGCTTTCCTATGCATTTAAGGTGTTAACCGAGCAGGGCTATAAAAATATAGCCACAGAGCAGTTTGACAACATGGCTGAGTTATGTTCTGCAATATTGGTAAAAGGGGTTTCTTTTCAAATTAAGCGTGGATTAGGTCGTGATTATCTTCAGAAGGAGGAGGGGTTACCAACCGTAAAAGGGCGAATTGAAGTTTCTGAAACGATAAAAACACTGAGTATTCTTAAGCAACAGCTGATTTGTTCCTATGATGATTTTTCCGTTAATTCTTACATGAATCGAATCATAAAGACTACAATGGAACTTTTATTGCGTTCTGATATCTCAAAGAATCGTAAGAAAGAACTGAAGAAGATTCTCGCATATTTTAGCGATGTTGAAACTTTGGATTTTCTCTCCATCAATTGGAATATACAATACAACCGAAATAACCAGACTTATAGAATGTTGATTTCTATCTGTTATCTTGTGATTAAAGGCCTTTTACAAACTAATGCAGATGGAAGTACAAAATTGATGGACTTCCTTGATGAGCAGCGGATGTCTCATTTATATGAGAAATTCATCTTGGAGTATTATCGTCGTGAATTTCCATTACTGGATGTATCGTCCTCACAGATTTCTTGGGCTTTGGATGATGGAATTGGGACAATGCTTCCTGTAATGCAGAGCGATATTATGCTTACGAAAGGGAATGATGTCCTTATTATTGATGCCAAGTATTATACAAATGTAACTCAAACCAGATTTAATGTTCATAAGCAGCATTCCCATAATCTGTACCAGATCTTCACATATGTAAAAAACAAAGAGAAAGCCTACAGTCAAAAACAACACAAAGTTTCTGGAATGATTCTTTATGCAGCAACAGAAAATGAAAGAATTGATGAAAAGTATCAAATGAGTGGAAATCAAATAAGCGTTAAAACATTGGACTTGAATTGTGATTTCTCCAAAATAAGAGAGCAACTTGATTTAATTGTGAATGATCATTTCAAATTGACAATCTGATAATTCACTCACTCTCTATTTCTTTTTTATATTCTACATTTATTTCCATCATCAAAGAGTCTGATGTCAGATTACCCTATAGGATTTTTCTATAAGGGAAGACAAAAGAAAAGAAGAGACTCTTTTTCCCCAACCATATGAAGGGAAATATAGATAAAGACGTTATTACTCACGCTGATGAAGGGTGATAAGGTTATCGAGTTGACTAAAATGTTTCCCAATACTTTTCTGTTCACTTTTGTCAAAAGATACAAAAACCTCAATAGTGTTTATGTTTTGTTTAGATAGACTCGGGACACCTGTTGACTCATCCTTTTGTTTCCAATCAATAGTTTGAAATATACCAAATAAATAATCCAATTCGATATTATCTTTTGGTGTTGCAAAGAATAAAGTATCAACAGTCCAAAATGGTGCTCGAAGAATATAAGGCTGATCAATAGTACCTTTTCTTCCAATTCCAATGGAATCCTTATCACACAAATACTGATCAACACTAGTCATGTAGCCACCAGTGCCATATACAGGAATAACTCCTTTTTCAAGATGCTTGTAGTCTTTTCCATTACCAAGAGAAATCAACTCTTCCAGCTTACGCTGTTCCCAAGTTGTAGTAATCGATAATCATTTTTTGCGTGCAAAACGCTATATTATGGCTATAATAATAGAAAGGATATGCAATATGGCTTTTTCAAGTGAAATAAAAAAAATTCGTCAAAAGGCTTTCCTATCTCAACAAGCATTTGCAAAAGAGCTGGATGTAGCCTTTTCTACGGTAAACCGATGGGAGTCCGGAAAGGCATGCCCAAATATAACAATCATGAAGAGAATCAAAGACTTCTGTGATAAGAATAGCTTTCATTTTGATACGCTCGAAGAGGCGTGGATTAACCGAAAGGAGAAAGAGTGATCATAACTGTGAGTGAAATATTAGGTAAGAAGAAAAAGACTCTTGATAAAGGAATAATATTGCATGTTTTTATGATCAGAACTCTTATGAATATGGCAAAAGACAGCATTTCGAAAGAAAATTAGGAAAAGATAAAGGATAAAACAAGGAGAATCCATAATGAATAAACAACAACTTGCAGCAAAGATTTGGGAGTCAGCAAATAAAATGCGCTCCAAGATCGAGGCGAATGAATATAAAGATTATATCTTGGGCTTTATTTTCTACAAATTTCTTTCCGATAAGGAAATGAAATATCTTAAGGAGAACGATTGGACTGACGATGTTATCAAAGAATCTCTAAATGAATCCGACATGGAGGTTGTAAACAGCATCCAGAACAACCTAGGGTATTTTATTGCTTATGAGAACTTGTTCTCCACATGGCTTGATATGGGGTCGGACTTCAATGTGTCTAATGTAAGAGATGCATTGTCTGCTTTTGCACGCTTTATAAATACTTCTCACAAGAAGGTTTTTGATAAAATATTTGATACCCTCCAAACTGGTCTTTCCAAGCTTGGTGATAGTTCGGGTAGCCAAACCAAATCCATAAGAGACTTGATCAACTTGATCAAGGATATTCCTATGGATGGCAAGCAAGATTATGATGTGCTTGGCTTTATTTATGAATACCTGATTTCAAACTTTGCTGCCAATGCTGGAAAGAAGGCGGGTGAATTCTATACCCCTCAAGAAGTATCCATTCTCATGTCTGAAATCGTCGCTAATCACCTAAAGGATAGGTCTGAGATCAAGATTTATGATCCGACATCTGGTTCTGGTTCACTGCTTATAAATATTGGCAAGAGTGTTTCTAGGTACATTGGCAGCTCTGATAAGATCAAATATTATGCCCAGGAACTGAAGGAAAATACATACAACCTTACGCGAATGAATCTCGTTATGAGAGGAATACTTCCAGATAACATCATTACAAGAAATGGCGATACCCTTGAGGAGGACTGGCCATATTTTGATGAAAATGATCCTGTTGGAAGTTATAATCCTCTATACGTAGATGCTGTAGTATCGAATCCCCCTTATTCTCAGAACTGGAATCCAACGGACAAGGAAGCTGATCCTCGTTACAAGTCTTATGGTCTTGCCCCGAAAGGAAAAGCAGATTATGCATTCTTGCTTCATGACCTGTATCATATTAAGCCAGAAGGTTTAATGACAATTGTTCTGCCTCATGGTGTTCTCTTCCGTGGTGGAGAAGAGGGTGAGATAAGAAAGAATCTCATCGAGAACAACAAGATTGATGCAGTAATAGGCCTTCCTGCCAACATCTTCTTTGGAACTGGTATCCCAACAATCATCATGATCCTGAAGCAGAAGCGCACCGATACTGATGTGCTCATCATCGATGCGTCAAAGGGTTTTGCGAAGGTAGGTAAGAACAATAAACTGCGTGCATCTGACATCAAGAAGATTGTTGATGTAGTGATAGATAGAATCAGTGTGGAGAAATTCTCTAGGGTTGTATCTCGTGATGAAATACGTGCTAACGATTACAATCTCAATATTCCTCGTTACGTTGATTCTTCCGAGAAGCCTGAGAGTTGGGATATATATGCCTCCATGTTTGGAGGTATCCCTAAAAAGGAAATTGATGAACTGGATGAATACTGGAAAGCATTCCCAGGCTTGAAAGATGCACTATTTTCTTCTCGTAATGCTTCTTATGCTGATTTTAAGTCAGAGAATATCAAGAATATTGTGGCTGATCATGAGGTTGTTTCAGCTTTTACTAAGAAATATATCGATGCTTTCAATGACTTTGATGAATACTTGACCAAGGAACTAATGCGGGATGCATCAGGTATTAACATCTCCAAGGAAGAAGCGGTTCTTAGTGAGGAAATTTTCAACAGATTAAGTAATATTCCTCTTGTAGATGCCTATGAAGCCTATCAGATATTGGATGATGATTGGACTAAAATTGCGGTGGATCTTGAAATACTGCAAACAGAAGGTTTTTCTACCACAAAGCAGGTGGATTCCAATATGGTATTAAAGAAAAAAGATAATAAAGAACAAGAAGTTCAAGAAGGATGGGTTGGCCACATGCTTCCTTTCGAACTTGTTCAGTCAATGTTCCTTTCAGATGAAGTTTTTAAGATAAAATCTTACGAAGACCGTATTGCAGAAATAACTACATTATACGAAGAGGCTTTGGATAAGATTCCTGAAGAAGAAAAGGATAAAGATTTTATAAATGAAGACAAGACTGCATTCGTTTGGCCAGAAGTAAAAAAGGCATTGAAGGCAAAGGAGCTTGATAAAGAAATACTATCTGTTCTAAAAGAGGTGTCTGAAGCCAATGAGGAAGAAAAGAAACTGAAAAAACAGCTTAAAGATGCCTCTATAGCGCTTCATTTGAATACAAAAGAGAGAATTGAGTGTCTAACGGATGATGAAGCCAGGATGCTTTTGCATGAAAAATGGATTGCTCCTCTTGTATCTGGAATATCTAAATTACCTGAATCAATTGTTACAGAGTTGATCAAAAAGCTTGAAAACCTTGCTTCTAAATATAGTACTACCTTATCTGAAGTTGAGAATCAAATTGATGAAACAGCGAAGGAACTCTCAGACATGATTGATATGTTGACAGGAAACGAATTTGATATGCAGGGACTTGAAGAACTCAAGAAAATGCTTGGAGGTAGGTGAAATGGCAGAAAAAGAGAAAAAACCAGTCATTCGCTTCCGTGGTTTTAATGATGTTTGGGAACAGCGTAAACTTGGAGACTTGGGAGAATTTAAATCAAATGGTGTAGACAAATTATCAAAACCAGATGAATTACCAGTTAATCTTTTGAATTATATGGACGTCTATAATAGACGCCAAATTTCAAACAATAACTGTAATGAACTAATGCAAGTGACAGCAAAACCATCACAATTAAGAGACAATAATGTG
>JAFVDZ010000008.1 GCA_017478205.1 Spirochaetales bacterium | reverse complement strand
CCCCGTCTCTCACGAATACTGATAAGTCCTTACAATGTAAGGACTTTTTTTTGTCAAATGGGGTAAAAACTTTCTTATCATCCCAAATGATTCATTGGAAAGACCGGAATAATCGAGAAGGATTTCTCCTAGATGCCTATCATCGCTTCATATGTTGTCACTGGCAATATCAAACATTGTCCAGAAGACCGCTGTGTTATCACAGTTGCAGATTTCTATGATAGATTCCTCTCCCAAGAGCTATTTCATGGTAGCCATCGACTAATCCAACGCGTTTCCACCCGACTTTAGGACTTGGAAAGTCATGAAAGGGCAAAAAAACTTTGGCATCGAAAGTAAATCTTTGATGCCCATGTTTTCGCAAGTTGAATATTAACATATACCGCACTAAATTCTTGTGACTTAAATATTTGCTGTTGTTTATAACCTATTTGAGTGTCATAGATGTTGCTCCAAAGCCAACAGGAATAGATTGATCGGTCATTTAATATATTGACTATAAAGTAGATTTGTAATCTCATTAGTTTCACGATGAATAATGAAAAAGTTATATTGATGAAGCGAATCTTCATTGGGTTTTTGGGTACTGTAGTGTGTGGTGTCTGTGTCGCTTTCTTTAGACAAGCTGCGTTAGGTGTAGACCCATTCAGCTCACTTCCTTCTGGTATCTACCTTGTTTTTGGCTCCTATGTCAGCTATGGCATGATATATTTGATACTCAATCTGATCATGTTCTTCTTCATGGTCATATTTGCCAGAAAGTATATAGGTATCAACACCTTTATCAACATGACTTTGCTTGGCTATGTAACTGAGTTCACTGAAAGAATTCTTGTTTCCTTCATTGCATCTCCTACTATGGGTATCAGAGTCTTCTACATGCTGTTTGGAGTTGTAGTCTGCTGTCTAGGTGCCGCCATGACCATTACAGCCAATGTTGGTCTTTCTGCCTACGATTGGATCGGTATCGTAATAGCAGAGAAGATCAAGAAGATACATTTCAAATATATAAGGATCATGAACGATTTCTTTTGTGTCGTCATTGGATTCATCTGTGGCTATAAGCCTGGTGTTGGAACCATCCTGATGGCATTCGGAACAGGACCTCTTATCTCCTTCTATCGTTATTATCTCATTGAGCCATTCATCTATGGAAAGAGGATTACAAAAGAGACTTGACTTAAATCAAAATTAGAATTATTCTAATTATAAAGTTGAGGATTAGAAGTGAAGACAAGAAAGTACGAGAAGTTGATTCTGGATATCATAAACAGCTCCTGTGATCATCTCAGTGCTGAAGAGGTCTTTGCCAAGCTGAAGGAAATCGAACCTAATGTGGTCCTGGCATCTGTCTACAACAACCTTAACGCGATGGTCATGGAAGGCAAGATCAGAAGGGTTGCTGTAGAAGGGCAGAAGGATCGCTATGACAAGATGACCAAGCATGACCACCTGGTATGCAAGTGTTGTGGCGCTCTTGCAGACTTCCATTTCGATGACCTCACAAAGGACATCGAAGCGCGCCTCGGTGAGAAGATCATCGGCTATAACCTCAATGTCATATATATATGTCCAACTTGTAAGGAAAAAAATGCCTTATAATAAATAAAACAACAACACAACAATAGGAGAATCGGAAATGAGTAAGTATTCAGGAACCCAGACAGAAAAGAACCTCGAGACCGCATTTGCTGGCGAGTCTCAGGCAAGAAACAAGTACACCTACTTTGCTTCTGTAGCAAAGAAGGAAGGCTATGAGCAGATCGCAGCTATCTTCCTTGAAACAGCTGAAAACGAGAAGGAACACGCTAAGATGTGGTTCAAGGAACTCGAAGGTATCGGTGACACTCCAGCTAACCTTTCTGCAGCAGCTGCAGGTGAGAACTATGAATGGACCGACATGTACGAAGGCTTTGCAAAGACAGCTGAAGAAGAGGGCTTCAAGGCACTTGCTGCAAAGTTCAGAATGGTCGGTGCAATTGAGAAACATCACGAGGAGAGATATAGAAAGCTCCTTGAGAACGTAGAGACTGCTAAGGTATTTGAGAGCAGCTCTGTCAAAGTATGGAAGTGCAGAAACTGCGGTCATATCGTTGTTGGTACAAAGGCCCCACAGGTATGCCCAGTATGTGCTCACCCACAGGCATACTTTGAAATCAACGCAGAAAACTACTGATTCATAGGGGGTACTATATGGAGATGAAGTTTTTTAAGTGCGCTCACTGTGGACAGATCATTGCAAAGGTCAAGGATACAGAAGTTCCTGTAGTTTGCTGTGGAGAGCCAATGCAGGAGTTGGTTGCATGCTCAACTGATGCAGCTAAGGAAAAGCACGTACCTGTTTACGAGGTAGTAGGTAACACAGTCAACGTATGTGTTGGTTCTGTTGACCACCCAATGCAGGATGTCCACTACATTGAATGGATCGCACTCCAGACAAAGAGTGGCAACCAGAGAAAGAACTTGAAGCCAGGTGAAGAGCCAAAGGCAAGCTTCGCTATGGTAGATGGTGATGAAGTTGTAGCAGTATATGCTTACTGCAACCTTCATGGACTCTGGAAGGCTTGAAAAGTCTAGAATTTCGAAACTTTGAAAAGGATGTTCTTCGGAGCATCCTTTTCTTCTGTTCAACAAATAAAAGAGATTTGTTCAATTTGTAATATTTTATGTGTTCATAATGAACATTATTGACACTGATTATAGAATATGAATAATATGAAGACATGAAAAAATTTTTAACCACACTCATCATCGTTTTGTGTTTTGTCATTCTTACTAGCTGTGGAAACAAGAAGGCTGATAACAAAGTTGTAATCTATACTGCAGCAGAAGAGGAGAGAATCGAGTATCTCAAGGCTGAGGTTTCAAAGAAATTTCCTAGCTATGAAGTCATTTTCCAGTCACTTGGTACTGGTAACCTCGTTGCAAAGTTGCAGGCAGAGGGAAACAAGACCGAGTGTGATATCTTCTATGATCTCGAGGTTTCAAATGCAGAGATTCTCAATAGTTCGAATCCAGACCTGTTCTATGATCTAGCGGAATTCAACTTCTCTGTATATGAAAATGAGGTAGTCCCAAGCCACAGGAAGTTTGCTGTAAACGGCAAGACTGATGGAACTATTGTTGTAAACAAGAAGGTTCTCGAGGCTAATGGAGCTAAAATTCCTGAAACCTATGAAGACCTCTTGAGAAGTGAGTTCAAAGGCCTTATCACAATTCCAAATCCAAAGAGTTCTGGCACTGGCTACTCCTTTGTCAATGGTATCGTATCAGCAAGGGGAGAAGCTGAGGCACTAAAGTATTTTGCTGCTCTCAATGAGAATATCAAGGAGTACACAACCTCCGGTTCTGCACCTGTAAAGGCTGTAGATAGAGGAGAGGTAGGTGTTGGTGTTGGTCTTCTCTGGCAGTGCGTCGAGTATGCAAACAAGAACCCAGATCTCCAGGTCGTGTTCCTTGATGGCGAAGCTTCCTACAACCTCTTTACTATGGGTATCATAAAGGGCAAGGAAACAAAGAGCGCAGTCAAGGAGGTCTTCACATATCTCTTTGATGAACTCAATGAAAGACAGTGTACAAAGTACAACCCTGACAAGATTTACAAGAACCAGGGCAAGGCTGAAATACCTAATTATCCAACTGACTTCACAGAAATCTCTATGAAGGGTCAGTTCGATTACGAATACAAGCAGAATCTGCTGGACAAGTGGAAGTATTGATGGAAAACAAGATACTGAGCATAAGGAATCTCAAGAAGAAGTACGGAAAGAGACTTGTTCTCGAGGATATCTCATTTGATGTCAACAGGGGAGAGTTTCTCTCCCTGCTTGGGCCTTCAGGTTGTGGAAAGACCACAATCCTACGGTTGCTCATAGGAATCGAGAGTCCAAATTCTGGGCAGATAATGAAGTTCGGAGAGGATATTACATCTCTTCCTCCATCAAAGAGGAACATCGGTATCGTCTTCCAGAATTACTCTCTCTTTCCAAATATGAACGTCTATGAGAATATCGCCTATGCTCTCAAGGAAAGGAAGTTCTCAAAGGAAGAAATCGACAGGAAGGTAAAGGATATTGTCGAGGTTGTTGGTCTTGAAGAACACATCTATAAAAAACCAAGACACCTTTCTGGTGGACAGCAGCAGAGGGTTGCGATAGCAAGAACTCTGGTACTGAACCCTGATATAATCCTCTTTGATGAACCTATGAGTGCTCTCGATGCTGATATAAAGGTCGTCCTGCGTGCTCTTTTGAAGGATATTCAGAAGAAGATGCATATCACGATGATCTACGTAACACATGATCAGGAGGAGGCCTTTGCACTTTCTGACAGAGTAATGGTTCTCAATGATTCAAGAATTGTTCAGTTCGATACTCCATACAATCTATATCACTCTCCATCTGATGATTTTGTAAAGAAGTTCATCGTAAAACACCTCGATATGAAGGTGAAGTCAATTGAGGATAGCATCAATGCAATGTAAGAGCTTCATCAAGAGGGAATATTTGAGACTAATCGCCCTTGGCGGTATCATCGTCTTTGTCCTTTTCCCTCTTCTTTCTCTTGTTGTCAATATAAAGGGCAAGGATCTAGCATTTGTATTCAGTGATGAGAACTTCTATCTCTCGCTTTTCAATTCAATTCGCTATACATTCATCTCAAGTGTCATCGCGACACTCCTTGCACTTTTTTCTGCCTACCTTCTGGATGCCTCTTCACTCAAACATAAGAATTTCTATGTCACAGTGTTGACTTTTGGTATGCTTGTTCCAACTCTATCCATTGGTCTTGGTATAAGAGTAATGTTCGGCACCAATGGCTTTCTGGATACTATTTTTGGTCTTAAAGTGGATGGAATAGGGTATCTAGGCCTTATTTTGGGCTCTATCATCTCCTCATTCCCATCGACCTTCCTGATCTTGTACGATGCACTTCGATATGAAGATAAGGGACCATATGATGCTGCAAACATCATGGGAATAAGCAGGCTGAGTACATTTTTCCATCTGACACTTCCATACTTGAAGGTTGCCTTGGTCTCTGCATTCTTTGCATCCTTTACTTGGATATTCTCAGATTATGGTATCCCAATGGAGTTGGCAGGAAAGGCAAAGACACTTCCTATGTACCTGTATAATGAGGTACTTTCCTCATTCCAGTATGGGCGAGGTGCAATTGCAGGCCTTTTCTTGCTTGTACCTTCCATAGTCTCATTCCTATTCGACCTTGCTTTCAAGGACAATAGCTCTGCTGAGAAACAGAAGAAGTTGGTAAAGCCTTCGAAATCCTTCAATTGGGTTACGATAGCTGTCCTCTGCCTTGTTGCTGTCTTACTATTCCTTCCTCAGCTTTCCTTTGTATTCCTGACGTTCATCAAGTCATACCCAAATGACATGACACTTTCTCTTATCAACATCAGGAACATGTTCTTTGGAACATACGGGCTTGGAATTGGACAGTATGTAATTAATTCTGTACTGCTTGCTATTCTTACAGGTGCAATTGGAACTAGCTTTGCATACTTCCTTGGCTACCTAGCTGTGAGAAAGAGTGGAAGGCTTGCGAAGGTTGTAAATCTGCTTTCAGTTTCAACAATTGCCATTCCAGGTATCGTTCTTGGTATCGGCTTCATGTTCCTTTTCAAGTCGACAAATGGTATCTTCTATGGAACGATTGCAATTCTGGTGGCTGTCAATGTATTCCACTTCCTTGGAACACCATTCCTTCTGGCCAAGAATTGCCTCACAAAGATAAACAGGGATTACGAGATAATAGGGGACACTTTAGGGATTTCGAGATTCAAGATACTTAAATCTGTTCTCATCCCAAATTCCTATTCAACCCTTATCGAGATGTTTTCATACTACTTCCTGAATAGTATGATAACAATCTCGGCTGTTGCCTTCCTCTGTACATATTCAAATCAGCCACTTGCGATTTTGATCAATAGCTACGAGAAGTCCAGCAACTATGAGATGCAGGGAGCGATATCTGTAACGATCCTTTGCATCAACGTGCTATTCAGAGTTCTTTTCAACTTCCTGAAGAGCACACTAAGAAAGAATGAAAGAAAGGAGAGTGAAAATCATATGACTCTTTCGAGATATCAATTTGAACTACTTACATACCTGGAAGCTAACGGAAAGGGAAGGTATTCTCAGCGCTTTTTATCTGACACACTTACTCTTTCCCTTGGAACAGTAAACAAGCTTCTTAAGGATCTTCATGAGCTTGGATATGTAGAGAGCAACAGTGAAAGTGAGCTGAGTATCTCAGATAAAGGACTCAAGGCCCTTGAGCCATACAGAGTCAGAAAGGCCATCATCCTGGCGGCAGGCTTTGGCTCAAGACTCGCTCCTGTAACTCTGGATACACCAAAGCCACTGGTAACAGTAAATGGAGTTAGGATCATAGATACTCTCCTTGATGCATTGGTAAATAAGGGGATAACCAACATAAATATTGTTGTTGGCTACAGAAAGGATCAATTCGAGGAACTCAAGAAGAAGTATCCAACTCTCACTTTGATAGAGAATGAGGAGTTCAATACTTCCAACAACATCGTTTCTATAATGAAGTGTATCGATATGATCGACAGATGCTATATCTGCGAGGCTGACTTGTATATCACCAATCCTGATGTTATCAGGAAGTATGAGTATACAACCAACTACCTTGGAGCAAAGGTGAAGGAAACCGATGACTGGTGCTTCAAGAAGTCAAATGGTTATGTTATGAGCTATGACCGTGGTGGTGAAGATTGCTATCAGGCCTATGGTATCTCTTACTGGAATGAGGAAGACTCTGAGAAGCTTAAGGCTGACATAAAGAAGGTCTACAATTCTCGTGGTGGTAAGGAATATTTGTGGGAAAATGTTCCTATGAAGATCATGAAGAAGAACTATAAGATCGAGATCAGAAGTTGCCATAAGAGCGACATCATCGAGATCGATAACTTCATGGAACTTGTTGCAGCAGACCCATCATATAGAAATTATCCTGGTTCTGAAAAGTTCTGATCTGAAAAAGGAGGGAAAAGCCAAGTGGCTTCCCTCCTTAACTAATTTATCTTCCGAGTGCTGCCTGGCCACCATCCATTGTTACAAGGGAGCCAGTGATGTGACTAGACTTTTCAGATGCAAGGAAGAGAGCTACATCTGCAACCTCTTCTGGCTTGCAATATCTCTTGTTAGGGTAGGATGCTGCGAATATCTTCATTGCTTCTTCCTTCGAAACGTTCTCACCGAGAGCCTGATGCTCGAGCTTTGTCATCATAGGTGTGTCGATTGGGCCAGGTCCGATACAGTTGATGTGGATTCCCAATTCAGCAACCTCAAGGGCTGCACACTTTGACATGCCGAATACTGCATGCTTTGAAGAAACATATGCACTCATTGTAGCAGCGCCAGTTACGGATGCCTGGGATGAAATGTTTACGATAGCACCGCTCTTCTGCTTCTTCATCTGACTAATTGCATACTTCATTCCAAAAAGTGGTCCAAAGACATTTACATTGTAGACATTCATCATGTTCTCAACAGTCTGAACATCGATTGGAAGACTCTTTCCTTCATATCCTGCATTGTTTACAAGAACATCGAGGCGACCCCACTTTGAAATTGTCTTTTCGATAGCATTCTTTACTTCATCTTCCTTAGTTACATCGACAACGAATGTAATTAGGTGGTCTGATGCAATCTCAATTGAAGGAAGCATCTTATCAAGCTTCTCCTGCTTTGTTGAGGTGATTGCAAGATATGCACCTTCCTTTGCAAATGCCTTGGTAAGAGCTTCTCCAACACCACCTGTCGAACCGGTAATCAGGACAACTTTGTCCTTAAGATTTAGATCCATTGATTTTCTCCTTTTCTCCACATCATTAGTGTGGAGATGTATCTTTGTTAGATACTGCTAACTTGATTTTATTCTGCTGCTGTACCTTTTTCAATGAGAAGATTTAACTGCCACTGAAAGATAGTTTCTATGGTTTGTCTTTGTGTGCTTTTCAGTTATCTCTTTTTTAGGCATTATTCAGTTATCTTGTATTACGGGGAGAACGAGATGACAATTCGATTTGCTGAAGAAACAGATTGTGCTCTGATACTTGAGTTTGTCCGTCAGCTTGCAGTCTATGAGAAGCTTTCAGACCAGGTTGTTGCTACACAGGAACTTTTACATGAGTGGATCTTCGAAAAGAAGAAAGCAGAAGTTATATTCCTGTGTGAAGATGACAAAGAGGTGGGTTTTGCACTATTTTTCCATAACTTCTCTACTTTCTTAGGCCGCGCTGGCATCTATCTCGAGGATCTTTTCGTCCTGCCAGAATTTCGTGGTAAGGGATATGGAAAGGCGCTATTGAAGAAATTGGCTCAGATCACTGTAGAGCGTGGTTGTGGTCGTCTAGAGTGGTCCTGCCTTGACTGGAATAAGCCTAGCATCGATTTCTATCTCTCTCTTGGAGCTGTCCAAATGGATGAGTGGACAACCTATAGGCTAACTGGAGCGACACTTGAAAGAATGGCAGAGGAATCTTAGGGCTTGAAGAACATAATTCAAAGTGTTTGTCCCTAAATGAAAACTAGTCGTTCTTTTTCAACCTTTTAAAGTGTGGTTTAATTTCTGCTATGGTCACACATCCAATTCCCCCATTGTTTTCATCCTCTTCCAGAATCCTCATCTTGGGTTCATTTCCTTCTATCAAATCAAGAGAGGAGGGCTTCTTCTATACTCATAGGATGAATCGTTTCTGGAAGGTCATATCAACAATATTGAATAGGGATACACCTGAGACAATTGAGGAAAAGAAAGATCTTATCCTCTCATCGAATCTGGCACTTTGGGATGTAATTGCTTCCTGTGAGATTACAGGATCATCAGATTCATCCATTCGTAGTGTTGAGGCTAATGATCTTAGAAGTGTTCTTGATAACTCAAAGATCGAAGTGATATTCACTAATGGAAGAAAGGCATATGAACTATATGGTAGATATATTGAACCTGTCATAGGTAGAAAAGCAGTCCTTCTTCCGTCAACTAGTCCTGCTAATGCAGCTACAAGTCTTTCTGATTTGATAGATATCTGGGGATGTGAGATAAGAAAGTACCTGTAATACTATTTTTGTTCAAACTGATACAAAATGTTAAAAAATTAACTTTTTTGTATATACAAACCAACAACTATTGGTTATTATCGCTATTAGTTTTTCATTTTTCTAGGAGGAAAGTATGTCTAACGAAGAAGCTATTAGAATTCTTCAGGATATTAAGCTTATCGTTGCTGCAGAGCAACTCGACGCTCTCAATTATGCTATTGATGTTCTTTCTAATAAGAATAAGAAAGGAGAGAACAAATAATGTACGGAACATTTTGGTCACTACTTCCACCAATCGTAGCAATCGCACTTGCACTTATCACCAAAGAGGTATATTCATCCCTCTTCATTGGTATTGTCCTCGGAGGCGTTTTCTTTGCAGGTCCTTCTCTTACAGGTGTTATGAACCACGTTGTAAACGATGGATTTGTTGCTTCCCTTGCTGATAGCTACAACGTCGGTATCCTTATCTTCCTTGTTCTTCTCGGTACAATGGTTGCTCTCATGAACAAGGCTGGCGGCTCTGCTGCTTTTGGTAACTGGGCAAAGAAGCACATCAAGACTAAGGTCGGTGCTCAGGTTGCTACAATCTGTCTCGGTATCCTTATCTTCATCGATGACTACTTCAACTGTCTCACAGTTGGCTCTGTAATGCGCCCAGTCACAGATAAGTACAAGGTTTCCAGAGAGAAGCTTGCATATCTCATCGATGCAACTGCAGCTCCTGTATGTATCATCGCACCAATCAGCTCCTGGGCTGCAGCTGTTTCTGGCTTCGTTTCAGAAGGTGAGAATGGTCTTGCTCTGTTTGTCAAGGCAATCCCATACAACTACTATGCACTCTTTACAATCATCTTCATGTTTGCAATGGTGCTCCTTAACCTTGAATATGGCCCAATGGCAAAGTTCGAAGAGACTCTTGCTGTCTATGAAGATGTAGTTGAAGAAAGAGAGAGCACAAATGGTACTGTATTCGATCTGGTATTCCCAATTGCAATCCTCATCATCTTCTGTACAATCGGCATGATCTACTCTGGTGGTTTCTTCTCTGAAGGAGATACACAGTGGAACTTCATCGATGCATTTGCAAACAGTGATGCATCTGTTGGCCTTGTTCTCGGATCCCTTGCTGCAATTGTCATCACACTCATTGTATACCTTGCAAGAAGAGTTCTCTCATTCGAGGATGCAATGGCTTGTCTTCCTGATGGCTTCAAGGCAATGGTTCCTGCAATCCTTATCCTCACACTCGCATGGACACTCAAGGGTATGACCGATTCTCTCGGCGCCAAGGATTTCGTTGCAGGTGTTGTACAGGGTAGTGCAGCTGGGCTTCAGAACCTTCTTCCTGCAATCATCTTCATCATCGCATCCTTGCTTGCTTTCGCAACTGGTACAAGCTGGGGAACCTTCGGTATCCTCATCCCAATCTGTATCGCTGTATTCCCAGAAGGTGCTTTGAGAATCATCTCCATCTCTGCATGTATGGCAGGTGCTGTCTGTGGTGACCACTGTTCACCAATCTCTGATACCACAATCATGGCATCAGCAGGTGCAATGTGTAACCATGTAAACCATGTTTCCACACAGCTTCCATATGCAATGAGTGTTGCAGGTATCTCTTTCTTGACATACATTGTTGCAGGTTTCGTTCAGAACGTGATCATCTCCTTCATTGTTGGTCTTGTGTTCCTTGCAGCTTTCATCGTCTATGTAAAGAAAAAGTACGCAAAGTAAGTTTTTAACTTCTTAAGTAATATTTGCCACTGCATTGCGGTGGCATTTTTCTTCTCTTTAACATTTTTGAAAAAGATAATAGATTCAAGTTATGGCAAACGGTGAAGAAGATCTTAAGGAAAAGAACAAGGGAAGAGTCAAAAGCGATGGCAAGAGCTACGCTAAATGGAATAAGAGAGTGGGGCATGAAGATGCTGAAATGCTAGAAGAGAAGAGGTCTTATTTCTCTTATAGGGAGCAAAGACATCGCCATGGCTATGACGAAGAATAGTATAGCGGTTTGACAAAGAGTAAATTGCTATCCTACGATAATCACTGATAACTAAGGCAAGAGGAGACGATATGCCAATTCTACTACCAAAAGACTATCCACATTCTGATGAACTAAATAGAAAGAATGTCTTTGTCATGACAGACACTAGAGCATCTTCGCAGCAGATCAGGCCACTCAAGATAGGTATATTGAACCTCATGCCTACGATCGAGACGACAGAAATCCAGCTGATGACCATGCTGGCAAATACGCCACTGCAGATAGACTTGAAGCTCATCATGCTTGAAACAGACCATAGAAAGGCTGAAGATATGCAGCATCTCACTCAATTCTATGTCCGTCTTGAGGATGTCATTGATGACAAGTTCGATGGTCTTATTATTACAGGGGCTCCTGTTGAGAAACTTCCTTTTGAGAAGGTTGACTACTGGCAATCTCTTGTCCAGTTGATGGACAACTCAAGAAAGAATGTTTTTTCTACTGTACATATCTGCTGGGGTTCTCAGGCAGGTCTCTATCACCATTTCGGAATTAAGAAGAGGATGCTTGCCAACAAACTCTTTGGAGTCTTCCCTCATCAATTGCTTCATAAGAATTATGATAATCCTCTGACCCGTGGCTTCGATGACCGTTTTCTCGTTCCTCATTCACGCTTCACCATGATAGATATCGAGGCTGTGAAGAAGATACCTGAATTGGAAATTCTTGATGAATCATATTTTGCAGGTCCTCATATTATCGCAACACAGAATAAGAGACAGATATTCCTCAATGGCCATTGGGAATATGATAGAGGAACCTTGATGAGAGAATACAACAGGGATGTAGGAGTTCTGAAGGATGGAACTGTCCCTCCTTACAACTACTTCGTTGCTGATAGACCTGATTTTGGTGTAGAGGTCACCTGGAAGGCTCATGCAAACCTCTTTTATTCCAACTGGCTCAATTACGTCTACCAGGAGACTCCATATGATCTTGAGGATCTCTCTGGTATCTGAGAAGGGTTAGTATGTACAAGTTGATCTTGACTGACGTAGATGGAACTCTGATCCACTCAGACTGGAGCGTAGGAGAGAGAACTAAGCTTGCTCTTCAGAGGGCTGAAAAGATGGGAATCAGGGTTGTCATCTCTACAGGTCGATTTCTTAAAGGTGTCGATTTCCTTGAACCTGAACTTGGGATCAAGCCAATCTATTCTACTATCAATGGCGCTATGATCAAGGATGGAGAGAAATATCTCTTTGTCGATCCTATTTCCAGAGAGGCCTATGAGAAGGCATCAGCGCTTTCACAGGGGCACGTACGCTGTCTCATGGCCTTTGGTGAAAACAAGTATTGTATAAACTCAGATGATTACTTCTTTGACCTCCAAGCCCGTTTCTTTGGCTTTGAAGGGATAAGGATGGACCTTACTGATTACGATCAAGTTGAAAAGGCTCTAGGTTCTCCTATCCTTAAACTCCTTGTGAAAGATTCTGAGCCAGGTCCTGTTGATAGAATGTTTACAAATTTAAAAGAAAGTGGCCTTGAGCAATGCGCAACACTTGTAAAGAGTGGGTCTGCAATCCTTGAGGTCCTTGCCAAGGGAATCAACAAAGGAAAGGCTGTCAGAGTCCTTTCTGAATACTTTGATATCCCGAGAGAGGAGATAATTGCCTTTGGTGATTTCGATAATGATATCGAAATGCTCAAAGAAGCAGGCCTAGGGGTTGGTATGGCAAATGGTTCTGATGCACTCCTTTCTGCCTGTGACTATATTACACTTTCCAATGACGAAGATGGCATTGCTGCAGCTCTCGATAAATTTGTTTTCAAGGATAATGTAGATGAATAGGATCGAGGCATTCATAGAAAGGAATCTAGATAAGTGTATTGAACTTCTGGAAATTCTAGGAAAGATTCTTTCTCCGAGTGGAAAGGAGGATAAAAGAGCATCTTTCATCCTCGATTTCTTTCATTCAAATGGTTCTCACGATGCTTATATCGATGAGGATAAGAATGTCGTCTGTCCTATAAATACTTCCCAAAATAGAAAATTCACAGTCCTGATGGCACATACAGATGTTGTCCAGAATGATACTGGAGAGTATCCGATGAGAAGAGAAGGGAATATCCTGTATGCGCCTGGAATTGGAGATGACACAGCAAACCTTGTGAACCTTCTTTTTGGCTATCTCTATCTTATGGAAAATAGAGAGAGGCTTGATAGAAGTGTTTTGATAGTTGCTTCTTCCTCTGAAGAGGGGCTTGGAAACCTCAAGGGGTGCAAAAGAATCTTTTCGACATACAGAGATAGGATTGAAGAGTTCTATGCTTTTGATCTCTATCTTGGACTTTGTACCTCAACTCCTGTGGGTTCACACCGCTATAAGATCAGTGTGAAAAGT
>JAFVDZ010000060.1 GCA_017478205.1 Spirochaetales bacterium | reverse complement strand
CCGGTCTTTCAATGATCATATTGAAGACCTCCCTGGAAATGGTAATCGGCTACAGAAGGCTCTATCCTGGGAAGTGAATCGACGATTCCTTCAATTTAATTATCGGAGTGGAGGCACTTCCTTGAATTGGGAAGCGCCAGCCTTCAAAGTAGGTATTCGATGACCGGCTATTGTATTTTTTTGTTGGAGGTACCTGATGTCCTCACTAAAAGGGATTACACGATCACCGGCTCCTGCATCCGTCAATGCAAGAATATCATCGTCTTCTCTAGCTGAGGACATCCTAATTTTTATGTTTGCTCAGCTTGAAAGCTAATCTCTTTTCCAATTGAGTTGGAGAATCGTATTCCTGTTGTTCTCCTTTTATATTATAATCTGGACATATGCCTTATTTTTGTCTCTCAGTAAAAGTTGGTTCTGAACAAAAGAATATTCCATTCCTGAAAGCATTGGTCATTAGAGAATTGGAAGACTATTCCCTGAAAGCTTATTTTCCTGTCAGAGAGATGAAAGATAAGAAAGGTGGAATCTTTATAACACACGACCAGCCTATGATTCCTGGGTATCTGTTGATTTACTCTGATAAGGATCTTGGAAAGATCAACAGGGAAATCAGGAGTATGAGCCAATCTAGCTATGGACTACTGAAATATTCTGATGGAACTTTTGATCTCAAGGGAAAGGATCTTGAATATGCTGCCTGGATATTCTCTTTTGAAGGAAGAATAACAGCAAGCAAGGTAAAGGTTATAAACAATATGCAAAAAGGTGACTCTATAGTTGTCATCTCTGGCCCATTGAAAGATTTCAAAGGTAAGATAATTAAAATGAACAAGAATTCTCGTGTTCTTGTTGAAATGGAGTTCCTTGGGGATATAAAGACTATCAATCTACCAATTGAGATAATAAACAAGGATCACTCTGTAGAGAAATCTAGTCAGAGTGCAACAGAGATTATTACTGAAACTGTCAATAACTGATACTATGGTTACATAACCAATAGGAGATAACATATCATGTCAATACTTGTTGCAGGTGGTGCAGGCTATATCGGTAGCCACACATGTGTAGAACTTATCAACTCCGGCTATGAGGTCGTCGTTGTCGACAATCTTGCAAACTCATCTGTCGAGGCAGTTAGAAGGGTTGAAAAGATAACTGGAAAAAGTATCCGTTTCTATGAGGTTGATGTTCTGGATAGAGAAAAGCTATCTGCTGTTTTTGATAACGAGAAAATTGATGCTGTAATCAACTTCGCAGGCTTGAAGGCTGTAGGTGAATCTGTTCAGAAACCACTTGAGTATTACCACAATAATATTACTGGCACTCTAATTCTATGTGATGTAATGAGAGCTCATGGTGTGAAGAATATAATCTTCTCCTCATCTGCAACTGTATATGGAGACCCTGCATTTGTCCCAATCACAGAGGAGTGCCCAAAGGGGAACATTACAAACCCTTATGGACAGACCAAGGGGATGCTTGAACAGATCTTGACCGATATCCAGCATGCAGATAATGAGTGGAATGTAGTACTTCTCAGATACTTCAACCCAATTGGTGCTCACGAAAGCGGTTTGATCGGTGAAGATCCAAAGGGAATTCCAAATAATCTCGTTCCATACATTGCTCAGGTAGCTGTAGGAAGAAGAGAGGCATTGGGTGTCTTTGGCAATGATTATCCAACACACGATGGAACAGGTGTCAGAGACTATATCCATGTTGTAGACCTTGCAAAGGGACATGTCTGTGCATTGAAGAAGCTAAAACCAGGTAGTGGTGTTTCGATCTACAACCTTGGAACAGGTACGGGCTCAAGTGTATTTGATGTCCTTCACGCCTACGAGAAGGCCTGTGGCAAGAAACTTGCCTACAAGATTATGCCACGCAGAGCTGGTGATATCGCAACCTGTTATTGTGATGCCACTAAGGCTTATAAGGAACTAGGCTGGAAGGCAGAAAAGAATATCGATGACATGTGTGCTGATTCCTGGAAGTGGCAGAGCATGAATCCAAATGGATACAATTGCTGAAAATATATAGTTAGGAGAAGATGTGAATTTTATCAAGCAGATCAAAGAGGTATCTCTCTCGGTACTCCCTATTGCGATAATATCAGCAATTCTTTCTATATTGACGGGCTCAGCTACTATCATCGAACTTGTAGAATTTCTATTCTCCTGTGTGGCCGTAATTGTAGGCCTATCATTCTTTCTCCTAGGTGTCGATGTTGGTTTGATCCCTATAGGAAACAAGATAGGTTCATCTGTAACGAGAATGAGAAGTCTCTTTCTCATTCTCCTTATGGGCTTTCTGCTTGGCACTATCATCACATATGCAGAACCTGATGTAACAGTGCTTGCAAATCAAGTGTTTGCTGTAAGGCCATCTATAGAGCCAGGTAGACTTGTTCTAGCTATCTCAATTGGAGTTGGTTTGTTTCTATCCTTCTCATTAGCTAGAACCATTCTCCATATATCATTAAAGAGGATACTATTTATCTGCTATCTGATCTTGATAGCAGTTGCTGTATTCCAGGATGAATTCATTTCCTCAATTGCATTTGACTCAGGTGGCGCAACCACAGGACCACTATCAGTTCCATTCATCATGGCTATCGGTATGGGTGTTGCAGCAACTAGAAAGAAGGATATCGAAGCAGATTTTGGCTATGTAGCGATGGCATCTATCGGCCCTATATTTGCTGTAATTATACTAGGTCTTCTTTCTGGTAATACTGATGCAGTGATATTGAGTGAAGGACTTGAGGAAGGACATCGCTGGTATGCTCTACTTGGAGAGAAATTCCAATCAGTTGGTATGTCACTTTCTCCATTACTTATTGTGTGTTTTCTCATGCAAGCTTTTGTTCTGAAGCTCTCGAAGAGAAAGTTCATAAGAATCTTGATCGGTATCCTCTATGCATACTTCGGCCTTGTTATCTTCTCATTCGGTGTCGACTTCTCGTTTTCCTCGATTGCAGAATCACTTGGAAGGAATCTTTCATCGATTTCAAACCCAGTTGTCATCTTGATCGGAGGACTCTTTGGTGCCTGTGTTGTGCTTGCAGAACCCGCTATCTGGGTTCTCACTGTCCAGGTCGAAGAAGTCAGCCTTGGCAGAGTTTCAAGGAAAATGCTCATGATATTCTTGTCTGCTGCAGTTGCAACTAGCTTGATGCTTTCTCTCATCAGAGCGATATATGCACTTTCGATCTGGTATTTCCTCATTCCTGGGTATGCTATAATTCTATTGATGTTAATCTTTACACCAAAGCTTTTTGGCGCAATTGCCTTTGATTCAGGAGGTGTTGCAACGGGACCGATGGCATCGACATTCCTCTTGCCGTTTGTAATAGGGGCAGCCGGTAAAGGTTCATCACTATCAGGTTTTGGCATGATAGCACTTGTTGCAATGATGCCTGTCATCAGTATCGAGCTGCTTGGTCTGATCTACTCAAGAAAGAAGCAGCACGTGGTAAAGGAAGGAACAGAGGATGAAAAGTAGTACTTTGATTACAATCGTTGATAGAGGTAAATCTGCTCGTCTCATGGTCCGAGCAAGAGACAAGGGAGCTCCAGGTGGAACGATTCTCTATGGTAGGGGAACAGCATCCAGTTCGATAATCTCTCTATTGGGTCTTGGTGATAGAAGAAAGGAGCTTTTGATAAACGTAGTTGAAAGCGAAAAGAGTAGTGCATTCCTGGATGAGATGATGAAAGCTGGAGTATATGGGGTTGCGATCTTGATCGATAATCAAGCTGGTGAGGAGGAAAGTATGGAGTGTGGTTTTGAACTTATTGAAGTTATCTGTGCCGATGGCCTTTCTGATGATATCATGGCTGCAGCAAGAAAAGCTGGCGCTACTGGTGGTACAGTGCTCTCAGGTAGAGGAACCTGTACAGAGGATGACCAGAAGTTCTTCGGTGCTCCTCTGGTTCCTGAAAAAGAAATATTGATGATAGTAGCAGATAGATCAAAAGCTCAGGCAATAAAAGATGCAATCAACAGTCTCGATATCCTCAAGCAGAAGGGTATGGGAATTGTTTTCTCGATGCCTGTAAAGGAATTCAGAAGTCTAAGCTGACAACTATTCGATGTAGGTTACAACTACCTTGTCATCAAGATAGTTCACGTCTGTTACAATCTTGAATCTGTAGAGTCTTGAAAGTGCTTCCGTGTCTGTAAGCTCAAGCTCTACAGTTTTTCTTTTTGCGCGGGAAAGAACCTTTTCCTTCATTGCATCCATAAGTTCTGATAGGCCTTCCTTTGTCTTTGCACTTATCTCGATGTGGAGAGGAATTGCCACTCTCATTCTGGAAAGTGCAAAATCATTTCCCTCTGTATCGATCTTATTGAATACTATGATCCTTTCCTTTTCCTCGCATCCTAATTCTTTGAGGACTTCATTTGTGGTGTTATATGCCATCTCCATATCAGGATTTGAGGCATCGAGGACTATGATGAGGCAATCAGAAAGAGAAGCTTCCTCAAGCGTAGATGAAAAGGCATTAACAAGATGATGAGGAAGGTTTGAAACGAAACCGACAGTATCAGAGATCGTAGCTTTTATATCCTTTGAAAATGAAAGCATTCGTGTTGTGGTATCAAGTGTCGCAAACAGCTTGTCCTCTGCAAGTACATCTGAGCCTGTGAGAGCATTCATGAGTGTACTCTTTCCTGCATTGGTATAACCCACTAGAGCAAAGCTATATATTGATGAATTCTGTCTTCTGCTTCTCTGTGTATCTCTTGTTCTCTTTACTTCCTCAAGCTCTCTCTTGAGGGCAACTATCTGGTTTTCGAGCTGTCTTCTATCAAGTTCAAGCTGTCGCTCACCTGCGCCTCTTGAGCCCTTTACGCCACCTCTCTGCTGAGAGAGATTGCTCCAGCGTCTTTGAAGGCGGGGAAGGGAATACTCAGCTCTGGCAAGAGAAACCTGAAGCACAGCCTCTCTTGTTCTCGCTCTATCTGCAAAGATCTGGAGGATTACTTCTTCTCTATCTATGCAGCAGATATCAAGTTCTGCTTCCAAGTTTCTTAGGATTCTAGGAGAAAGGGATGTGTCGAAGATTACCAGATCTGGTTCATGGAAAAGTACATTCTCCTTTATCTCTTCAACCTGTCCTTTGCCAAATAGTGTAGCTGCATTGATCTTCCTGATATTGAAAGTGATGATTGAAAGAGGTGTTGCTCCCATTGTCGAAACAAGACTTTCTAGCTCCTCAGAGCGCAGATGCATCCTCATTTCACTCTCATCATTTTCATTTGGTATCACAAGAAGTGCCTTCTGCTTTTCTAACTTTGTTTCGAACATAAGAACAATTTAGAGGAGGAGATAGATTAAAGTCAATCAAATCTGTTCGATGAGCTATTTCTTGTTGTTTGTGGTTTGAAAAAAAGTGTGTCCTGTTTCAAAGAGATAGATATCTAGAGAATCAGATAATATTTTTGAAGAGTAAAAGTAGATGTATCAAACCTTGTGAGATTTTGCTTTTATGGGTATAGTCAAGCAAGAGGTATAAATAATGGCTCTTAACTGTGGTATCGTAGGACTTCCAAACGTTGGAAAGTCAACAATATTTTCTGCTGTCACTTCAGCTCCAGCTGAAGCTGCCAACTATCCATTCTGTACAATCGATCCAAATGTAGGTATGGTAAGTGTTCCAGACCCAAGGCTGGACAAGATTGTCTCTCTCATCCCACCAGCAAAGGTCATTCCTGCAACCGTTGAATTTGTTGATATAGCAGGACTTGTAAAGGGTGCAAGCCAGGGTGAAGGACTTGGAAACAGATTCCTTGCTGCAATCAGGGAAGTCGGTGTAATCGCTCACGTCGTCAGATGTTTCGAAAACCCTGATATCATACATGTAAACAACAAGATCGATCCTGCTGGGGATATCGAGACTATCAACATCGAGCTTGCTCTTGCAGACCTTGAGTCTGTCGAGAAGCGCTATGACAAGATGGCAAAGATGGGTAGGGTGAACAAGGAGCAGCAGAAGGAGAATGAAGTAGTACTTCCTATCCTTGATCGACTCAAAAAATCACTTTCTGATGGTGTCGCTGCCCGTCAGGTAGTAACAGATCCAGATGAAATTGCAGCACTCTATGACATGCATCTAATTACCATGAAGCCAGTCATCTACGTTTGCAACGTCGATGAGGATGGCATCACTGAAGACAATGAATATGTCAAGGTAGTAAAAGAAATTGCAGCAAAGGAAGATGCTAAGGTAGTTGTAATCTGTGGCAAGATCGAAGCTGAGATCGCAGAGATGGATACAGAGGAAGAAAAGAAGGAATTTCTGGAAGCTGTTGGCCTTGAGGAATCAGGCTTGAATACTCTTGTCCGCTCCGCTTATGAAACCCTTGGACTTAGAACCTTCTTTACTGCAGGTTCTGATGAGGATCGTGCCTGGACATTCCATGCAGGTGACAAGGCTCCTCGCTGTGCTGGTGTCATCCACACAGACTTCGAAAAGGGCTTTATCAGAGCAGAAGTATATAACTGTGAAGACCTCTTCAAGTACGGTAGCGAACTCAAGGTAAAGGAAGCTGGAAAGCTTCGTGTATAAGGCAAGGATTATGTTGTGCAGGATGGAGATATCATGCACTTCAGATTCAATGTTTAGTTATTGACTACTTTATAACTTTGTTATAACTTAGAAAAGCCGTGTCGTAGATACGGCTAATGCATATTTTTTCGGAGGGTATAAATCTATGGCAAGAAACACATCTCCTAGATTTAAGCAGTGCAGAAGACTTGGTGTTAATGTATGTGGACATCCCAAGGCAATGAAGAGAGCTGGTTCCCCAGCTTTCGCAAAGAGAAAGAAGCCTACTGAATACAGTAAGCAGCTCTGTGAGAAGCAGAAGCTCAAGGCATACTATGGTGTTCTTGAGAAGCAGCTTCGCCATTACTATGATCTTGCAATGAAGTCAGACATGATGACAGGTGATGCACTTGTTATCCTGCTTGAGACAAGACTCGACAACGCTGTATACCGCATTGGTTTCGGCAACTCAATCCGTCTCGCAAGACAGCTTGTATCCCATGGACACATCCTTGTAAACGGAAAGAAGGTAGACATTCCATCCTATCAGATCAAGGTTGGTGATGTTGTCTCCCTCAAGGAAGGCTCAAGAAAGAACGAACAGTTCAAGAATTGCTTCCTTGGTCACCCAGCATTCAATCTTCCTTACTTCGAGAAGAATGAAGAGGAATTCTCTGGTAAGCTCACAAGACTTCCTGAAAGAAAGGAAATCCCAGTTGAAGTACACGACCAGGCAGTAGTCGAATTCTACTCAAAGTAAAGATTCTTCATCTGCCAATATATCCCGACCGACACCCTGCCACATCAGGGGAACTTGGAAATATATCTCACATTCCCTTTCCGAGATATATCGAAGAACGCTCCTTGACGGCTGCCCTCAGAAAACAGGGAGCGATGGGAAAGATAGAAAAGGCAATGGAAAGAGAAAACCACCACACTCTGGTGGTTTTCTTGTATCTTGAGACAAATCTACTTATTTTCTTTGAAGATATTTCAATTTGTCATTATATTATCTCTTGTCTTACGAGGTACCTGATTTGATAAAGGAATTGATGAAAAGTCTCAGGGAGTACCGATTCTATGCCCTGATAACACCAGTTTTGATGGTGGGTGAAGTACTTATGGAAGTACTCATCCCAACGTTGATGGCCAAGATCATAGATAATGGCGTATATAGAGGCGATATGGCCTATGTAGAAAGGATGAGTATCCTTATCGTTCTCTCTGCACTCTGCTCACTTACATTCGGTGTCCTTGGCTCCTTTACAGCTGCCAAGGGAAGTACAGGTTTTGCAAAGAACTTGAGGCATGATATTTTCGACAAGATCGAAAGCTTCAGCTTCAAGAATATCGATTCCTTCTCTACCTCCTCTCTGATCACAAGAATCACAACAGACGTGCAGAATGTTCAAAATAGTATGCAGATGCTCATAAGGATCTGCTTCAGAGCCCCGATAATGTTCATTATCGCAATCATCATGGTGTACAGAAATGGTGGCTCACTTGTAATAATATTTGCTCTAGCAATTCCAGTCCTTGCTCTCTTTATCTACAACAACATGACAAGTGTCCATCCAATCTTCTCAAGAGTCTTCAAGCAGTATGATAACCTGAATAGGACTGTCGAAGAGAATATTACAGGTATAAGGACAGTCAAGGCAAATGTAAGGGAAGAGTATGAGACAGAGAAGTTCGATTCTGTAAGCCAATCAATTCATGATGACTTTGTCTTAGCTCAGAAGAAGATAGCTATGATGCATCCATTCATGACGCTCATAAGCTATGCATGTATGCTCCTTCTTGCTTGGTTCGGTGCCCATCTGATACTCGATGGAAAGCTTGGTACAGGTGAACTCATGAGTGTGTTCACATACACTATGATGATCTTGATGAATCTCATGATGATTGCATTCATAATCCTGACAGTTACTATGTCCAGAGCTTCAGCTCAGAGAATAGTTGAGGTCTTGAGGACAGAAAGTGAGATGGATGAGAATGAAAATGGAATCAGTGAGGTTCCTGATGGTTCAGTATCATTCAAGGCTGTCAGCTTCTCATATGGAGGAGATGCGAATGTCCTTAATGATATAGAGTTCGATATTGAAAGTGGTGAAACAATTGGTATCCTGGGCCAGACTGGTTCTGGAAAGAGTACGCTCATTTCTCTCATAGGACGCTTGTATGAAGCAACAAATGGAGAAGTGAGAGTAGGTGGACACAATGTAAAGGAATACCGTCTTTCAGCTCTCAGAAGAAATGTAAGTGTCGTACTTCAGAAGAATCAACTGTTTTCAGGAACCATAAGAAGCAACATGCAGTGGGGTGATGAAAGTGTCACGGATGAAGAGATAAAAAAGGCATTGGAATCTAGTGCCGCAGACTTCGTATTTTCAAACCCACTTGGTCTCGATGCTCCTGTAGATCAGGGTGGTACCAACTTCTCTGGAGGTCAGAGACAGAGACTGTGTATCGCAAGGGCTCTTGTCAGGAAGCCTAAGATTCTCATTTTCGATGACTCGACTAGTGCAGTTGATACTGCAACTGATAAAAAGATTAGGAGGGAATTGAAAGAGATAAGTCCTGATGCGACCAAGTTCATTATCGCACAGCGTGTTAGCTCCGTAATCGATTCAGATAGGATAATAATCCTCGACAAAGGAAGAGTTCAGGACATTGGTACACACTCTGAACTACTTGAAAGAAATGAGATGTATAGAGGTCTTGTAAATACTCAACTGGGAGGTAAGGAAAATGGCTAAGCTTAAGCGACTTGCTCCTCAGAAAGCAAAGAATCCAAAGAAGACATTCAAAAGGCTTTTCAAGTTCATCTTCGATGGAAAGTATTACATCCTGTTTTTCGTAATCCTTTCTGTAATCATCTCATCGCTGGTCACAGTCTTTGTTGCCAACATGCTATCCCTCCTGATCGATGACTATATAGTGCCAATGGCAAGAGAAAAAAGTAGTGACTATAGACCTCTTTTGAAGGCACTCATTTTATGGGCTGCAATAATGCTTGTTGGAATCATGTCTGTCTATGCTCAGGCAAGGCTCATGGTAGGTGTGAGCCAGGATGCGCTCAAGAGACTCAGAAATGAGATGTTCAGGAAGATGGAGAAGCTTCCAATATCCTACTTTGACAAACATCAGCATGGACAGACAATGAGTCTGTTTACAAATGATGTCGATACTATCCAACAGATGATAAGCCAATCACTTGTGCAGGTCATATCTTCAACTCTCACATTAGTCTTCGTCTTTATTGCCATGATAAGGAACAACCTTATAATGACAGCAATTGTCATTCTCTGTGTCTGTGTTCTATTGAAGCTCACTAAAGTAATAGGGGACAAGAGCAGCAAGAACTTCGCATTGCAGCAGAAGAACCTGGCCAAAGTGAATGGTTATATTGAAGAAATCGTTTCAGGAAGCAAGGTCGTGAAGGTATTCACACATGAAGAGACGGCCAAGGCTGAATTTGAAGTGCTGAATGAAGATCTTCGTAAGACTATGTCGACAGCCTCCTGCTTTGCAAATGTCATGGGACCTGTAAGCAACAACATTGGAAATCTACAATATGTAATATTGGTATTTGCTGGTTCTGTCCTGTGCTTTATCACAGGTGGTGCATATACAGTTGGTAGCATTGCAGCCTTCCTGCAACTTTCAAAATCCTTCACAAACCCAATTGGAATGCTTTCTCAGCAAGTCCATTTCTTCCTGCAGGCTCTTGCAGGTGCAGAGAGAATCTTTGCTCTTCTCGATGAAGATGATGAAGTTGATGATGGTTATGTAAGACTCGTCAATATGGAAAGAGGAGAGGATGGAAAGCTGACAGAATGTGATAAGCACACCAGTATATGGGCCTGGAAGCATCCTCACCACGATGGCTCAGAGACAACCTACACACCTTTGAGAGGTGATATCGTCCTCGATGGTGTGGATTTTGGTTATGATCCTGATAAATTAGTCCTTCATGACATTTCTCTCTATGCAAAGCCAGGGCAGAAGATTGCATTTGTTGGCTCTACAGGTGCTGGAAAGACGACAATTACAAATCTTCTGAATCGTTTCTATGATATCCAGGATGGAAAGATAAGATTCGATGGAATCAACATAAACAAAATCTTAAAGAAAGATCTCAGAAGTGCTGTAGGTGTCATTTTGCAGGACACTCATCTCTTTACGGGAACGATAAAGGAGAATATCCGCTTTGGAAAGCTTGATGCAACTGATGAGGAGATAGTTGAGGCTGCAAAGCTTGCAGGTGCCCATGATTTCATAATGACGATGATCAATGGCTACGACACAATGCTTGAAAGCGATGGTGAAGGGCTAAGCCAGGGTCAGAGACAGTTACTTTCTATTGCGAGAGCTGCTGTACAGGATCCACCTGTACTTGTCATGGACGAAGCGACAAGCAGCATCGATACACACACTGAGCAGATTGTACAATCCGGTATGGACCGCCTGATGGCAGGAAGGACCGTATTTGTAATTGCTCACCGTCTTTCAACAGTCAGAAACTCCAACGCGATAATGGTGCTTGAGAATGGAAGGATAATAGAGAGGGGAAATCATGAAGATCTAATCGCTCTTGGGGGTAAATACTATGCACTCTATACTGGTATGAGTGAACTTAGCTGAGAGAAGTGCTCTCTCTGATGACCAACTCAGGCTCGATGGTGATGAGGATCTTCTTTTCGAGCCTACTGCCCTTAGAGAGAATCTCATTCAGGATAATTGCGCACTCAATGCCCTGATCTTCAGGCTTATTGTTTACAGTTGTGATTCCAGGGCTTGAGAGAGATGAGAAATCAGAGTTGTTGCAGCCAATTACAGCTACATCCTCCGGAACTCTCACGCCCAAATGCTTGAGTGTCTTTATGACAACAAGAGCATAGTTGTCTTCATCGCATATTATGCCATCATACTTAGATGCAAGATTTCTTTCATCGAACAGCCTTCTTGTCGTTTCTATATCATTTTCACTTCTGATGTGAGTAAACTCCTCAAGGCCTTCTTCTTTGCAGCCATCAATAAATCCTGCAAGCTTGTTGTCTGATGAAATTGAATCAGTTCCCTTCAGATATAGAAGTCTTCTGCGATTTATGGAGACAAGGTGCTTCACAGCATCCTTCATTCCCTTGTATTCATCGACAAAGATTCCATATGTGCCTTCGACCCAGCCATTTGCAATTGTTGTTGGGATGGATGAGATGAGTTTCTTTGTCTCTTCAGACTTCTCAAGCAGAACCTGGAAGGATGATCCGATGAAGATTGCACCATCCATTCCCTTTTCTATGATTCTTTTCATCGCCCTTGCAAGCCCCTCGGTCGAGTTACCTGTCTCGTACATTACTACATCGTAATCGAGCTTTGAAAAGTGGCTATTTATCTCATGTGCAATTCGCATGTGGTTCACATTGAGAAAAGAGGAGACGAAGAGTGCAATATTCTTCATCGATTTAAGCTTGAGTCCTCTCGCAATGAGGGAAGGTGAATAGTTCAGCATTTCCATCACCTTCTTTACTTTCTTTTTTGTTTCTTCACTGACTTGAGCGCTACCATTGATTACTCTAGAGACAGTAGCTATAGAAACACCAGCTTCCCTTGCAATATCGTTGATTGTGGATCCCAATATTGGTAACCTCCTATAATATAATGGAGTAATTAAGTAGCTGCCAGTTGTCCATATTTCAATAATAGGTTCTTGAAATATTCTCTTGCAAGTGTAAATTATTCAAATAAAGGGGAGGCGAAAGTATGACAGTTAGATACGAAGAACTTGTAAATGTCTTTATTGAAAAACTGATGAAAAAAGGTGTTGATGAAAAGGAGGCTGCTATCTGTGCTACATTGATGGCTCAAAATAGCCTGGATGGAGTCTATTCACATGGCGTAAATAGATTTGCTCGCGTGATAGATTATATCGACAAGGGGTATATAGATCCTAAGGCAAGACCAGAGAAGATTGCTGCAATTGGTTCTTTTGAACGTTGGGATGGAAAGCTTGCACTTGGCCCAAACAATGCTGCAAAGGCAATGGATAGGGCAATAGAGATTGCAAGAGAGCAAGGCATTGGTATTGTTGCGATCAGGAATACAAATCACTGGATGAGAGGCGGAAGCTATGGCTGGCAGGCTGTAGATAATGGCATGATCGGAATCTGCTGGACAAATACGATGCCCAATATGCCAGCTTGGGGAGCAAAAGACAATAGAATTGGAAACAACCCATTTGTATTGGCTGTCCCAAGAGAGAACGGAGAGCATGTCGTTGTTGACACTGCAATGAGTCAATTCAGCTATGGAAAGCTTGAGATGATGGCATTAGAGAATAAAGAGCTACCTGTCTATGGTGGCTACGATGAAGAAGGAAAGCTTTCAAGAGATCCAGGTAGCATCTTCAAGACAAGAAGAGTTCTCCCTATTGGATTTTGGAAAGGAAGTGGGTTGTCGATTCTCCTCGACTTAATCGCATCTATCCTCTCAGATGGAAATTGTGTGAGTGACGTTGGAACTAAAAAGGCCGAGTATGGACTTTCTCAGGTACTTATTGCAATTGACCCAAAGTGTGGTAAGGACAGTTACAACAGCGCACTTGTTGAAAGAATCATTGAAAGTGTGACTTCTTCAATTCCATCTGAAGAGGGGCACGAAGTAAGATATCCAGGCCAGAATTCGATAAGAACAAGAAGAAAGAATCTTGAAAATGGAATTCCTGTTGTAGATAGCATCTGGGAGAGGATCTTGTCTCTATGAAAAGTATTGCCTTTGGAATAATTGGAACCGGAATAATTGCAAAAGTACATGCTCGCTCTCTCAAGGCAATTGAGGGATCTCATCTAGCTGCTGTATATAATCCACACTCAGGAAAGGCGAAAGCCTTTGCTGAGGAGTATAACTGCAAAGGCTTTGAAGATTTCGATTCTTTCTTTTCATCTGTAGATGCTGTTATTATAGCAACTCCCTCAGGTGACCACCTTGAGGGTGCTCTTGCTGCAATAAATGCGCATAAGCCTGTACTAGTTGAGAAACCATTGGAAGTTACTCCCCAGAGAGCTGATAGGATAATAAGAGCAGCAGAAGAAAACAATGTATTGCTTGCTGGAGTTTTCCATTCCCGTTTCTTTGAGCTGAGTGGGATTATCAAGAGAACTATAGATTCTGGCAGGCTTGGCAAGATTGCTCTTGCCGATGCATATATCAAGTGGTATAGAAGCCAGGAGTACTATGATTCAGCTCTCTGGAGAGGAACCTGGGACAAAGATGGTGGTGGTATATTGATGAACCAGGGAATCCATGCTGTCGACCTTCTCAGGTGGTTCATGGGGCCTGTAAAGAGTGTAGGTGGGATAATAAGGACGATAGGACACGAAAGGATCGAAGTCGAGGATACAGCAGCTGCTACACTCGAGTTTGAAAATGGTGCGCTTGGTGTAATTGAAGGCACCACGAGTTCATATCCTGGCTACAAGAAAAAGATTGAAATCTACGGCTCAGAAGGCTCTATCGTCATGGAAGAAAATTATCTCACAGCCTGGGATATGAAAAATCCAACGAAAGAAGATGAAGTTATCATTGAGAAATTTCTTAACAAGCGAGATGAGAAGGAAGATGGCCACATGAAGGAGCTTGAAGCCTTTGCTGAAAACATCAGGAGTGGAACAAGACCTATGATTGATGGAAGAGAAGCGCGAAAAGCTATCGAGCTAATCGAGGCAATCTACAAATCATCAAGAGAGGATGGAAGAAGGATAACTCTTCCTCTATAAGAAAGCGGGCTGGAATTGATCCAGCCCATCACTTATCAGAAAGGAAGATTCTTTACAGCCTCTACGCTGTTTTCTATCGCTTTTGGAACTTCTACTCTGCCATCGAATACAGCCATATCCTTGAAGCCAGTTCCTGTTAACAGAACTGTAGCCTTTACATCATCACCGAATTTCTTCTTGATGTTCTCAAAATCTTTCCTGAAGCCTGCAAATGCACAGGCTGCAGCTGGCTCTGCAAAGACGCCTGCTTCTCTTGTGAGCTCCATCTGGGCAGAGAGAATATCTTCATCTTCAACCTCCACACACCAGCCTTCGCTATCCTTGATGCCATAAACAGCCATACGACCGTTTTCAGGTGCAGAGACAGAAATGGAATCAGCAATTGTTGTAGGATTTTCCATAGGAAGGAATTTACCACTCTTGAATGCCTGACTTATCGCATTGCTCTTCTTTGACTGGCAACAGACTATGTGAGGAATCTTCTCGATTATTCCAGCCTGTCTAAGATCGGCAAAGCCCTTCCAGACACCACCGAGGATACAGCCATCACCAGTTGGTACATAGATAACATCAGGGCACTTTCTACCAAGCTGTTCAAAGAGCTCAATTGAGATACTCTTCTTTCCCTCGATTGTCATTGGGTTATATGCTGTGTTTCTGTTAATACCACCCTTGAGGCGTGAATATTCAACAGATAGAAGGCATGCATCATCATAGGTTCCCTTCACTGGTACAACATGAGCTCCATATAGAACAGATTGCATCAACTTGTTGATCGGAGCAGTCTGAGGAACAAATAGGATGATATCAAGGCCATAGGCTGCGCCTGCACAACTCATTGCAGCCCCTGCATTGCCAGTTGAAGCAAGACATACTTTCTTGATCTTATGGTGGATTGCCTGAGCCGCGATAAGCTGGCTTGCTCTGTCCTTGAAGGAGCCTGAAGGAAGCTGAGTGTCGAGCTTGAGGACAAGATTCTTGAGGCCATATTTCTCAATTAGTCTCTTTGGTTTCACTATAGGAGTATTGCCAACAGGGTAGGTCTCCTTTTCTGGCACCTCGTAAGGGAAGAAGTCATACATTGTTACATGCTCCTTCTTCTTGAGACTCTTCATATATTCATCGTCCAGGATGACTGTGAGAACACCTTTCATGAAGGTTCCCTTCTCCTGATGGTCTGCACATTCAGGACAGAGGTACATGATATCATCAGTCACATATTCTTTACCACAGTCATGGCAAACATACTTGAATTTCATAATTGACTCCTTTGGAAAAAAAAGAAATGCCGGACAACTTGCCCGGCATCGTAATAAGAAGATTTACTTCTTTATCTTGTCATTGAATTCCTTGATGAGGGCATCAATCTGAGGGATGAGCTTTGGAATATCCTTCCAATAGTTTCTGTCATACCACTGTCTGTTGAGCTCTTCATAGGTCTTTCCCTGCTGCTCAACCCAAGTGTAGTACTTGAGGTTGTGGATTCTCAGGCGGTCATAGTAGCCAAGCTCAAGAGCATTGTCGATTCCCTGGTGAAGAAGTGCTGCGGCATGAACCTTTGCAGCTTCAACAGGTGTGAATGGACCCTGCTGCTCTGTGAGCTCTGCAAGACGGGATTTATACATGACTGCAGAGTCTGTAAGGATTGTGATAGCAACATCATCCTCTTCGAGCTCGTAGTACTTTGCCATCTTGATAGCAGAGAGCATGTTACCGATACCGGAGATACCAAAGAGTGAGAGATTCTCGATATCCTTATCCTTGATTCCGATACTCTTGAGATATTCCTTACCAGCTGGCTCATTGAAGAGACGGAAGATATCCATACAATCCTGATCGTCGATAGAACAGATCATATCGGTATTCTTTACATTGTGAATCCATGGTACATGCTTGTCGCCGATACCTTCGATTCTATGTCCGCCGAAGCCATTTCTGAGGAGGGTAGGACACTGCAGAGCTTCACCTGCGCCAATCTTGATGTTTGGATATACATCCTTGAGGTGGTCACCAGCTGCTAGAGTTCCGCCAGAACCGGTGCTGGATGCATAGCAGCGAACATTCTCATCCTTGACGCCGAGTGTCTTGAGTGCTTCGAGGATTGCGGAGCCTGTTACTTCATAGTGCCAGAGGTAGTTCTCGAACTGCTCGAACTGATTGAAGATTACAATGTGCTTGCCTCTCTCTTCATCGAGCTCATGGCACTTGTCGAAGATTTCCTTTACGTTAGATTCACAGCCTGGAGTTGCAATGATTTCACCTGCAACAGTCTTGAGCCAGTTGAATCTCTCCTGGGACATGTCCTCAGGAAGGATTGCGATGCTCTTACAGCCGAGAAGTGCAGAGTTGTAAGCACCACCACGGCAATAGTTACCAGTTGATGGCCATACTGCCTGCTGTTCAACTGCATCGAAGTTACCTGTTACGAGAGCTGGTGCAAGACAGGAGTATGTAGCACCAACCTTGTGAACGCCACATGGGAAGAACTTACCAGCAAGAGCAATGATTCTTGCTTTTGTGCCAGTGATTTCTCTTGGAATCTCGATGAAGTTTACTCCACCATAGACACCACCTTTTTCAACTGGTTCGTTGTGCCATGTGATTCTATATAGGTTTACAGGATCTACATCCCAAAGACCTGTATTCTTTAGCTTTTTCTTTATCTCATCACTTATGGTCTCAGGATGGACCATTTCAGAGAAGGTTGGAAGGGTGATTCCCTTCTCGCGACAGCGCTGTGCATTCTTTTCAATGATTTCAGGATGCTTCTCGAGGTTGATCAACATTTATTAATCCTCCATATTTTTGGACATTCTATGGATTAAGGATAATTCTCGCCATAATATTTTGTAAAGGAAAAATCAGTATTCCACTAAAAATAATTGAAAAACGAAAAATATAGATATTATTTTGATGTAAAACTAAATTTTGTTTGTTTTGTATCTATAGTTTTTCGTCATTGTTACCATATTATTGGAAACTGCATATGCAAGGGATGCTTCAAAAAGGGCTACGACCTGGCTTCCTTTCTTTTGATATTCAAGCTCCTTTGAAAATAGATCGAGCAGATACTTCTTGTTGTATGTGCTTTCAGTGCGAGAAAGAAGCTCTGCAATGACAAGCGCAGCTTCACAGAGTGGTATCTGGTAGCTATAGCGAAGGGAGGAGTCTGAGAAACGATAGCTGTCGAGGCTCTCAGATGGATCGTGATATACAGTTATCCCATTTTCAGTTGTTTCATCAAGGTTGAGAGTTGGTAGGTATGATGAGAAGAACTTTTCCATCTCAGAGCCAACCTTATAGAGGGACAGTGAGTTTATGAGCCGTTTGAGAAGAAGCGGCTTCTGAATAGGGGATTCTTCCTTGATTATCTTTCTGATCCTTTTTTCAAGTTCATCGTTGATGCTCCCACTGACAAGAACATCTGGAGTGATGGAAATAACTTCAAGTGAACACTCTGTATAAGCTTTCTTATTGTACATACTAAAATTATAGATACGAAAGTTGAAGAAAATAAATTCAAAATTACTTTAAATGCACAACCTTTTAGCTATACTATTTGAAATAGGAGATTTGTCATGGGTACTACACTTATAAAAAATGGTCTCCTTGTTACATCACAGGGAGAAAGAAAGGCAGATATTCTGATAGTCGATTCTAAGATTGCATATATTTCAGAAAATCTTGACGTCTCGCTAATGGAAGAGGCAAGGACCATAGATGCAACAGGCTTATATGTCATGCCGGGTCTCATTGATGCGCATACACACTATCATCTTATAAGTAGAGGAACAGTTACTGCAGATTCCTTCATCGAAGGAAGCAGGCTTGCTGCCTTCGGCGGGGTGACAACCATCGTCGACTTTGCAGATGATAATAAGATAAGTCTGGCTCAAAGCTGTGAGGAACGAATTTCCCAGATGCAGGAGATGGCTATAGATTATGCACTCCATCAAGGCGTATACAAGTACAGAGATTCCCTTGAAAAGGAACTTGAAGAGATAAAGAAACTGGGTATTGGAACCATCAAGCTGTTTACAACATATCGTGACGTAGGATATCTCGTCGAGGATAGAGAAGAATTGAAGAAGGTCTTTTCTCTCTGTGGAAAGCTTGGCTTGATGGTATCTGTACACTGTGAGGACGATGAAGTAATTACTTCACTTTCCAAGGCTTGGGATGGCACATATTTCCCAAAGGACCACGCAGATCTGCGCCCAAGCGAAGCCGAAGCTAAGGGAATTCAGTACGTTGGCGATATTGCCTATGAAACAGGCTGCCCTCTCTATGTTGTACACCTTTCATCGAAGGCAGGCCTCGAGGTCGTAAGGAAATTGAGAGCAAGAGGAGGAGAAGTAATCGTTGAGACAACTCCTCACTATCTATTCTTGGAAAGAAAAAAGCTCGAAGGTCCAAGAGGTGCACTTTATGTTATGACTCCTCCACTTAGAACAAGTGAAGACAATAGAGCATTGCAGGAAGCACTCATAAATGGAGAGATCCAGGTCGTTGCAACAGACCACTGCTCATTTACACTTGAGCAGAAGCTTACCAACCCAGATGTCAGAAAGACATATCCAGGAATTCCAGGTACAGAGGAGCTTCTTCCAATGCTCCACACACTTGTTGATGAAGGTAAGCTGACACTGAAGGATGTTCTTAGACTGACATGTGAGAATCCTGCAAAGTATTTTGGTCTATATCCAAGAAAGGGCACTCTCGAAGAGGGCTCCGATGCAGATATACTCCTCTATGATCCAGAGCAGGAATGGACACTCACAGCCTCAGCTTTGCACTCAGCCTGTGGCTTCACACCTTATGAGGGTATAAAGGTGAAGGGCAAGGTCGTAAAGACATTCCTCAGAGGCAAGTGTATCGTTGACGGTCCTGAATACCATGGAAAGACAGGGGATGGACACTATCTCAAAGTAAGTAGGTGAAGATGGGTATTTTAGTAAATGATATAGAAAGACAGCTCTTTTCAGCTGCCAAGGCTGTTCGACTCAATTCGTTCTCGCCATATTCTGGCTTCAGGGTAGGTGCAGCACTTCTATCAGCAAAGAGTGGAAAAATATTTACAGGCACAAATGTCGAAAACTCCTCCTTTGGAGGCACTATCTGTGCAGAAAGAAGTGCTGTTGTAAAAGCAATCAGTGAAGAGGGGAAGATAGAAATTGCATCTCTGATTGTCGTTTCTAATGCAAATCCACCAGCTCCGCCCTGTGCAATTTGCCTTCAGGTGTTGTCTCAATTCTGTAAATCTGATACACCAATCATGTTGTCCGATTTAGAAGGAAATGTGGAAAGATACACCTTTGGTGATCTATTGCCACATCCTTTCATCCTCTGAGGACTTTAAAGGGGATACAAATTGAGAAATTTGATAATTGCACTGGTTGTCTGTGCCCTGCTGACAATGACTGGTTGTATAAGTTCGACAAAGCCATTTGTCGATGATTTCTTCAAAGATCCATCATTGTCGATCAATGAGAAGCTCGAAGCTTCTGGCTCTGAAAGGCTCATGCTCTCACAACCAGAATGTTACTTCGATGCAGTTGCTTTCAGAGAAAGATATCTTGAGCTGATTGAAGGAGCTGAGGATTATATCCTTATCTCTACCTTCCTCGGCTCCGATTGTGATGGTCTCAATGAACTCTATCAGACCATTGCAAGGAAGGCACGTGAAGGCTTGAGAGTCTATATGATCATGGATGGAACCTCATCATATGATATGACAGACACCAGGTTTGTGATGACTCCTATCTACTTCCTAAGGGATTCAGGTGTCCACCTTATCGAATACAATCCTCTTTCATTCTTGAGAGCTGTAAATCCAAAGGCTTTGATAGACCGCGACCACAGAAAGCTCATCGTCGTCGATGGTGTATACACCTGTATCGGTGGCATGAACATGAACTACATCTCTCTCGGCGCTGAAGGTGCTGCCCTCCAGAAGGATAGTATGTACATCTTCAAGTCTGCTGACTTCTCGAGAACTCTCACTGACCAGTTCGTCAACATCTGGAACGACATCTCAGTCGAGAAGCTTGTCAGAAGTGAATTCGACACATTGAGTGAAGAGGATGAGAGCAAGAATACACTTGTTGGATATCTTTTCAATCAGGGGCCAGGAAGCAATCAGAATATGAGCGATATGTTCTCAGCTCTGATCAATTCTGCAAAGGAAGAGATATACATGCTTCCTTATCTTCCTCTGCTTGACAAGAATATGCTTGCAGCCTGCCAGAGTGCAATCGATAGGGGAGTTCACATCAAGATGGTCATCCCTCTCGATATGAGAGGCTACACAAGAAAGGGTACAGCCTACTTCTTTGAAAAGCTTGTCTCTATGGGCGTTGAGATCTGGTATGAAAAGACTGGAAAGGAAGTTTCCATGCTTCATCAGAAACTGATGGTTGTCGATGGCAGATACACTATGATCGGCTCACCAAACTTCAATATGCGTTCAATGAGACTTTCTTATGAGATTGCACTTGTAATTGACTCAGAAGAGTTTGCAAAGATGTCATTGGAGCAGGGCAAGCTGAGGGAGAGCAATATGACTCTCATGGATATGGAATATGCCATTGAAAGTAAGAAAAGAGAAGGAAGTTTCTTTTCCTTCCTTACTGCGTACTACGGAGGTTGAGCATGAAGAAAATTGCAGTTCTACTTTTGTTCGTTCTTTCTCTTCCCCTTTTTGCCGTAAGCTTCGGCTATGATCTATCCTATGAAGGGTATTCCCTTGATAGAGATAGTCACAATGCACTATCTGTAAACTTTGATGTCGATATCTTTTCAGATCGATGCCTCAATGTAGAAGCAGGTCTCAAATTCGGTTTTGACCGTGATGGCTTTGGCCTGATGGGTTATGAGGTGCTCTTAGGCTACTCTCCACTCACATACCTTGATCATCCACTTACATTCCTCTTTACAAACAAGACATTGCTTTCCCCTGAAGTCAAGGCAGGTATCTCTACATATCGTGACAATCTGACACTCTTAAGACTCGGTGTTTCACCTGCTCATCTTGAGGATGTCAATTTCACATATGATTTCTTTGCGCCATTCATCCTTATCGATCTTAACGGTCTTGATTATGAAGGATGGGGACTCGAGCTCATCAGGGCAACCTATTATTTCAATTGAGGTGAGGCTATGAAGAAAACTCTGATAATTTTTGTTCTATTATCTTTATTTGTCCTATCTCTCAATGCAGGGGACACCTTTGATGTATCGCTTTCATTTGGACAGTATAGTGGCTCTTCATTTGCAAAGGAGTCACTGAATCTTCGCTACGGCCTGAATGTGGGGCTTACAAAGCGAAGTGAAGTGATGCTCTGGGGAGCAAGTGAACTCACACCATCATTGCTGAAGCACAACAAGTACGGTGCTGGCTTTACGATGGCATTGCTTGGAGATAGGTCGACAGGAAGCAAGGTGCAGGGACCAAGCTGCAATACTCTTGTTTCTGCAGGACTTATAGCAAGCAAGGAAAATGATGATAATGAGATGAAGTTGACAAGCTTATATGTTTCAGTGACACCATTTTCACTCGGAACACCGATAATGGGAAAAAGAGAAAGGATGTTCGAACTTGGAGCTGAATACAATTGGTGCAAGAATAAGTTCTCGCTGTTTTTCAGTGTGATCAACTTCGATTATTACATACACGGAACCTGGAAAGACTACTACAGGTAAGAAGCAAGAAGCAGAGCAAGCGCTCTGCTTCTTTCACATTATACGAGTTTATCGAGATTCATCATCTTTTCGATTCTCTCAACGTGTCTTCCGCCTTCGAACTGGGTATCGATGAACCTATCTAGCATATCTTCGACACTATCCTGGTAGTTGCATCTTCCACCGAATGCGATGAAATTAGGGTTGTTGTGCTTCTTTGTAAGCTCTGCTGTATATAGATCGTGAATTAGAGCACAGCGGATACCTGGAACCTTGTTTGCAGAGATTGAAATTCCAATACCTGTTCCACAGTTGACAACTCCAAAATCATATCCACCCTTCAGAAATTCCTCTGTGGCCATTCTTGCCATATCAGGGTAGTCGACTCTCTCTTCTGTCTTGACTCCCAGCCATGTAACTAAAAAGCCTCTTTTTTCAAGATGAGCCTTTATTTTCGCTGACAGTTCTACAGCTCCATGATCGTTTGCAATAATTACTTTTGGCATTGTTTAAATCCTTGTTATTGTTAATGTGAAAATAGTATCATAATGGGATAAGGGAGGAAAAGATGGCAAAGGTTTTTATCTGTGGACACAGAAATCCAGATATGGACTCTGTCGCAGCTGCATGGAGCTACAGTGTTCTAAAAAATAAATTGGATGAGGAAAATACCTATATTCCTGTTGTCCTGGGTCCACTTAACAAGATTGCACAGGGGCTTTTCGACCGCCTTGGCCTTGAACCACCTAGACTTATCAAGGATATCTACTCAAGAGTATCAGATGTCGTAAGACACCCATCTCTGGTCCTGAGTGCTGACGATCCTGTCTATGAACTCATGAATATGTACAACCAATCGAATCCTTCAGTTGTACCAATCATGGATGATGGAGAATTCAAGGGACTGCTTTCAGTCGATGAGATCACAAAATACTTCTTGACTGAGAATGTTGGCCTCAGACCTGTATATAACTTCAAAATCCAGAATATCCCAAGAGTTCTTCATGGCTTTTTCATCAAGAAGCCAGCAGACATGAACCTTTCCTTCAAGGCTCCGTTGATCGTAGGTGCCATGAAGAAGGATGTCTTTATGAAAAAGCTCAGAGAGAGTGACATGAAGTCGCTTCTAGTTGTTGGATGCAGGAAAGACCATATCGAGTATGCAATTCAGAATCAACTTCCAGGTATCATCATTACTGGTGTTCAGGAAGATAGCTTGGAAGGAATTGATTTTTCTCCATATAACGGCTTTGTATATGTAAGTAACAAAGATACTGCTGAGACAATCAGGCTACTCCGTCTTGCTGTTCCTGTTTCTGACCTGCTTTCCAAGAAGGAGATTCCTCTTATCAAGGAGGATATGCTCTTTGATACAGCAAAGAGTATCCTTATAGACTCAGGCTTCAGAGGACTTCCTGTCTTCGATTCTTCAGGCGAGCACTTCACAGGCTTCATCACAAGAAGATGTTTCCTTGATAAACCAAGCCAGAAGATGATCCTTGTAGACCACAATGAAGCAAGGCAGGCAGTTGCAGGTATCGAAGAGAGTGATATCATCGAAATCGTAGACCATCACAGACTCGATGCTCCTAAGACTAGAAAGCCGATTACTATAATTGCATCTCCAGTCGGGTCAACCTGTACTATCATAACAGACCAGTTTGCTCGATATAGGGTGGAGATAGACCCAATAACAGCTCAAGTGCTGCTTGCAGGTCTTATGAGTGACACTGTAATGCTCAAGAGTCCAACTACTACTGGTTTTGATAGAATCATTGCAGAGCGCCTTTGCAAGGCTGCCAACGTAACAATGGAAGATTTCTGCATGAAACTCTTCAGTGATGGCGACACTCTTTCAAGACTCGATGTCATGAAGGTTATTGGCGGAGACTTCAAGAAGTATAATGAACTCAATGTCAACTTCGGTATCGGACAGGTTGAAGTCACTACACTCGATGATGTCGATTCAGTTGCTGATAAGTATATCGAGGCGCTGGAGAATGTTATGAGGACCGAGCGAATAGATTGGGCAATGCTCCTCGTCACAGATGTAATCAAGGACAACTCGATTCTCTTTACAACTGATTACCCAAAGAACTACAAGTTCATATACGAGGAGAGGTCGAAGAATGTCTTCAACCTTCCTGGAGTACTATCACGAAAGAAGCAGCTGCTTCCTGAAGTAATAAGAGTGTTGAGTTCATGACAAAAAAAGTGAGGATCGGTTTTTGTACTGACCCCCTTTCGTTGGAGCAAATCCAACAAGGGGGTTTTATTGTATCAACGAATACCTCCACATCCTGTGGAGGTTCCGGAAAGCTTTTAGCTATACCCAGAAAAAGGAAACTCCTTATAATCCAGGTGTAACCGACCAAAGTTGCACCACTGGAGAATAAGGAGAAATAATGGAT
>JAFVDZ010000059.1 GCA_017478205.1 Spirochaetales bacterium | reverse complement strand
TTCTATTTCATCTCGAAATAAGATTTTCAAAATGATTCTGGATATCACTATAATAGACTCAGAGAGAGGATGGAGAATATAGAGAAAACAGAGGAAAGAAATAATGCAGAGTGAATTGGATAAAATCTACGAAGAGGAGTATGAAGAGAGACTCGAGAAAAGATTTGCGAAGGGTCGCGAGGAAGGAGTTAGGGAAGGAATTGCGACAGGTCGTGAGGAAGGTCGTGAGGAAGGTCGTGAGGAGGAAAAGTCAGCAATAGTTCAGAAGATGAAAAACGAGGGGATACCAATTGACTTGATATCTAGATGTACAGGACTCTCATCAGGAGAAATTCTGGCTATTTGATAATGAGTCTACTTATCTAGAATGATGGGCTGTAATGATAGTTGATTTAAGCTTGACTAGATTACAGCCCTTTATTGTTCTCTCAGAGAGAAAGCATTCTCTTTAGATCGTCTACGGTTCTTGCTCCAACAACCTGCATTTCCTTCTCACCCTTTCGGTAGATGAGCATTGTTGGAACTGATTCAACGCCGAAATTCTCAGCGAGCTCTGGGCTCTCATCGATATCGACCTTTACGATCTTTACCTTGTCTCCAACTTCCTTGTCGAGCTTCTCAAGGTTTGCACCAAGCATTTTGCAAGGTCCACACCAAGTTGCAAAGAAATCAACGAGTACGAGGTCGTTATTCTTATCAAGAACAATCTTGTCAAAACCAAGTGAATCTGTATGTAAAATCATATTGTTGTCTCCTATGTATACTAAGATAAATAATTTTTCCTGAAAGTCAAATCACAGATCTTGCAGCATGTTGAATATTGATGAGGCAGTTGGTGGGCACCCCTTAGCTACATGCTTTGCCATTTCACAACACTTTCCAACTCCGATATCCATCTCATGGCCTTTGAATTCTTGACCGATGCAGATCTTCTTTCCTCTGACAAGGCCAAGCATACCTTCTTGGTCAAGGCGCTTGAGAGCATGGATCAAAGATGCATAGCAAGCAGAGCATGCACTTCTCTGCTCAGTGAATCTTGCAAGCTGTCTTGCTTGTCCTGTTGGCTGTGTGCCTTTTACACTCTCTGGCTTGTGAAGCTCTCTTATCTTTGCATTCTTGATATCAGTTGAGCCAACGCCATACTCCTTTGCAAGAGGAATATAAGGCACATCGTTAAAGGAATATCCAAGCATGAGCATTGCATATGTGTCGATGAGGACAGAATCTTTAGCTATAAGCATTCTGTTTGTCTCAACTGGGTTTCCTCCCTCTTCAAAGTCGAGATCTCCACAGATAGAGTCGACAACTACCAAGTCTGCACACTTTGCCGCATTGAGGGCTGCAATTGGTTTATGAAGACCCAATGAGTGGAAAAGTCTCTTTGATTTGTCAGAAAGGATACCTTTGAGGTTCTTGAGCGCACAAGTCATATTGGTCTGGCAATGACCTTTCAATACAGGAAGAGAGATGAGGTAGTCACACTCCATCGCAGTCCTTGATATTTCCATCTTGATACCATGGCTGTTTACTGTCACATAGTCGTCGCCTTTTAGGTCCAGAAGGGGAACTCCATACTTTTTGGTAAACTCTATGTAGTTATTGACTTTGAAGGCTCTGAGAGTACTGTCTCCAACCCATGAACCTTCTGCTATCATGATGTTCTTATATCCCTTGGACTGCAGAAATTCGATGATTCCTTGAATTATTTCATTGTGAGTGGTTGCGCCACTATCAGGGGTTGTTGCAACTACCAGATTGGGTTTGATGATAATTTTAGCATTCTTGTTTGGAAGTTCAGCTTCAATGTCGACTTCGGCCATGAGGGCCTTTGTCATCGCAAGGATATCGCGTGAGTAATCGATTATGATTTCATTCCTATCCATGACCCTTCTCCTAAGATTTACTTAAGGTCTCTTATTGCTGTGCTCTGAAGATTGGTGGTTTCTGGTATAGAGATTCTTTCCATTCCCATCTTAGTTGTATATGAAGCGCAACTTAGAAGAAGTACTACTGAAAGTACAACAATACTGCGCTTTATCAGAGGCATAGCTTTGCTCCCATGGCCGAAAGAGCATCAGCATCGTATTTTCCCTTTTCGATCGCAGCTGTTTTTCCATCACCATTGAAGCGAGGAATGACATGGATGTGAAGGTGAGGGACCTCCTGGCCTGATGCAGGTGAGTTGTTGATGATTATATTTGTACCCTCTGCACCAAGAGCTTGTCTCTGTTTTCTGTCTACCTTCTTTGCAATTTCCATCATGTGGGAAAGGGTTTCGGCAGGGCAATCAGTGAAAGTAGGGTATACCTTCTTTGAAATCACTAGTGCATGTCCATAGTTGATTGGGTTTATATCAAGGATTACAAGACACAGTTCATCTTCGTAGAGCTTGGTGGATGGAATATCCCCATTTATGATCATTTCAAAAACAGTAGCCATTTGTTTCTCTCCCTTTAGCTTGTTCTCTAACTATACTAAATCTTGGAAATAAAATAAACAAAACTATTATGTCTCAAAGTCCTTTACTTTGTCATTTTCCTATATATCTATATTGATATTATGTAGTCTCCATATCGGGACAGAATTGTCGCTGTGGCGACAGCAATGGATGATAAACCGAACTTTTGTGGTCCAATACTATGTCACGAGTAAAGCAATACTTTTATGCATTATTCAATATTTTACCATCAGAAATGATGAGTTTAAGGCAGAGATATGACATTTGAAGGGGATTTATCAATTTGATTTTGTTAAATTTCTATGTCATAGGTTTTGAAAAATATCTTTTTTATTGCTAAAAACCTTTCTCAGATTCAAGTCTTATATGCTACAATATGCGAAGATTGAATCTATATCATTGTTGGAGGATAATAATGAAAAGAATTCTAGCTTTGCTCATGGTTTTAGTTGTAATGACATCCATCTTTGCTGGTGGTTCTCAGGAAGCTTCTTCTGCTAAGGCTGACGATACACCTACCATCCGTCTCATGACTGATGCTACTGGTATCGATGACAAGAGCTTCAACGCTGCTGCTTGGAGAGGTATCACAGCTTTCTATGGCGATACAGTTGCAAATGCTTCAAATCGCGGCAAGTACTATGATGTTGTAACTGCACAGACTCAGGATATGTATGTTCCTAACCTGCAGCAGGCAAGTGATGAAGGCTATAGTCTTATCGCAGCTACTGGTTTTACATTCGCTGACGCAGTCGAGCAGGTTGCAAGCCAGAACCCTAACCAGAATTATATGATCGTTGATGTAAACTGGCTCTCAAGTCCAAATATTCGCCAGTACATCTTCAAGGAAGAAGAGGGTTCCTACCTTGTCGGTCTCGTTGCTGCTCTCCAGTCTCAGGCTGAGGGTGTCAAGAATGCTAAGTTTGGTTTCATCGGTGGTGTTCCTTCTTCAACAATCACAAAGTTCGAGATGGGTTACATCCAGGGTATCCATGCAATCCTTCCTAATGCTGAGATCGTAGACTACTATACCAACGACTGGGGTGCTCCAGATAAGGCAAAGGCACAGGCTAAGAACTGGTTCGATAACGGTGTCTACTGTGTATTCTCTGCAGCTGGTGGTTCTGGTAACGGTACTATTGCACAGGCTAAGGAATATCGTCTTGCTGGCAAGAATGTATGGGCAATCGGTGTTGACTCCGACCAGTACGAAGATGGTCTCTACACAAAGACCGATTCTGCAGTTCTTACCTCCATGGAGAAGAAGGTTGAAAATGCAACTCTCGAAGCTCTCAAACTGGTCAAGGAAGGAAAGTTCGAAGGTGGTATTGTCGAGTATGGTCTCGCTCAGAACGGTGTTGACTATGCAAAGACCAACAAGGCTCTTTCTCCTGACGTAGCTAAAAAGGTTGATGCTGCTAAGGCTGATATCATTTCTGGCAAGACCAAGATTATCGGCAAGTACGCTGACGCTCTCAAGGCAGGTGTCGTACCAGCTGGTCTCGGTGCTATTGACTAATTCTTGAATTATATAGGTGGCGACGTGCATTGGCATGTCGCCCCTTCTATCTTGGGCACAGGTAATTTGCCTGTGTACAAAGTAGAAGGACGAGGAGAATACCTGTGCAAGAATATGCTATTCAAATGGAAGGGATCACCAAGACATTTCCTGGCATTATCGCAAATGATAATGTCACACTGGATGTCATAAAGGGAGAGGTCCTTGCATTGCTCGGAGAGAATGGAGCTGGCAAATCAACATTGATGTCTATCTTGTTTGGTGCCTACAGTGCTGATTCTGGTACTATCAAGATCAATGGAAAAGTTGTTGATATCAAGAATCCTAATGTCGCTACCGAGCTCGGTATCGGTATGGTCCATCAGCATTTCAAGTTGGTCCATAATTTCACCGTAACAGAGAACATTGTATTGGGAAACGAGAGAACCAAGGGTGGTATTCTCGATCCAGGTTCTGCAGAAAAGAGAGTAAAGGCACTCTCTGATGGTTATAATCTTCACGTAGACCCACGCGCTCTGATCGATGACATCACAGTAGGTCAGCAGCAGAGGGTTGAAATTCTGAAGGTCCTCTACAAGAATGCAGATATCATCATCTTCGACGAACCAACTGCAGTCCTGACTCCTCAGGAGATTGTCGAGCTGTTGGAAATCATCAAGCTTCTGAAGGAAGAAGGCAAGACCATTGTCCTCATCACCCACAAACTCAAGGAGATCAAGGCTGTTGCAGATCGATGTACTGTTCTCAGAAGAGGTAAGGTAATTGGAACTGTCAAAGTTGCCGATGTATCTGAGAAAGACCTCGCGGAGATGATGGTAGGACGTGCTGTAAAATTCGAAATTGAAAAGCAGCCATGCCATAGAGGTGAAAAGCTCCTTGAAGTCAAGGATCTCAGAGTCGATACAGCCCTTGGACTTCCAAAGGTCCACGATCTATCCTTCGAGCTCTATGCTGGCGAAATTCTTGGTATCGCAGGCGTCGATGGAAATGGTCAGAGTGAACTTTTGCAAGGTCTCACTGGTCTTCTTCCTGTCCAGAGCGGATCTATCAAGCTCTGTGGCAAGGAAATCAGTGGCATGACTATCAAGGAGAGAATCAAGAACGGTCTTGGCTACATTCCTGAAGATAGACAGAAGCATGGTATCGTAAAGCAGTTCTCCATCAGTGAGAACAGTGCTCTCAAGGACTACTATACAGAGACCTATGCTGACAAGTTCGGTATCCTCGACTTTGGAAAGATGGTAAATGTAGCAGATGGTCTTATCCAGGACTTCGATATACGTGCAGGTGAGGGTAGTTCAACTCCAGCAGGTTCCCTCTCTGGTGGTAACCAGCAGAAGGTAATCGTTGCTAGAGAAATCTATCTCGACCCAAAGGTATTGCTGATTGCTCAGCCAACTAGAGGCCTCGATGTAGGTGCTATCGAATATATCAGAAGAAGAATTCTGGCAGAGAGAGACAAGGGTATGGCAATCTTGCTTGTCAGCTTCGAACTTGATGAGATCATGAACCTCTGTGACAGAATTGCAACAATAAGTAAAGGTACTCTGGTAGGTACATACAATTCCGGTGAGATCTCTGAATATGAGATCGGTATGATGATGGCCGGTTCCAAGAAGGAGGGTGATAAATAATGGCTAAGACAAAGAAAGATGGCACAAGGCTTCAGCAGCTTTTGGCCAATGATGCATTTGTTTCCATTCTGGTCGTCCTTCTGGGCTTCCTTGTTGGAACAATATTGGTAGCTTTGGTAGGAAGAAAGCCAAGCAATATGTACAAGGCAATCTTCCAGGCTTTCAGTGGCTACAATCTAGATAATGGCAAGTGGAATCCTAGGTACCTCTTTGAATCCATCAACTATGCTGTTCCTTTTGTTCTCTGTGGACTTTCGATGGCATTTGCAAATCGCGTTGGTCTTTTCAATATCGGTGCAGAAGGACAGTATGTAATCGGAATGACAGTTGCTGAAGTAATTGCACTTCTTGGACCTCAGATTCCAGTACTCCACTGGCTTTCAATCCTCATCTTCGCATCCCTTGCAGGTGCCGTTTGGGGTGGTGTATGTGGTGTCATGAAGGCAAAATATGAGGTAAGTGAGGTCGTATCCACGATTATGCTTAACTATACAGCATTGTATCTTTCTCGAATCATCTGTCTGCAGCTTCCTGGTGCAAACACCTTCAAGACCGCAAACTATCCAAAGACTGCAATGCTTACAAATCCACTTTTCCAGAAGTTTACAAACAACTCAATGCTCAACAATGGCTTCTTCTTCATGCTGTTTTGTGTAATTCTCTTCTGGTTCATCATGGAAAAGACTTCTCTTGGCTATGGCATGAGAGCAACTGGCTTCAACAAAGAGGCTGCTCGTGCAAGTGGTATCCCAGTTGTTAAGAACATTGCTCTCTCAATGGCAATCGCTGGAGCATTCGCAGGCCTCGGTGGCGGTATCGTAGCAGTTGGCTCATTTACTTATGGTAGAGTTATCTCAGGACAGGATGGATATGGTTTCAACGGTATCGCAGTTGCTCTTGTAGGTAACTGTACAGCTTGGGGAACTTTGGCTGCAGGTTATCTCTTCGGCCTTCTCAAGAACGCTCAGGCTTTGATGCAGTCCAAGAATATACCTAAGGAAATAACCTTCATCATCCAGGGCCTTATCGTTGTATTCATAGCATTAAGGAGTGGATTGCAGATACTCAACAACTATCTCGATAAGAAGAGAATTCAGAAGGAGGCATCAAAATGAGTACTATTCTTGGAATGATTCCTTCCATCCTTATGATGACCGCTCCAATACTCATCACCGCTATCGGTGGCATGATAAGCGAGAAGAGTGGTGTAACAAATATTGCCCTCGAAGGTCTCATGGGCTTTGGAGGATGTGCAGCAGCAGCTAGCCATACATTGATGGAGGCAGCAGGTATGCCTCATGGTGCATCGATCTGTCTTGCTCTCTTTATCGGCTCCTGTATCGGTGGTATTTTCTCCATCATCCATGCTGTTGCAGCTATCGATCTCTCGGCAGACCAGACAATAAGTGGTACCGGTATCACACTCCTTGCAGATGGTGTAACAATCTTCGCAAGCCAGATTCTTTTCCACGCTGATAGAACCAAGGAGTTCAAGCTTGGTATGCAGGCAGGTCCTTTTGGAATCTACCCAACAGCAATCATCGCTTTGGTTGTTGTCTTCCTTGCTTGGTTCGTGCTTTTCAAGCTCCCACTTGGAATGCACCTTAGAGCTTGTGGCGAGCACCCAGCTGCTGCAGAATCCGTTGGTATCAATGTTCGTGCAATCAGATATGGTGCTGTAATCACAAGTGGTATCCTCGGTGGTCTTGCAGGTGGCTGTGTAGTTCTCACACAGACAATTCAGTACACCTCCAATACAATCAATGGTAAGGGCTTTATCGCACTTGCTGCAGTTTCTTTCGGAAGATGGAATCCTATCGGAATCACAGGAGCATCCCTCCTGTTTGGTACCGCACAGGCATTCTCTATCATCTCAGCAAACTTCCCAGCACTTCGTGTCCTTCCAACAGAGGTCTTCAACATTCTGCCTTACATTGTTACTCTTGCTGCTCTCGTTCTCTTCAGTGGCAAGAACTATGCACCAGCTGAATGTGGAAAGCCTTATACAAAGGGTGCTTCATAATTTTATATTCACTTTCCAATATGGGCAGGGAAACCTGCCCTTTGCTTTTTCTTGCTATCTCGTTTACCTTTTTGCAGATAGGGGACTTGAATAAATGTAATAAAAACAATATTATGCCAACTCGGATTATCAGTATCCAAATGGGGATATTGTGTCCATGAAAATTTTAGAAATGAACTTAATTTGTGAGGTTAAATAAAAATGGCTACTAACCAGCAACTTCTTGATATGAGAAACATTGGTATCAGTGCTCATATCGACTCCGGTAAGACCACACTCTCAGAAAGAATCCTCTATTACAGCGGTAAGATTCACGCAATTCACGATGTCCGCGGTAAGGATGGTGTAGGTGCTACCATGGACTCCATGGAGCTTGAAAGAGAGAGAGGTATCACAATTGCTTCCGCTGCTACCAACGTCTCTTGGAAGGGCCACGAGATCAACATTATCGATACTCCGGGTCACGTAGACTTTACTATTGAGGTAGAGAGATCTCTCAGAGTTCTCGACGGTGCAATTCTTGTTCTCTGTTCTGTTGCTGGTGTTCAGTCCCAGTCTATTACTGTTGACCGCCAGATGAAGAGATATCATGTACCACGTATCGCATTTGTCAACAAGTGTGACCGCTCTGGTGCAAACCCATATCGTGTAAAGCAGCAGCTCATAGACAAGCTCGGCCTCAATGCTGTTTTAATGCAGATTCCAATCGGACTTGAGGATAAGCTCCAGGGTGTCGTAGACCTCGTTGAGATGAAGGCTTACTACTTTGATGCTGGTGATGATGGCATTGAGCTCAGAGTCGCTGAGATCCCAGCAGATCTCGTTGACGAGGCAAATGCTAAGAGAGAAGAGCTTCTTGATACTATCTCCATGAATTCTGAAGAGCTCATGGAAGCTATGCTCATGGAGGAAGAGATTCCTGTTGAGCTCATCAAGAAGGTCGTCAGAGAGGAAACCATTGCTCTCCGCCTCTGCCCAGTATTCATGGGTTCTGCATACAAGAACAAGGGTATCCAGCCACTTCTCGATGCAGTCATCGATTACCTTCCAAACCCAACAGATGTAAAGAACTATGCTCTTGACCTTGATGACAAGGAAAAGGAAGTAGAGCTTCCATCTGACCCAGATCTCCCACCAGTAGTTCTCGGCTTCAAGCTTGAGGATGGACAGTATGGTCAGCTCACATACATCAGAGTCTACCAGGGTAAGATCAAGAAGGGCGATGAACTTTTCAACACAAGAAACCGCAAGAAGTTCAAGATTGGTCGTCTTGTAAAGATGCATGCTTCCTCAATGGAAGATATCAACGAAGCAGGATGTGGTGAGATTGCAGCACTCTTCGGTATCGACTGTGCTTCAGGTGATACCTTCTGTGATCCAAAGCTCAACTACTCCATGACTTCTATGTATGTTCCTAATCCTGTTATCTCCCTCGCTATCGAGCCAGTTGACAAGAAGGCTGCTGATAACATGGCTAAGGCTCTCAACAGATTCACCAAGGAAGACCCAACCTTCCAGACCTATGTTGATCCAGAATCAGCACAGACCATCATCAAGGGTATGGGTGAGCTCCATCTCGATGTTTACATTGAGAGAATGAAGAGAGAATACAAGGCAGAGGTTAGAGTAGGTGCTCCTGAGGTTGCTTACAGAGAAGCTATTACACAGCGAGCTGACTTCAACTTCACACACAAGAAGCAGACTGGTGGTTCTGGTCAGTACGCTAGAGTTGCTGGTTACATCGAGCCAATCATTCAGAGCGAAGAGGAAGAGCTCAAGAACTATGAGTTCGTTGATGAAGTCAAGGGTGGTGCAATTCCTACCGAATATATCCCATCTTGTGATAAGGGCTTCCAGAGAGCTATGGTCAAGGGTACACAGATCGGCTTCCCAGTTGTTGGTGTAAGATGTGTTGTAAACGATGGTGCATGGCATCCAGTTGACTCTTCAGATATGGCATTCCAGACTGCAGCTATGGGCGCATTCAGAGATGCATACGAGAAGGCAAAGCCAGCAATCCTCGAGCCAATCATGAAGGTTGAGGTTGAGGGCCCATCTGAATTCCAGGGTAACATCTTCGGTTCTATCAACCAGAGAAGAGGTATGATCATCTCCTCCACAGAGGAAGGTAATATGTGCCGTGTTCTCGCTGAAGTACCACTTTCAGAGATGTTCGGTTACTCAACTGTCCTCAGATCTCTTACCCAGGGTAAGGCTGAGTTCACAATGGAAGTTTCCAAGTATGGTAAGGTTCCAGTGAGTGTTTCCGACGAGCTCAAGAAGAAGTACGAGGAAAAGAAGGCAGCTGAAAAGAAGTGATTCTTTTCTAAACTTTATAATGAAAGAGGCTTCTGCATTTGTTTGCAGGAGTCTCTTTGTTTTATGTCTAAACAAACTACGATAGTTTTGACATAATGAACTTATGGATTCTCTAGAAAGATTTATTGAGGCCCAAGAGGGCACTTATCAACTTGCATACCGTGAACTGGAAGAAGGTGAAAAGCAAAGCCATTGGATGTGGTTCATCTTCCCACAGATACAGGGACTTGGCTTTAGTGAGATATCTAAGTTCTATGCAATCAAGGATAGAGAGGAAGCAGAGGCATACTACAAGCATCCAATACTTGGCCGTCGCCTTGTTGAGATATCTAGAGTGTTGATGGATACAGAAAGCACAGATGCTGAAACTGTGATGGGTTCATTGGTCGATGCCATCAAACTCAAAAGTTCGATGACCCTTTTTGATGAAGTTTCCAAAGATCCAATCTTTTCTTCTGTCCTTGATAAGTTCTTTGGTGGAAGTAGGGATATCAGAACACTTAAGCTACTTGAAGAACAGGCAATATGAAAGATAGGAAAGGAATACTCATCAAGCTATTTTTCTCCATGCTGGAGATATCTGCATTTACATTTGGTGGTGGCTTTGTAATTATCTCACTTATGAAGAAGCGCTTTGTCGATGTCTACCATTACCTCGATGAAGATGAAATGCTTGATATGACTGCATTAGCTCAAGCCTCTCCTGGGCCGATTGCTGTTAACAGTGCAATCCTTGTAGGCTATCGTGTTCAGGGATTGCCTGGCATGATAGTGAGTGTACTTGGGACGATAATTCCACCAACAGTCATTATTTCTATCATTTCAATATTCTATCGCCTCTTTGCAACTAACCTCTATGTCACCTTGATCTTGAGAGGAATGCAAGCTGGTGTTGCTGCAATAATTGCTGATGTTGTATTCAGCCTTGGCTCTAAGGTTGTAAAGGAAGAGAATTTTGTTCACGATGCCATGATTCTTCTTTCGTTCATCGCTGTATACTTCCTTCATTTGAATGTAGCCATTGTCATTCTCCTTGCTGGCTTGGTCGGTTTTCTTGAAAGCCGATTTAAAAGGAGCACAGAATGACATTGCTTTTGTCCCTTTTCCTTAGCTTTGTTCAGGTAGGCCTTTTCAGTATAGGAGGTGGCTATGCAGCTATTCCTCTTATCCAGAACCAGGCTGTATATGTGCATGGCTGGCTCACACTCAGTGAGTTTACAGACCTTGTCACGATTGCTGAGATGACACCTGGGCCTATTGCGCTGAATGCAGCAACCTTTGTTGGTGTCAAGATGGCAGGATATTGGGGTGCTGTAGCTGCAACTCTTGGATGCATCCTCCCATCTTTAATAATCGTGTCACTTCTTTTCTTTATCTATAGCAAGTACAGAAGGCTGACAACGCTTCAGAGTGTGCTATCTGCACTCAGAGCTGCTGTAGTTGGCTTAATTGGCTCTGCAGCGCTCTCTATGGTCATCCTGGTAGTTACAGACAAGGTCGATGGAAGCGTCAATATTGTGGGTATTATCACATTCCTTTCTGCTTTTATCTTGATCAGATACTTCAAGAGAAATCCAATTGCCATAATGGTCTTGTGTGGTGGATTCAACCTTGCTCTCTATTTGGTGTGTGGCATTTCGATATAATTGAAAAGAATAGGGCAATTCAAATAATATACTTACATGAATATTCTTGTAGGACTTTCGGGTGGAATTGATTCCACTGTTGCAGCATATCTATTGAAAGAGCAGGGGCACCATGTTGAAGGTGCCACAATGATGATCTGGGGAGAGGGGAGAAAGATGCCAAACCACCTTTCTTCAAATAGTTGCTTCTCTCCTAACGAGAAGGAGGATGTGAAGGAAACAGCTGAGCTTTGCAAAAAGCTTGGAATCGAGTATCACACTCTTGATTGTGCTGACATCTATGAAAAGACTGTTCTTGAGAATTTCAGAAGCGAATATCTTTCTGCACGCACTCCAAATCCATGTGTCTGGTGCAATACAAAGATAAAGTTCGGGGCACTTGTTGAGGCCGCAAGAAGCAGTGGACTTGTCTTTGATAAGTTTGCAACAGGTCATTATGCAAGGATCAGATATAATGAAAAGAGTGGTAGATGGGAGCTCTTGAAGGCTATCGACAAGAAGAAGGATCAGTCATACTTCTTATATCGCCTTTCACAGGAACAGCTTGCAAGGACAATCTTCCCACTCGGCGAGATGGAGAAGACTGAAGTTAGAAAGATAGATGTAGCACTTGGTTTTCACAAGGAAGGGATGGAGGAAAGCCAGGACTTCTACCCAGGCGATTATTCAGACCTCATTGGTGCAAAGGATAAGATTGGTAGGATCGTCACAACAGATGGTCTTCAAGTTGGGCAGCACAATGGTTTCTGGCATTATACAATTGGACAGAGGAAAGGACTCGGTGTTGCTGCTGCTCGTCCTTTGTATGTCGTTGCTCTTGATAGCCTGAAGAATGAAGTAATAGTTGGCTATGAGGAAGAGACGCACCAGAAGACTGTATTTGCTTCAGATGTCGCATTCTCAAGTGAAACTGAATTCGATCCAGATGAAGAGTATATAGTCAAGATACGCTCAGCACACCAGGGCTCTCCTGCTCATGTATATAGAACTGAAGATGGCTTCAGAGTTGAGTTTATAGACTTCGTAAAGGCTGCAACTCGGGGCCAGAGTGCTGTTGTCTATGACAGGAACGATCGAGTGATTGCTGGAGGAATTATCGAAGAGGCACGATGAAGAAGCTTATTATGGATGTCGATACTGGCATTGATGATTCTCTTGCACTTGCATATGCGATCACACTTGAGAATTACGATTTAATTGGTATCACAGCAGCATTTGGAAACGTTGACCAGATATCGTCACAAAAGAATGCACTGACAATCCTCGACAGTTTGGGAAGAAGTGATGTCAAGGTATATCCTGGGCAGATGGGCATTGAAGGGAACAATCCCTATGTTTCCTCTTCCTTGCATGTTCATGGCCCAAACGGGCTTGGAGGTGTTGAATTTGCTCAGAGCAAAAGGAAGGCAGAAGAAATTAGTGCAATTGAATTTCTTTCTTCTTCAATTGAGCGCTATGGCACTGAGCTTGTGATCTATGCAGCTGGGCCACTTGCAAACCTCGCTGAGCTATATAGGGTTCGACCAGATCTTGTTAAGAAGACAGGAAAGATTGTCATAATGGGTGGCTCTCTCTTCGTAAGAGGAAACCGCACGCCAATTGCTGAATCGAATATCTATAATGATCCTGAGGACGCAGCTTTCCTTTTTTCACTTGGTCTTGATATCGTTCTTGTTGGTCTTGATGTCACAGAGAAGTTGATTCTTACAAGAAATGATATGGACTTGTGGACAAGTGACGTTGGACAGAAATTTAGACACATGACTGAGTTCTATATTGAGTTTCACAACAGATGTGAACCTAATGCCATGGAAGTCTGCTTTCTGCACGACCCTGCAGCAGTCTGCTATCTAGATCATCCTGAATATTTCAAGACACTCACTCTACCTGTGAAAGTTCTTCTCTCTGGTTATGAGAGGGGAAGGACCATCGCATCATTTAGAGAAGGTATTCCTGAGACAACTCATTTCTGTATCGAGGTTGATAAAATAAAGGCAGAGAAAGCGATGAAGGACTCCTGGCTTAAACTGTTTGGATAAAAAAGAAGGGACCTTGAATACTTTTTAAATCAAAGTCCCTTTCTTTCTTTTCTTATCTCTTGATGAGAAGAACAGCGAAGTCGTTTACATTGGTGCCTGTTGGACCTGTCATAACAAGACCATCACACTTTAGAAGTGCATGATATGCATCGTTGTCCTTTAGTATTGCAGGGATGCTTATACCTTGACTTGTGAGCTTTTTCTCTGTCTCTGTGTCTACATATCCACCAGCTGCATCTGTAGGGCCATCAGTGCCATCAGAGCCAACAGAGAAGATTGCAGCATCCTTGATACTGGAAAGAAGAGGTGCGGCAGCTAGAGCAAGCTCTTGGTTTCTTCCACCAAGACCCTTTCCTTCTAGTTTTACAACTGTTTCACCACCACAGATGAATGCAAGGCTCTTGTCTGAATCTGCATAGTGCTGTGCTATGTTTGCAAGGAATACTCCTGCATCTCTTGCTGTACATGAAAGGTAGGAGGTCAAGGTAAATGGCTCGTATCCAAGCTCTTTTGCTGCAACCTCTGCTGCTTTGCAAAGCTGCTTTACAGATCCAGTAACATAGGTTGTTACATTATCAAGCTGCTTTGGAGTCTCGATTTCAAGTAACTCCTTCATCTTGTCTGTCAGTGTGAGGTTGTATTGCTTTGCAATTGCCTTTGCTTCTTCAGCTGTGGATGAATCTGGATATGCAGGACCAGATGCGATCATATCGAGAGGGTCACCGAGGATGTCAGAAAGGACGATAGAGAAGACCTTTGCTGGCTGACAGAGCTTTGCAAACTTTCCACCCTTTACAGCAGACATTCTCTTTCTGATCGTATTCATGAGTGTGATATCTGCACCGGATGCAAGTAGCTCGCTTGTGAGCTTCTTCATATCTTCTGATGGGATCAAAGGCTTCTCGAAGAGAGCTGAACCACCACCTGAGATCAGGAAGACTACATAGTCATCTGCTGTGAGGCCTGTTACTGCATCGATTGCTGCCTGAGTGCCCTTATAGGAGTTTTCATCTGGAACAGGGTGTCCACCTTCAAAAATCTGGAGATTCCCAATTGGTCCCTTGCTGTGTTCATACTTGGTTACGACAACACCACCTGCAATCTTGGAACCCAAGACCTCATAGCCTGCAGCTGCCATCTGCCAAGCTGCCTTTCCTGTTGCGATAAGGACGACCTTACCTTTTACGCTAGGGAATTCCTTCAAGGCCTTTTTGACAGCTGTATCTGGAAGAGCTGCTTCGATAGCCTTATTTATGATGTAATCTGCATCAGAACGTAATGAAGCCATATTTTACCCCTTTTTTGCTTTCTATCTAATATTATCTCAGATAAATCACAAATTGCATATGATTATTAATTATAAAATGGGCTGTTTTTCAAAAGTTATTAGATTTTTTTGTGAACCTTGATACTTTCAATTTTCCTGAAGAGTTTTTCAAAGCGCTGAAGTTCGCTCTCTGAAAGTGATGCCTTTTCAAGAGTGTCCTTGAAGAATTGAAGCATCCATTTTTCTTCCTCTTCCCACTTGAAGTAGCCAATTTGTTTTAGATGGCCACAAGCTTCCTCACTTGCTTTCTCAATTCTCTCATGAGTCACAGCAGTCATACCCTGTGGATACACTTGGGCATTGATGAATAGTGCGTAGCAGACAATCTGGACTGCCTGTGAAAGATTCAGTGATGGGAACTTGTCGCTTGTTGGAATTGTTACAACAGAAGAGCAGAGCATTACCTCATCATCTCTGAGTCCATCCGATTCTCGTCCAAACACGATTGATATATCGCCCTCGGGAATTTTGTTTATATGCTCTGCAAGCTGCTCAGGGGAGTAGGCAGAAAGCTTTCTGTGTTTGCCTCTTCTTCTTGTGGATGCAACAGTAAAGACACTGTCCTTGAGGGCTTCTTCAAGGGTTTCGAATCTTCTGGCATTCTCCCAGAGATCAGAAGCATGAAGGGCTAGAGTTCTGACTCTGTCCTCGTCATAGCTTCTAGTTGTTACCAGATCGAGTCTGGTAAGCCCCATAGTCTTCATTGCTCTACATACCGAGCCAATATTTGCTCCGTCCTGAGTATCTACCAGGACTATATGAATACGTTCAAGATAGTTCTCTTTTTCCATTAGAGATAAGAATAAACTCCTTGTCCCTTTTTGTCTTGTACTTTATCATTTTTGAATATGAATAACTTGAAGAGTGTCAATTACCAGAAACAGATAAGGAACTGTCTAGTTTTTCTATCTGTCATCCTCTTTCTCTTTGTGATGAAGGTTACAGCCAGTTTGATGATTCCAGTTGCCATAGCAATACTTATTTTTGCATTGGTCAACCCACTGATGGATAACCTGAAGAGGCTCAAGGTTCCTGAATACATTTCTATCTTCTTGGTATTGGCTATAGTTATTTTCGTTATTCTAATATTGACTTATACAACATTCAGGATGATTAACCTGATCATAGGGAAGATGCCTTACTACTACAATAGGGTAATATCACTTGATAAACAGCTATCTCTCTATATTTCTCGCTATGATAACAATCTTGGACCAGATTATTCATTCCTTGGCTCCCTGAATTTCGATTGGTATAACCTTTTGATGAGCAGTCTTTCCTCAATTTCATCAAAAGCTGTCTCCATCATAGGTGATGTCTTTGTCATCATCCTCTCTTTGCTTTTCCTACTCCTTGAAAGAACAAGTTTCAGACCAAAGATGGCTGCTGTATTCTCTAGAGAGAACAGCCACAAGTTTACCAGCTTGCTAGTAAGAATAAACAAGCAGATCACAAAGTATCTTTTACTGAAGATAATCATCAGCGCAGCAACTGGTACTCTTTTCTACCTATCTGCTGTCTTTACTGGACTCGATTTCCCATTGGTATGGGGTGTCATGGCCTTCATATTGAATTTCATTCCTAATATTGGTTCCATCATTGCAACTGTAATTACTATTCTGATGGCTGTCATTCAGTTCTCACCAGAATGGACTGTTATCATCTACGTTGCAATTATCAACACATCTATCCAGATCGTACTTGGAAATATCATAGACCCAAGACTTCAGGGTGTTCAGCTCAACCTCTCTCCGTTCTTCATTCTCCTTTCTCTTTCCCTTTGGGGCTTTATTTGGGGAATTCCTGGAATGTTCCTTGCTGTTCCAATTACTTCGATGCTCCAGATCATCTGTGCAAACATTCCATCCTTGAGATCTATTGCAGTCATGTTCAGTGGTGGAAAATCTTATATCAGGGCATCGAAGGCAACTAACAAGGTGAAGAATTATAAGGATAAGGACTACTCAAAGGATGTAGATAATGTGTCTTACAATGTAGTTCTTCCTGAGGGGCACAATAGAATTTATGATGACAGTGACGAAGAATAGCTTTCCTCTCTTTGGTGAAGATAGAGAGCATCTTATATGGAGAAGTGGAAAGAAGCATGAGCTTCTAAAGTGTCCTATCTTCCGTGTAAATGAAATCGAGAGAACAAGTCAGGATGGAAAGAGCGGCAATTTCCTTGAGCTCAAATGTCCAAACTGGGTCGTAGTCATTCCTGTATTCAGAGATGAAGAGGGTGTCCTCAGATTTGTTATGGAAGCGCAATACCGACATGGCTGTGAATACGTTACAAATGAATTTCCTGCAGGAATAGCAGAGGAGGGTGAGGAAGCTGAAGAAGCAGCCCTCAGAGAACTACAGGAAGAAACAGGAATCAGGCCAGGGCGAATCAAGCTGCTGGGGGATCTGAATCCTAATCCTGCATTCATGTCGAATAGAATGTACGTTTTCCTTGCTGAAGAACTTGAGATCGTCTCAGGTCAGAAGCTTGATGAAAACGAAGAGATCGATGTTTTCTCAATTCCAGTTGAGAAGGCACTTTCTTTGATGGGGCAGCACTCCTGGGATAGCGGTGCAATTATATCAGCATCTGCTCTATATCTTCTAGAAGCAAGAAAACGAGAAGAAGAATTATTAAAATAATCATTATTGGGTTTTCAAAAATGAAACATCGTGATATATTACGATTGTACGTGTGAGTTTCCCCTGTATTTATGCTCATAACGTATCTAGATACTCCCGCTTTATGCGGTTATCCCTAAAGGGTGCAAGCTTTAGGGATATTTTTTTCTCTTTTCATTGAAATATATTGCAAGCTGGATTTGAGAGTCGTGCTGCGAGATAATACTACTGGATAAAAAAATGGGGAGATTTCTAGTCTCCCCATTATGCACTAATGATCAATGATTATATCAAAGGCAGGATGCGTATGCAGCCTTAGCGCCTTCCTTTCTGATCATCTCGACATTCTTGACTGTGACAGCTTCGAAATCAAGAATCTTTGTGAGATCCTGATCCCAGAGCTTCTCGTTGGTCATAACAGCGTGGACAAGATCCTTTACGCTATCATTTCTATGCTCGTAGTAGAACTCGAGAATCCATCTGTCATCAGAAACTGTATATTCATTGCCAGCACTTCTCTTGCAGACAAGACCCTGCTCGGTCAGAGCCTGGATGTCGTTTGAATAGAAGGCAATGTATGCAGCAAGACCCATTGCAAGGCACTTTGGAAGCTTGCCCTTGAGTTCAACATACTCGAGAAGGGAAGGAAGGTTTCTTGCCTTCCACTTTGCAGAAGAGTTGAGCGAAATTGACATGAGCTCATGATCTACAAATGGGTTGTTGAATCTGTCCTGAACTGCAGAAGCGAACTTCTTGCAGTCTTCCTTATCGAGAGGAAGTACTGGAACAACTTCATCAGCAAGCATCTTGTTCATGAAGCCAAGAATTACATCGTCATGCATACAGTCGCGGACAATATTGAATCCTGCAAGGTAAGCACCGAGTACGAATCCTGTATGCGCACCATTGAGGATTCTTACCTTTCTCTTCTTGTAAGGTGTCATGTCTGGGGAAACAAATACGTTTGCATCAAGACCAGCCTTGTGGAAAGGAAGTCTGTCTGTCAGATCTGCTGGTCCTTCGATAACCCAGAGGCCAAAAACTTCACCTACGTCGATGAGAGGATCGGTGTATCCATTGATCTTCTCAAGTTCAGCAACCTGCTTTTCATCTCTGATTCTACCTGGAACGATTCTATCTACAAGAGAACCGCAGAATGTACACTTGTCATTTACCCATGATTTGAATTCATCCTCAAGACCCCACTGCTCGATGTACTTGTTGACACACTTCAAGAGTTCCTTGCCGTTGTTGTCAATGAGCTCACAAGCGAGCATGATGATAGGCTTCTTGCCAGCCTTGAATCTGGTATAAAGAACCTGTGTGAGCTTTGCTGGATAGCTTGATGGTGGCATGTCATCCTTCTTACATGCAGGATCGTAGACGATACCAGCCTCGGTTGTGTTGGAAACGATGATTTCAAGATCGTCGCTTGCTGCAACCTCCATGACCTTCTTGTAATCTTCTGCTTCATAAGGATTGAGACATCTGGAAACAGAGGAGATAACTCTCTTTGCATCTACCTTCTGTCCGTTCTCACTACCTCTGAGATAGAGAGTATAGAGGCCTTCCTGCTCGTTGATCAGTTTTGCAAGACCTGGTGCAATTGGCTGTACGAGAACACATTTGCCATTCCAGCCTGCCTTTTCATTTGCAAGGTCGAACCAATAGTTTACGAAAGCTCTTAGGAAGTTTCCTTCTCCGAACTGAAGCACCTTTTCTGGAGCCTTCTCAAGGATGTACCCCTTGTAACCGGACTTCTTGAGAACATCATAATTCAATTTTTCCATTATTAATTCCTTTCTCTCTGATCGAGGGTAATAATATTCAACTGCTAATTATTCTATATCAACATTCAAGAAACGGATAGAAATAATTTCAGTTTTATGTGAGAAATGGAACAATATTTCATTGTGTGATGTGAAACTATTTTCTTTTACTCCAATACTTTCGCTATTTTCTGTCACTTGTATGAATTTATACATGTGAAAATAAGAAAAAAGTTTCTTTTTCTTATCATTTTAATGAGATGTATACTAATGCTATCAACATCAATAGAGGTAATAGCAATGAATGGATTTTTCTTTTCTTCTGACTGCCCTGTAAAGGACCTTGGAGGTGGAGTAAAGCGCCAGGTGCTTGCTCATGATAAGCAACTTATGGTCTGTCACCTATGGTTTGAGAAGGGAGCAGTTGGTGCTCTTCATCACCATGTACACACACAGTCGACATATATTCTGAAGGGAAAGTTCCGCTTCACGATCGGAAACGAGACACGCGATGTAGTTGCAGGTGATTGTCTTTACAAGATTCCTGATATCGAACACGGCTGTGTTTGCCTCGAAGAGGGTGAGCTACTTGATATCTTCACTCCTCAGAGAGATGAATTCCTCCTATAGCCCTTTAACGAAAGCACCTTTTTTGGATATAATCCTGAAAGATTGTTTAATAGAGGTAAAGTATGGAAATTGTCTGCCTTGATCTTGAAGGTGTACTTGTTCCTGAAATCTGGATTGCCTTTGCCGAGAAGACAGGCATCCCAGAGCTCAGACTCACAACACGTGATGTGCCTGACTACAACGTTCTCATGAACGGTAGAATGAAGATTCTCAGAGAGCATGGTCTCACGTTGAATGATATCCAGGATGTCATATCGACCATCAAGCCTCTTGATGGTGCAAAGGAATTTTTGGATGAAGTCAGGTCGATGACTCAGCTTGTCATTCTCTCCGATACCTTCCGTGAATTTGCATCCCCTTTGATGAAGCAGCTAGGTTGGCCAACAATTCTTTGTAATTCCCTCGTTGTCGATGAGAAGAATATGCTCTGTGGCATGAAGCTTAGACAGGAGGATGGCAAGAGGAAGGCAATTGATGGTTTTAGAAGCATGAACTTCAGAACCTTTGCAGCAGGAGATAGCTACAATGACTTGACTATGATCAAGAAAGCAGATGCTGGCTGTCTTTTCCGCGCTCCTGAAAATATTCTTGAAGAGTACCCAGAGCTTCCTCTGGTAACTGAATACTCTGACTTTTTGAGAGAGATAAAGAAGTTCGTGGAAGCAGAATAAGGACAAGGATTTTATCCTTTATGGCCATCACTGTAAGATGTGGTGGCTTTTCCTTTTTATCAGAAGTGTTACTTGAGTTTCTGCTTAGATTAAGGAAGAAAAAAGGGTGGAGCCTTTTTTTCTCCACCCATAAAGTCAATCGATTTTCCTTACTTTAATAGTGCCTTCAAAGAAGAAAGTGCTTTCTCATCGAGCTTTTCCCAATTCTGCTCACCACCCATATGGCCGTGCTGTGCTGAGTAGAGGTATTGTGGAGCTCTGAGGTTGTAGCGCTTGATTATCCCACCTGGAGTGAGATCGAAGTTCTCCATAATCCAGGAAAGGATTACTTCATCTGATAGCTTTCCTGTATTGAAGGTGTCGATAAAGACAGAAACTGGTTCACTCACACCAATTGCATATGCAAGCTGCAATTCACATTTTTCTGCAGCCCCAGCTGCAACAATAGTCTTTGCGATGTTTCTTGCAGCGTATGCAGCTGAGCGATCTACCTTGGTTGCATCCTTTCCTGAGAAGGCACCGCCACCGTGGTGAGCTGCTCCACCATAGGTATCAACTATGATCTTTCTGCCAGTAAGGCCTGTATCTGCAGCAGGGCCACCTAAGACAAAGCGTCCTGTTGGGTTTATATAGTATTTTGTCTTGTCGTCAAGAAGTCTTGAAGGAAGGACAGGTAGGATTACCTTTTCCTTTACGTCCTTTCTCAGAGCCTCAAGCTCAATTTCAGGGTCATGCTGTGTTGATAGAACTACAGTGTCTATTCTCTTTGCCTTCCCATCTTCATACTCGATTGTGATCTGCGCTTTTCCATCTGGTCTGAGGTATGGGAGAATATTCTTCTCTCTTGCTTCGGTCAGATTCTCTGTGAGGTTTCTAGCAAGCATGAGAGCAAGAGGCATGAGCTCTCTCGTTTCGTTCGTTGCATAACCAAACATCATACCCTGGTCTCCAGCACCTAAAGATTCGGTGCTGTCTACACCCATTGCGATATCTTGAGACTGTCTGCTCATTGTGATGATTATCTTGGTCTGGTCACTGAAGCCATATTCACTCTTTGTGTAACCAATATCTCTGATAGTCTTTCTGACTATCTCTTCCCAGTCTATTTCTGCCTTTGTGGTAACTTCACCCATTACATGGACAAAGGAAGGGCAGGCCGTTGTCTCTATTGCGGCACGTGAAAGTGGGTCCTGTGATAACAGTGAATCCAGAAGAGCATCGGAAATCTGGTCACAGACCTTATCTGGATGTCCCTTTGTAACGGACTCCGAGGAGAAGTAATACTTCATCTTTTGTTTCTCCGAAAATGAATTCTCTGAAAGCTATGCTTCTGGTCCATGGCATTCGAGTACTAAAAAGATATTCCATACAAGGAAAACCGTCAAGTTTGTTATGTCTATCTCTCAGATCAGAAAATGGAGCCCAAAATGCACTTTCCATCACGATTGTCTTTCAAAAAAACAATGAACATTTTGTTTGTTTTCCTTCGTGAAAAACTTTGCTCTCGGCATGTTTTTGTTCAAAAGCATAAGAGGCATGAGAATGATTTGATAATCTTTTCTTAAACTTTTTTGCCGAGTGATGTAGAAAATAAAACATCATTCTTGGTGATTATCAAAAAAAACACTTGACTATAAATGAAAAGTTGATATATTCACCTATGTCGGTTTTAATAAACCATGCAGGGGGACAAAAGTGTCAGCAGGATTTGTTGAAGAAATGAAAGAAAGGCTTATGGCCGAGCGTGCTGATCTTATGCAGAAGCTTCAGCGAGATGCACAGATATTCAAGACAGAGTGCAAGACTGGTAGTGGCGACAGCGTTGATCTAGCTAGTGATGAGAGTGCTTTCAAGAAGATGGAAGCTGCAAATAAGCTCGATGCGAATAGACTTATCGCAGTTGAGAATGCTCTCAAGAGAATCAGTGAAAACAAGTATGGTATCTGCCTCAAGTGTGGCAAGAAGATTCCTGAGGAAAGGCTCAGAGCTCTTCCTTCCGCTGTTCTATGTATTGCTTGCAAGACTAAGGACGAAAGAAGACGCTAATTATCTTAGATAAGGATTGTTCTTCCTTTCGTAGGAAAGGCTTGTTTTATTATCATGACCTGGAAGTATTGTGTAATCACCTTCCAGGTTTTTTATTTTTTCAAGTGACTTCATTATCTCTTCCTGGCTTCCGTCAAGGTCGGTGCGCCCGATAGAGAGTTTGAATAGGGTGTCGCCTGAGAATATCACTCTTTCCTTTTCATGGATGAAGCACATGCTTCCTTCGGTGTGACCACCAGTTGACATGGCCTTAAAGCCAAATTCTAGCTCATCGCCATCTGAAAGATATCTATCGATAGGTGGGAAATTGAAATCGGAATCATTGAAGTATCTGAGAAGGGAAGTGCCAAAGGAGGAAAGCTGCAACCTGCATCTTTCTCCTCCCTCCTCAAGATAGTTTCTTTCTGATGCTGAGATTGCAATTTTCAGATCAGGATACTTATCCTTCAAGGCCCTTAGCGCCAATACATGGTCAAAATGTCCATGTGTCAAATATACCCAAGTAGGTGAGAGATGGTTCAATTCCAGTGCCTTGATAATGCTATCGGCAGGAGCTGGTGCATCGATTATGATGCACTCTTTACCCTGTGATACGATGAAGCAATTTGTATCAAAAATTCCATTAGTTAGGCACTGGATTTTCAATTGTCTGACCCTTAGATCTCTCTTACGCTGAAGGTGATGACATCCTCATCTTCCTGAGGAGCACTCTCTTCAACTTTGACTTCTTCGACTACTGCCTTTGGTTCTGTTTCAACAATTTCCTGAGCAGGAGCTTCTTCAACTACAACTGGAGCCTCTGCAACCTCTACAGGTGCTTCTTCTACTGGCTTTACTGCCTCTTCGACCTTGCTCTCCTGATGTCTCTTGTTTGAGTTCTCTCTGTTGGAGATGTTGATCTGGACAGTTCTTCCTCTAACATCAGTTCCGAGAAGGGCAGCAATTGCCTTGTTGCAATTCTCCTCGCTCATTGTTACAAAGGAGTACTTGTCATGAACACGTACTGAGAAGATATCGTCTCTGCTGATGCCTGCTGACTTCACGATGAGGTCGATAAGGTCTCTCGCATAGATTCTGCCCATCTTGCCGAGGTTTACATAGAGAGTCTTGGCGTTCTCTGGGATTTCCCTTGGTACTCTTCTTTCTCTCTCTTCTCTGACTGGGCGTTCTGCTCTTTCCTTCTTTGGAGCCTTTTCAGCTGTAGCATCGTGTCTCTTGATATCTACCTTTGCTGATCTTTCTCTCTTCCTTGCATCTCCTTCTCTCTTCTTGAAACTTCTCTCTGCTGGTGCTTTCTTCTCCATATCTCTGAGAAGGTATGCAGCGAAATAGCCGCGATCAAAGAATGAGACGTTCTTCTTGATGAGCTTGGAATACTCGACAAGCTCTTCTGGGTTGCTGTCAGACTTGATAGCAGCGGTAATCTGCTTGATCCTCTCTGCAAGTCTTTCCATTTCTGATGGGTTCATCTTTTCCATCTTCCTTATCACTCCTGTACACGCTCCACTCTCTGTGGAGGTTATTGATGATACTTCCCCACACTTTACCTGCTTCCTTCTGGCACTATGGAAACTAGCAGGTATCTATCGATTTAGGGGATGTTTGCCAGCTCTGAATACTGTTGCTAGCTCTGAATATAAAATGTACTCCCCAAAGGCTTGCTTTGTCAATTCAGAGAGACTTTCACAAGTGGTTCAAATAGCTTATATTTTCATTATGCAGGATGTCGTTTTACAGATAAATGAGCTAGAGGAAAAGCAGCGTGTTGCTGACAAAAGCCTCAGAAGCTATGCAGGCCAGTTAGGGCGTAGTGTAGCCCACAAGGATGGCTACGAGACGCTTTTCCCTGCACTCAGAGATGAGTATCTGATGAGAGAAGCTGAGCTTGTGAAGGCACAGGAAGAAAAGCGTCTTGTCAGCGATCTCATACAGGCCCAGAAAGAGGGCCAGAAAAAGCGTGAGAGATTAAAGGCCAGAAGGAATGAAATCGAAGAAGCTCATAAAGAAATCAAGATACGCTTGGGCGCAATCTTCTTTGAGCAGGCGCAAGCTGAGAGCTGTGATCCTTCAGTTAGTGCGGCTCTAGATCATATAGTTTCACGCTACAAGAAATTGAAATATAACACACAGAATGGCTCATTCTTTAGCTCTGCAACCTCAAAGCTACTCCTTGCCATGACAAACCAGAACAAGGATTTCCTTTCTGCCTTCAAAGCCGTTGAGGATGATAATCTCTTTTCCATGATACAGGGGGAGAGAGCTCAGAAGCTTATTGGTGAATATCAGGAGTACAAGAGGCAACTTGGGGATATCGAAAAGGAACTCAAAGAGCTCGATGAGGATATAAGCGATGCTGATGAGCTTGCCGAGAACCATAGAAAGGAAGTTGAAGAGAGGCTCAATCAATGTGTCTTGGACGAAGAGGCTGCTGCAGTTAGCTATGGACTCTACCTATTTGATAACGCAGTGAAATGGCTAAAGGATAATACTGCAAACCATATTGTCGATATCGTCAGCGATATGCTGAAGACGCAGGAGATAATTGAAGAAAACACTCGTCAGATCAGGCTGAAGAAAACCCAGATCGAGGTATACAACCAGATGGAGAAGGTTCGTCTCAATGAAAAGGCCATCATGAAGCTTGAAGCAGAGCGTGAACGCCTGCTAGGACAGATAAATGAGCTGAAGGCTGAAAATGAGACGATAATTACAAAAGTCAGAAATCTTGAAAGGGGAGATCAGCCTTGACAGAGGAAAAGAGACCTGAAGACGCAGATAAAATAACTCGACCTCGAAGACGAAGAACAAGTTCACCAAAGGAAGGTGAAACAAAGTCGGAAGTCTTGAAAAAGAGTGATTCCAAAAAAGAGAAGCCTACAGCTAAAAAGAAAAGCTCAGATGGGAGTGCTGGAAAGAAACCAAGAGCTAAGAAGAAAGTACCTGAGCAAGTCACTTTCAGCGATAATCTTCTTGATGAGAGTGTCGTTGCTGCAACTTCAGCCTTCCTTCATTCTAAAGCTAAGCCAAAGAAGGTGAAGGTGGAAGAAAAAGAACTTCCTCGTTCAATTGAAAGGATCAGAAGCACATTCGAAACAGAAAAGCAAGAAGAGGAAGAAATAAATGAAGTAAGAGACAGGAGAAAGAGGGAAGGGCTCTCTCTTATGATGATACTCCTGGTAATTACTTTTATAATCATACTGCTTTGCTCTCTGATCTTCATACGGCTTAATAGTGACAGTCGAAGGACAACTTATATTGCTGCAATTGAAGGTGATGGTGACATCATCTTCGAAATAAAGGAAGGGATGAGTGCAAGAGAGGTTG
>JAFVDZ010000058.1 GCA_017478205.1 Spirochaetales bacterium | reverse complement strand
AAAGATCAATGTCATATCCAACAATGGAGCAGCTGTTGCATGCACATACAGCCCGTCCGTTTCAATAAAGCTTACTGGCGGTCTTCTGCATAACCATATTCTTGTTGGAGATATGACCATGCGAACACTTCTAGAAACCCACGCAGACAAGGCGTTCCTTGGCTGTGCAGCGGTCTATGATGACGGAGAGTTCCGCTATGATATCCCAACAGAGATAGGCATAAATGAAATCATGGTTACAAGAACAAAAGAGCACTTGTATATTGTTGCTGACCATACCAAACTACGCTCTAGAACAGAGAAGGGAAACTGTTACGGTAGCTGCCGTTACAGTTGTGCCCATACTCTTATAACAGATGAGCTTGCCGATCCTCAGATTCTTGAGAGTCTGAAAAAGGAAGGAATAAACGTAATAATTGTTCCTATCAAATAAATTCTGTTCGTTTTGAGTCTTAACACCCTGTTTTTGTGTTAGTTTTCTGTTCCTTTGTGTGCTATAATGCTTTTGGAGGACAGGAATGCCTGATTTGTCAGCTCTACTTCTTTATATCCCCGGTATTATTATTTTCCTAGTTGGAACAGGGGAAATTGGTAAATACAACAGAATACGCAGGCCGGATTTCCATCGAACCGGAGAAGTAAAATACTGCAAGCATGTTTTAAAAAAGGATGAGCAGGATCGTGAGATTTTCAACTTCTACCAGATCCAGATAGATTCCATTGATCCTCAGTCGAGAAAGAAGGAACACTTCACGATAAATTCACCGACTGAGTATAAAGTACATCAGGTTGTCAGACTATATTTTGATGATGTAACAGGAAAACCCTCCCTTCTTGCAGACATAGATGAAAGGGTGTTCAACCCATGGGTGTCAGCTGTCTGTGGAGTCCTACTTATTCTTCTGGCATTCTACCAGAATAGGGGAGAGCAGATTCCTGCCATGATCTGTCTTGCTGCAATCATGATTGCTTCAGGAATAAGCCTCATAGTCAATTATGTCTCTCTCAAACAGAAGAAGCTTGAGGTTGTGGAAGGTGTTATCAAGGATATTTACGAGCGACAGATTTCAAAAAAAGGTCGTTTTACAGGTCCTGCGAAGTTTACATACTATCCAATAGTGCAGTATGAGATCGAAGGTCTTGAAGCAATAAGAAGATGCAACGTCAACTCAGCAAGAAAGGATTCTTTCAAGATAGGGTCGTCATATAAACTCTACTGGTCACCATCTGAGAACGGAATCAGAGAACGTTGTGAAAGCAAGGTTCTAATGATAATCGGTATCCTGCTTTCAACTGTGGGCATTCTTGCTGGAGCTAGCATAATTGCAGCTCTTGCCTGATTCAAAGGTAGAGCAGATCAAATTACAACACACTGAGAAGTTGTTTTGGATCGATCAAGGATTCTTCATAGCAAGATGAAGTGTCAAAATACATGCAGAAAATAGTGGATATGAGATAAACTTTCTATATAGGAATAAAAAGGTTATCTTCAATGGACAAAATTCATATTGCAAAAGGGAGTGTTCAGGAAACACTTATCATACCTTTGTATGGACATAAGCTCTGTGCAGAACAATTCCCAACACTATATCAAGATGAATATGCTGCGAAAATATGTGAGAGAATCGACTATGACTTTTCACAGTTACTGAGATGCATTTTGATATGGTCAAATGCCCTTATCATGATATGTGCACCAAATATGGCTGCCCTGAGATCGTGAAAGGGTTCTGTGATGCAGATGATATCTGCTATGGCTATAACTTATGCGACTTTAAAGTACATACTAGAGAAAAGTAAACAACAAAAGTTCAGCACATACGAAATATCTACAAGTATGTTTTGCCTATTTCAATCAACGATTGATAGTGTTAGATGTGCTATATTCTTTAGTGTATAGGAAATGTTAGGAAATGCCATTAAGAATATTGTATACAGACATTACACAACTCGAGGTCGATGCCATCGTCAATCCAACAGATAGGTTCTACAGTGGTGGTGGCGGGGTGGATGAGCTTATCCATAACAAGTGTGGAGATCCTTTGGATAATGCTACTGCCAAGCTTTCAGTGCTTCACTTGGGAGAAGCGAAGGCGACTTCTGGTTTTGCACTACCATGCAAGTACATCATCCATACATCTGGCCCTACATGGATGAAGGCACATTTTTTGGAGATATCTCTTCTTGGCTCATGCTATAGAAACAGTGTTCAGCTTGCATACAGTCTAGGGTGCAGAAGCATCGCGTTTCCTTTGATCTCCTCAAAAGGAAAGCGCTTTCCAAAAGAATTGGCTATCAAAACAGCAGTCAATGCAATACTCGAATGTGTTGATGAGTATCCAGATATGGATATTATCCTAACAATCTACGGAAAGTGGGCGGAAAGCATCCCTTCAAGTTTCTTTGAGAGTTTGTCTGGGTACATCGCTGATACATATAAGCCCGATGAGGAACAGAAAGAGAGGTGCAGCAAAAACGATGATGCCGAAGATGGCGAGCAATCTTTCATCATGAATCTTATTGATAATCCTACACAAAAGAATCTAGATAAGATTGAGGTTGATGAAAGCTTTGCAGAGATGTTGAACAGGCTTATCTCAGAAAGGAATACAAAAACGAATGACCTCCTTGATGGACTTGATATCTCTGCTGCAGCACTTTCCAAACTTAGAAATGGTAAGAACAATCCATCGAAACTTACATTGTTCGCACTTGCAATCTTCTTCCGATTATCCATAGAGGATACGAAGGATATGCTGATGAAAGCAGGCTATGCCTTCAATCCGTCATCTATGCAGGACATTATAGTTTCTGGCTTGATAAGAGAAGGAATCTATGACCGCTACCAGATCGATGACCTTCTATATGCATTGGATCTTCAGCTCCTCCCTGGAGCAGTAGTATAGGTTAACCGCCAGTTAAGACATTGTTGATCTCCGATTCTGTATCATGAAGTCACAAAATGAAAGAAAGGAGCGATTAAGTGAAAAAGAATCTTAAAGAATTGGTATTCATCCTAGATGACAGTACAAGCATGTATAATCAAAGGAAAGATACTATCGATGCTTTCAATTCAATGATTGAGAAACAGAAGAAAACGGGTGAAGAGTGTTTAGTTTCTCTAGTGCTTTTCTCAGATAAATCTGATGTGGTCTTTGACAGGATTCCCATTAAAGATGTCCAAAATATAACTGTTCAAGAGATTGATGATAACGAGTCATTCTACGGACCTACAGCACTTCTTGATGCAATTGGTGGCGCGATTCATCACATTGTCAATGTACACAGGTATTCAAGACCAAAGGATGTGCCAGAGAAGACAGTCTTTGTGATAGACACAGACGGTAAGGATAATTGCTCTAGACGATATACTGTCGACAAGGTCCGCGAGATGGTCCGTTATGAGCAGGAAAGGTATGGATGGACTTTTCTGTTTTTGAAAGCAGATATCGATGCTGTGCAGACACGTAGTTTAAAAGAATTCTTTGGAAGTAGAGCGTTCGAAGAATTTCAAAGATATGGAATTTGTCATTCACGGATATTGGAGATGCTCCAGGAATTGGAAGACGATAACGGGAGATATGGAAACAGAGGATTTT
>JAFVDZ010000057.1 GCA_017478205.1 Spirochaetales bacterium | reverse complement strand
TGATGGAGGAATCGCTCCTGGAACAGCTTTCGAGGATATCCCAGATGATTGGTGCTGCCCAATTTGCGGCGTCACCAAGGATATGTTCGTAAAGGTTGAAGACTAAGACCTAGGCGGCTGCAGATGATGTAGCCGCCTTTTTTTCATTATCAAATTTACCTGGATTTTACATTCCCCTGATTACCAGATTTACAACATTCTCCTATCATCTTAAAAAGATTAAAGGAACTGGAAAAATGATCTATGTAGTAGAAGATGACAATGCTATCAGAGATCTCGTTGTATATACACTCAAGGCATCAGGCTTTGAGGCCTGTGGCTTTGAAAGCGAGAAAGATTTCTATGCAAGTATGAAAAGAGAGCTTCCAGAGCTTGTAATTCTCGATGTAATGCTTCCAGGCGAAGACGGGCTTTCGATACTTTCAAAACTAAGAAACAATTCTGAATCTGCACATATACCTGTAATCATGGCAACAGCAAAAGGAAGCGAGTATGACAAGATCATCGCTCTTGATTCCGGAGCCGATGATTATCTTGTAAAACCATTTGGCATGATGGAAATGATTTCACGCATCAAGGCTGTCTTGAGAAGAAGCGGGAACAGCAAGAGAATAGTACTGAGGTTCGAAAACATTCTCCTTGATGAAGGAAAGCACTGCGTGACAGTAGACTCCAACCAGGTCTCTCTCACACTCAAAGAGTACGAGCTACTAAAACTTTTAATGGAGAACCCGGGTCGAGTCTTCACAAGAGATACAATCCTTTCAACAGTCTGGGGGATGGACTTCATAGGAGAGACAAGAACAGTCGATGTCCACATCGGTACTCTTAGGACAAAGCTTGAAAATGCAGGTGAATTGATACAGACAGTCAGAGGTGTGGGCTACAAACTGGAGAAGAACAATGTACAGTAAGATACTAAAAGCGATCTGGACAGTTGCAATACTTGTCTTCTTCGCTTCCCTCTTTTTTATCATGACAATTTCATACAGCTACTTTACAATCTTCCAGAAGATCCTTTTGAGAAATGAGACAGAGTTGGCTGCTCAGGGTGTCACAATTTCAGGAAAGGAATTCTTTGACAAGCTCGACACAGCAAACTATAGAATCACCTGGATTGATAGAGATGGCAATGTCTTATACGACAACGAAGTCAATTCTGAATACATGGAAAACCACCTTGAAAGAGAAGAAGTGAGACTGGCAATAGAAAACGGCTATGGTGAGTCAGATAGGTACTCCAATACGTTGGCCCACAGGCAATTCTATTCCGCAAAGAAACTTCCAGATGGCTCTATTCTGAGATTATCGATAGTTCAGGCTGCAGTCTGGACACTAATCCTTGGCTTCATGCAGCCAATCGTGATAGTAATCTTCATCGCACTGATCCTTTCTTTCGTTCTATCTTCGAGACTTGCCAAGAATATAACAGAGCCAATAAATGAAATCGACCTTGAGAACACAGAAAAGTACTATGGCCTTACTGAATATAAGGAAATAGAACCACTTCTAAGGCACATAGCAGCACAAAAAATACAGCTAAAAAGGGATAAGGAGCAGATCGAAGAGACAGCCTTGATCAGACAAGAGTTCACAGCAAATGTCTCTCATGAATTAAAGACACCACTGCATGCCATTTCAGGCTATGCAGAGTTGCTTGAAAGTGGACTTGCAAGAGATGAAGACATCAAACCATTTGCAAGAAAGATAAGGGAAGAGTCCTCCCGCCTCACGACTCTTGTAGAAGATATCATCGATTTGACAAAACTTGACAGCGGAGATGGAAGCAGAGTTACCGAAAGCTGTGATCTATATCGAATTGCAGAAAATGCAATCGACTCATTGCAAAGCACTGCAAGTGAGCACGAAGTTTCGCTCAATCTTTCAGGCAACAAGGCGCAAATGGTCGCATACCCACAGCTACTATACAGCATCATCTACAACCTTTGTGACAATGCAATCAAATACAACCACAAAGGTGGCAGAGTCTTTGTCTCGGTCAAACAGGATGAGAAATACACAACACTCAGTGTCAAGGATACAGGCATAGGAATTCCACTAGAGAGCCAGAAGAGAGTCTTCGAACGCTTCTATCGTGTCGACAAGAGCAGAAGCAAGGAAGTTGGAGGTACAGGTCTCGGACTATCTATCACAAAGCACGCAATCTTGGTCCACAAAGGCTCGTTTGACCTTACCAGCCAGGAAGGGAAAGGATCTGAATTCACAGTCATACTGCCTAATAGGCAAGATTAGGCTTTACATAGATTTTACATTACTCAAGAAGATATTTGATGTTCACCTGTTATCAGTTTCTCCATAAAGAGAAAATAGCTATGAACATTTTTGATATCTTGAATATGGTTGCAGGTCTCTGTCTCTTCCTCTTCGGAATGACGATAATGGGTCAGGCTCTTGAAAGAAGAGCAGGAAACAAACTTAAGGACCTGCTTGGAAGGATGACATCCAACAAATTTGCAGGACTTCTGACTGGCCTTGGCGTAACTGCAATAATCCAAAGCTCTTCTGCAACGACAGTTATGGTCGTAGGCTTTGTTAACTCAGGCTTGATGACACTTAGGCAATCCATCAATGTAATCATGGGTGCAAACATAGGCACAACAGTTACAGCCTGGATATTGAGCCTCTCTGGAATAGACAGTAGCAACTTGTTTGTAAGTCTTTTAAAACCATCTTCATTTACCCCAATCCTCGCTCTTGCAGGCATCATACTTCTCATGTCTTCAAAAAAGAGCACAGGCAAGGATACAGGCATGATCTTCCTCGGCTTCACTACCCTAATGTTCGGTATGCAGACGATGTCGAGTGCAGTTTCGGGCCTCAAGGACATCCCGGAGTTCCAGCAGCTATTTCTTGCTTTCACAAACCCAATTCTCGGCGTTCTCGCAGGCGCAATCCTTACAGCAATAATCCAATCAAGCTCTGCATCTGTCGGTATCCTTCAATCCCTTGCATCTACAGGTGCAGTAACCTATGGAGCTACAATTCCAATCCTCATTGGTCAGCATATCGGTACCTGTATCACTGCAATACTCTCATCGATTGGCACAAACAAGAATGCAAGAAGAGCAGCTCTTGTCCACCTCTGCTTCAATATCATTGGTGGCTCTGTCTGGATTATACTATTTTCCATAATCAAAGTTGTACTTTCACCTGCCCTTCTAGATGAATCGGCATCTCTCATGGGCATTGCAGTCTTCCACTCTGTGATAAGCCTTGCAAGTACAGCACTTCTATTTCCATTCAGCAACATGCTAGAAAAGCTCGTCATATACATCATCCCAGACTCGGATGAGCCTGAAGTTGCCAAGGAACTCGACAAGAGACTTTTCAAGAGCCCTGCTGTCGCACTTGGACAGGCACGACAGGTTCTGGAAAAGATGGCTACATACTCTGTCTATGCACTCAAGGAAAGCATGGGCCTAATTGGAGAGTACAGCGAAGATAAGGCTGAAGAGATAAGAAAGATCGAAAATGAAACAGACCACCTTGAGGATGTGATCGGAACATACCTTCTAGAGCTCAATTCGGTAAATCTTGGAAACGAGGAAAGTGTCAAGGCAACAGGATACATGAAGCTTGTAAACGACTATGAAAGAATTGCAGACCACGCAGTCAACCTAGTCGAAGCTGCCGAAGAGATGAGAAGAAAAGATATTTCATTCACACAGGATGCAAAGAACGAACTCGATCTGTTGATTTCCGCTGTCAGTGAAATCCTGGATCTTTCCTTTGATGCCTTTACAAAGAAGGACTATGCAGCAGCAAGAAAGACAGAGCCACTTGATGAAGTCATAGACAGTATCCGAGAAACTCTAAGAACACGTCATATCCAGCGTCTCCAAAGAGGAGAATGCACAGTTACAGCAGGCTTCGTATGGTCTGATATCCTTACAGACCTTGGACGAGCTGCAGACCACTCTTCCAACATCTCGGGATGTGTCCTCGATACTCTTGAGAACAACATGAATATTCACAAGAACCAGAAGGCATACAAGAACGATGAAAAAGCTTTCAGACAAGACTATGAAATGTATGAAAGCAAATATGCAGTCTGATTCAGCACACGTCCACCGGCACCACCGGTGGATTTCTTTACTCGTAGAACACCAACTCTCGATATATTACATCAGATAAGATATCTAATCTTGTTACCATAGAAACAATTTATCTAAATTATGTGTTATTTTACAACTTTCTGTACAAAATTTGTGGTTTTTGTCTTTTTAATACTAGACACTGCCTTAAAATCTGTGGACTCTTTATCCACTACCTAAATTATTTTAACACAGTTTTCTGACTGTGTTTATTTTATAGGTACAAAGGAGCTATCACATGAGAAGAATCACTATTTCCGATTACACGTTGAAAGAGCTGGGTGGAAGCAGAAAGTCTCAGCTACTTTTCAGAGAAAAGCTTGCTATTGCACTTGGAATATGCAGTTATGGCGCTGATGTGATTGAG
>JAFVDZ010000056.1 GCA_017478205.1 Spirochaetales bacterium | reverse complement strand
TGTTCGATTCAAAAAGGAACCAGTCGTCATTATTGCTTGAATCTGAGTCATGATACCCAGTTGAACTCAACGTAAGGCTCATCCCTCTGAATCGATTCTTGTCTGTAGAGGCAAAAATCAAAAGAGATGAAAACAATAGAACAAACAGCAGGACACTCAGCTTTTTCATCAATCCAAGCCAACCCAACAAAATATGAAGTTTTCAACTTTATATTGCATATAGCACAAAGGATGTTTGGATTATATTTTGATAATGAATAAAGATTCAAGAAGAGAGATAGAGAGTAAAAACAAATCAAGGTTGCAGTTTTGATTCTGCAACCTTAACTTAGTTTTCAAAAGTCAGAATTCTTATTTTCGTCCAATGATAATAGAATTCTGTTTCTCAAGACTTGCCTTTGGGTTTCTGTATGTTGTCATAAGGAAGACAACCAGGAAAGTAATTGCTACGATGATTCCACCAATGTAGGAAATCCTTGTACCAGATGCTCCTCTTGCACCCAGGTTGAAACACTCTGGTGCATACAGAAGATATGTAGCAGAAACAGCTGACATGAAGGTTGCTGGAAGAGCACAGATCCAGGCTCTGGTCTTCTCTTCATAATTGGATGCGAGATAGACAGCACCAGCCCAGAGTACAATCATGGCGAGAGTCTGGTTGGACCAGGAGAAGTAACGCCAGATCACACTGTAGTTGATGAAGGAAATTCCATAACCGACCAAGAGAAGAGGAGCTGCGATTCCCAGACGTACAGGAATCTTCCTTTCATCCAGCTTGAACCAGTCAAAGATAGTCATTCGAGCACTGCGGAATGCTGTATCACCAGAAGTGATAGGACAGACAATTACACCAAGAAGTGCAATTGGTCCACCAACCTTTCCTAGTAGTGCTACACACATATCATAGACAGAATTCGAGTTTCCACCACCGATAGCCTTGAGGGCCATGAGACCTGTACCTGCTCCATCCTTGTTATAGTAGAAAGCGACAGCTGCACTTGCCCAGATAAGAGCGATGATACCTTCTGCAACCATTGCACCATAGAAGATCTTTCTTCCTTCCTTCTCGCTCTTGATACAGCGGGAAACAATTGGTGACTGTGTTGCATGGAAACCTGATATGGCACCACAGGCAACTGTGATGAACATCAAAGGCCAGATAGGCTTTACACCTGTTCCATCAACATTTCCTGGGTAAAGGTTCTTGAATGTAAACTCCAGCATTGGTCTTTGACCAGACTGGCTTATTGTTCCAACCATGATTCCAATCGCCATCAAGATCAGGAGAATACCAAAGAATGGATAGACTTTACCGATGATCTTATCGATTGGAAGCAGAGTTGCAAGGAAGTAGTAACACAGGATGATTACAGTCCAGATCTTTATATCGAGCCACTCTGGTGTGAGTCTAGCAAGAAGGCCAGCAGGGCCTACCATGAAGACAACGCCGACCAAAGTCAGAAGGACAATTGAGAACACTCTCATAACATTGTGCATTATAGGACCCAAGTATTTACCAGTAACCTCAGAAATCGAAGCCCCATCATTTCGTTCTGAAAGCATACCTGCCATGAAGTCATGTACTGCACCTGCTAATATAGTTCCCAATACAATCCAGATGTATACGCTTGGTCCCCACATTGCACCGGAAATAGCACCAAAGATTGGTCCAAGACCAGCTATGTTCAAAAGCTGGATCAAAAACGCCTTTCCTGTAGAAATTGGAACATAGTCAACACCATCTGGGTTTGCGATTGCTGGAGTTGGTCTATCACTTGGTCTAAAGAGCTTTTCGACTAGAGAACCATAGATCACATAGCCAACAATCAACACGATAAGAGCCACAAAAAATGATATCATAACACCTCCTCTTGAAAGAAAAGAAAAACTACCAAAAAGGAATAGTACATCTTTTCTTTTGTAATTCCTATATAGTTAGGCTAAGGCCTAATTTGTTTTATGTCAAAGGATTATTTAATTTTGCCCCTGTTTGACATCTCTTTTATTTACGCTTTCTTTTGCCCAAATTGAGTTAAAGAAATCAGAAAATAAACGCTTTACTGCAATTAAACAAAACAAAATCCTCACATAGCAGCAAATTTGCAAAATGTGAGGAGTGAGTATATCTGATACAAAAGGACACCTTCTTGCTTTCATGATAGGAAGAGTCGCAAAGATGACCTGTTGTTATTTTATATCGAGTTTTGAAACAAAGTCCTTAACTGTTCTTCTAACACTATCCTGTCTGTTCTGGCAGTCGTTTCCACGAATTGCCATTCCCTTAAGCACAGTGCTGCCAGGACATGATCTTGAAAGCTTTCTGTCAAATCCAGACAGGCCTGAACCCTCATGGGTTGAGAAAGTAATCAGGTTCTTTCCTCTGAGAGATGCCTTGTTATTCTCAAAGAATGTGTACATGATCATAGGCCAATCAGACCACCAAACAGGAGCGCCAATGAAAATGGTATCGTACTGTGAAAGGTCTGGAACTTGTCCCTTGTATGCAGGTCTCGCCTTTCTGTTCTGTTCATTTCTTGCAACTTCAGTAAGCTCTTTGTATGTCATCGGATAGTGGTCATCTTCTGGCAATATCTCAAAAAGAGATGCACCTGTCTCCTTTGCGATCATCTCGGCAACGATTGCTGTGTTGCCCTTGTCGATCACACCGACAGTGTACTGCTCACCAGTGCGTGAAAAATAGACTACAAGACTTCTATTGCCATCTATTGGTTTTGCAAAAGATGACATTGTGCACACAAGGCACATCATTATTATAAAGAATGTACATATCTTCAGATTCTTCTTCATACTTGCCTTTTACTCCTTTCTTATTTGTTGACAATCTTCCAGCTGCCATCTAGCAACTCGAAATGATGAGTTCCCTTCATTCGGAAAACTCCTATCGCTCCGTAAGCATCTGCATCCAGAGCGGAAGTACAGGTAACTGTTCCCTTTGTGCCATTTATGGAAATTACAGGGTTTTCGATGTCGACGCGATAATATCTCAGGCTTCCATCAGAAACATCAGCAAAATACTCTTCACGACTCTGTCTCATTCCACTCATATGGACAAAGACCTTATCACTTGAAACAAGCTTTCGCATCGTTTCAATATCCTGGTCTGTCATTGCCTGGCAATATTGGGCATAGATGTATAGAAGTTCAAGCTGGGCATCATCAAGATCCCTGAGATCTACCCCTGTAATACCTACATTGCCAAAAGCATTGAAATTATAGTTCTTCATCTCTCTTTCACCCAAAGTAATGTTTTCATTGTCACTGACACGGAGGTCATGAACAGCGTCAGAGCTGCCTCTGCAGAATGCAGAGAGCAGGACTGAGAGAAGGAAGAATAAAAACAACAGACACTTTCTCAAGGCATTCACCTCATTTTTCTTCGAAAGCTGGTCTCCAACCTGCGAACTGTACAAGCTGCTCATCGGTGCGATGATAGTAGCGCATATCCTTATCAAGGCTTGCTACCATTTCCATCTCTTCGTCTGTCAACTTGAAGTCAAGAATATCCAGATTGTCCTTGATGTGATCTACATTTTTGCTACCTGGAATAACAGCAAAGCCCATCTGTGTGTGCCAGCGGAGAATTACCTGAGCAGGTGTCTTTTGATACTTCTTTGCCAACTGTGCAAAAATAGGTTCACTGATCAAAGACTTGTCACCGTGTCCAAGAGGATACCAGCTCATAATTTTGATGTTGTACTTATCCAAGGTCTTTCTCAGCTCCTTCTGTGTGAAATATGGATGAGCCTCAACCTGGATGAACTGAGGGACAACCTCCCACTTGGTCTGAAGTTCTTCAATATACTTTCCCTCGAAGTTGGAAATACCGATAGATCTTGCCTTACCTTCTTTGTAAGCCTTCTCAAGCTGTCTGTATCCAGCAAGATAATTTCCTGCTGGCTGATGGATGTAGAGAAGATCTACATAATCAACACCAAGACGTTCTAAAGTTTCTTCTACTGCATTCTCATTCTCATATTCACTTGGCCAGAGCTTTGTTGAAACGAAGACATCTTCACGCTTGATACCGCTTTCCTTGATACCACGGCCAACTGCACGCTCGTTGACATATGCATTTGCTGTGTCTACGAGTGAGTATCCCATCTTCAATGCCTCTCTTACGCTGTTCTGGGCTTCAGATGGAGAGAGAGTGAAAGTTCCAATTCCAATTACAGGACATTTTACGTCATTGTTAAGTGTCAAATATTCCATTTTGTTCCTCCGAAAAATATATTTTCATTCCTTCTGACTTGAAGGATCTAAAGTACGAATTACCTTTGTTCCACAACTACACAATCATCAAAGAAGACCATTTGAAGAAAGCCAAGCTCTTACATCTGTTTCTGATTCAGCTGCATAGCTTCCTGTAATCGAAAGACCTCTCTTCAAGGTAGCTCCTGCTGCATACTTCTTGATTGTTCTCTCACTTGAACCCATTCCGCTTCCCTCGTTAGTGCAGAGAGGCAAAATAGTCTTTCCTGTAAAGTCATAGCGCTCAAGGAATGTAACTACAGCCATTGGAACAGTACCCCAGTAGTTTGGATAAGCAAGAATTACAGTGTCGTAGCTATCAATGCTTTCAAGGTAGTTTACCAACTCAGGACAAGCATTCTCTCTTAAGTCCTTCTTTGCTTCCTCTATACATGTCATATAGACAGGAGAGTATGGCTCCTTCATCTCGATCTTGAATGTATCTGCATCGATCATTTCTTTGATTATTCCACAGACAATCTCTGTGTTACCAACCTTTACGTAGCGCATTGCACCACCGAAATAGTTCTCATCTGCTCTTGAAAAATATGCAATCAATGTTTTGCTCATTTCATTTTCTCCTCATTCATCTATGCAGAATCATAATCAAGAGCTATTGTAAAGTCCAATCGAATTATTGTATTATCAATTTAAAAATTAAATAGTTGAGATTGCTATGAACACAAGACAAATTGATTTCTGCATTGAACTTGCCCACACTCTGAACTTCAGCCGTGCAGCTGAAAATATGTATGCAAGCCAACCGACTTTTTCCTATCAGATAAAGATGCTGGAAGATGAAGTTGGCTTTCAGATATTCGATAGAAGTAGCAAGGGAGTGTCATTGACACCAGCTGGTTCTCAATTTGTCTCTCATCTTGTCAGCATGAAGGATGAACTGAAACGTGCAATTGAGCAGGGACAGAATTACAGCAGGAAATACAAAGACAGCATCTCTGTCTGCCTTTCAGTGAGACAGTCTTTGTATTTCCTTCCTGAAGCAATTAGGCAGTTTGCTCAAATCTCTCCCGAAATTCAGATACTTCCAAGTTTCAGATATGAAAATAGTGTTGAACACTTCCTTCAGAACAAAGCTGATATCCTATTTGCACTGAAGGACCAGACCAGACATATTCCAGCAATACAGGTCCACGACCTTTTCAAGAGTCGAATCTATCTCATTGTAAATCATGATGATATCTTGGCAAAAAAGAACATGATTCAGGAAAAGGATCTTTATGGAAGGACACTGATGGTAGGAGGTGGTTCTCCTGATGCACTTAGGAGAGTACAACACAGATTGATTAACTCAGGAAAGATAGAATACTTTAACAGCTTTGACCATGACACTACGCTGACAAATATTGCAGCAAGGAAAGGTATCTGCCTTTCTCCAGGATTTCTCAATGACCACAGTGGTCAGTTTGCCTGGATACCTTTTGATTGTGAAGAACACTTCTCGTGTGTGCTCTGTACACACAAGGAAGACCAGAGAGAAAGCCTCAAAACGTTCATCCAACTTCTCAAAAAGCTTTATCAGGATGCTGTTGCTTTCCCTCTGTAAATAGAAAAGCAGAGAATGAAGTCAACTCCTTTCTCTGCTATAAAATCATCTCAAAGTGCTATCGCTAGCATATTCACACCAGCAATTATGATATTCAGGTTAAAAAGCATACCGATTGCCAGGATCAATCCTGCAGGCAATCATAAGAAGACCTGTCTGCATCATACCCATTCTGGTTCTTATTGCAAAGCAAGGTGAATAGAAAGCTATTGAAAACTAGGGACAAAAAAACTCCTTCCGACAATCTCTATGCCCAGAAGGAGTTATTTGTTTTAGATGAGAGAATCAACTATCGAAGAACTCGACCTCACCATCAATCTTGAGTCTCTCTGTCTTTGGATACTCGAAGATGAGATTCTTGTCAGCACCCTCAAGATACTCTACAAATCTATTAGCTTCCCATTTGGCCATAGCTAGGTCGTGCATCGTATACTTTCCACAGTTTTCAGGTGTCGCACCAGGAACAGCTCCTTCATAATCGCGCACATATTTGAAGGCCTTGAGAATTACAGGAAACATGTCATTTGCGAGTGGTCTTCCCTTTACAATCATGTAAAAACCAGTAAGGCATCCCATTGGTCCCCAATAGATGAGCTTGTCTTTCCATTCGCTGTCGTTTCTTAAAAATGTTGCAACTGTGTGCTCGATAGTATGCATAGCAGCTGGAGCAATTTCAGGCTCGACGTTTGGCCTCTTGAGCCTTATATCAAAGGTAGTAACGTAGTTTCCATTAACTTCATCTACCCTACTTTCAAATATTCCTGGAACGATCTTTGTGTGATCGACTGCAAAGCTTGGAATAAGATCCATCTTTCAATCCTCCGTATGTCGTTTTGTTAACGATAACGCAAAATAGAAAAGTGTTGAACCCTATACAGACAGAGAGAAAGATGGTGAACTCTTGTGATTTTTCCTTTACAAGATTTGATGCTAAATGCAAAACTTTGTTTGTCAAACAGACGACAAAGGAAACTACGATGAAAAAAACTATCCTCTTATTGATTGTTCTATCGCTTTTGCTGCTTGCAAGCTGTTCGAGCACAAAAGCATCCGCTCCTGTCAATTCAGTATCCCTCTATTGGACAGAGAACTCTGATGCAGCAAAGAATTTCAATGATTATCTTGCCAGTGTAACTGACCCAAAATCACCTGATTTCATCCCTGTTGAAGACAGAGTTGCTGTCTTCGACCTTGACGGCACATTGCTTTGCGAGACCTGCCCATGGTGTTTCGAATATATGGTATTTGCAGACTATGCACTCTCAAGACCTGATACGAGCGAAGATGTAAAGAAGGTTGCAAGAGAGATCATCGATTCTGCATGGGGTGAAAAGCCAAGTGGAATGAGCACAAGGCAGGCAACAGCAGGAGCTATCGCATACAAAGGAATGACCATGGAAGAACTCAGAGAGGTTGTCCATGAAGCAAGAAAGTCTCCTGCAGAAGGATTTTCAGGAATGACAAGAGGAGAAGCATACTATCTTCCTATGCTCGAGATATTCTCAGCTCTCAAATCTAATGGCTTCGATATCTACATTGTAACAGCAACAGAAAGAAACGTTGTCCGCTATCTGATCGAAGGTTATCTTGATATTCCATTCTCACATGTAATTGGAACAGAGTATGGCTATGAAGCAACAGGACAGGGAAAAACTCCAGATGCTGACTACACATTCAAGAGTGGCGACAAGATTGTCTTCGATGGCAACTACTATGGAGAGAATGCAAAGACAAGCAAGGTAGATGCAATTATTAGAGAGATTGGCAAGCAGCCAGTTCTTGCTTTTGGAAACTCTTCTGGTGATGAAGCAATGGAAATCTATACAATCTCTGACAACAAGTACAGAAGCGCCGCCTTCATGATCTTGGCTGATGACAGCACAAGAGAGTATGGTAACGAAGCAAATGCAAAGAAGAGAGAATCATACGAGAAGAAAGGTATTACAGTTATCTCAATGAAGGATGACTGGAAGACTATCTATAAAGAGAATGTTTCCAAGACACCTGTAAAGTGATCTAGAATTCATGCCTCTATCATCTTGGTAGAGGCATGATGCTTTATTACCCTTTTCATTCATTACATTTTCAGACTACACCATTTATAGACCAGCGGTTGCTACATTGCTTCAACAACATCTACGCTCATGAAATCATTTGGCAAACAAATCCTCGGCTGTAATGATTGCTTGAAGATCTGCTGAGTATTCATTTTGTACAACAGGATATGTTGTAACTAAAGTCGAATGAATTGCATAATTTGTTTTTGACTTTGCCTTGAAGGACTGAATCTTTGTATTCATTTCCATAATGAAACCGCTTGTTACAGAGAAACTTGCCTCTGTATATTTCATTTCACAGAGGTTGATAATCTGATCTTTTCTTACAAGCATCAGATCAATTTGAGATCCCTGAATTCCAAGTTTCTCATCAGGTAAACATTGCCAGGCATTAACATCTGTACTCATTGTTGACACTTGACTAGGCAGCCCTTTTGATGCTGATTGAGAAGGAGGCGAGGAAAGCCTTAACGATCTCGAAGATGGCAGACTTTAGTTCGTTCTCATCGATATCGAATCTTCTTGACATCTCGGCAACGAAGA
>JAFVDZ010000055.1 GCA_017478205.1 Spirochaetales bacterium | reverse complement strand
TTCGTTGCCGAGATGTCAAGAAGATTCGATATCGATGAGAACGAACTAAAGTCTGCCATCTTCGAGATCGTTAAGGCTTTCCTCGCCTCCTTCTCAATCAGCATCAAAAGGGCTGCCTAGTCAAGTGTCAACAATGAGTAAAGTAATATAATGCTTTTATATCAATGGATTCAATCGACTCTTTTGCCATCTTTGAAGAATATTATCATAGGTTTTCTGATATATACGCTGACATATTTTGATGATGGTCTTTCAAAGGTTTCTGCCTTGATCTCATGGCCCCTGAAATCGAGTCTCACAAGATATTTCGAACCAAGATATTCTGCTGAGAGCACCGAGCAGTAATCGAGGCAGAGGTGCATTTCAAAGTCACCATGGAACTGTCCCTCATTTAAGCGCACTGCTTCAGGGCGAAAGAATATAGTGTCGAAATTGCTGTTGTCAGAAAATAGACTTGCTGGAAGTGCTGTGCCATCACCTGAGAAGGTTGCTGTGAAGAGTGTGGCGGGGTTGTGGTAGATCTCTTCTGGCTTTGCGTTCATCTCAACCTTGCCATCCTTTATGATGACAATCCTGTCTGAGATACTCATGGCTTCTTCGATATCGTGAGTGACATAGATAGTTGTCATTCCTCCTGCGTGGTCATGGATTCTTCTGATCTCGTTTTTAAGGTGTCGTCTGAGGCTCGCATCGAGTGCAGAAAGTGGTTCATCAAGTAGCAGTACTTCCGGAGAGGTTGCAAGAGCGCGTGCAAGAGCAACTCTCTGACACTGTCCACCAGAGAGGGTAGCTATCTTTCTTTTTTCAAAGCCTTCAAGGTCGACAAGGGAAAGAAGCAAGCTGAGAGTTTCCTTTCTTTCCTTCCTGCTCATCTTGTGGAATTTGAGAGCATATAAAATGTTTCTTGCAACGTTCATATTCTCAAAAAGGGCATAGTCCTGGAATACAATGCCTACGTGCCTTTTTTGAATCTTTTCTTTCGTGATATCTCTTTCGCCAAGGATTATGTTTCCTTTCTGTACTGGAATTAGGCCTGCAATTAGAGAAAGGATTGTAGATTTTCCACTTCCAGAAGGTCCAATTACGGAGACAAATTCACCTTCTTTTGCGCAAAATGAGACATCGAGCTTGAAGTCTGGATATTCAACAATTACATTTTCAAGCCTTACTTCGCTCATCTTTCGCCCTCCCTGAACAGATACTCACAAAGTAGAAACACGATAAAGGTTATCGTTATCAAAATTGTTCCGACTGCACATGCACTCTGATAGTTATAGGAGTTTATGAGTCTGTATATTTGCAATGGTAAAGTAGAAACCTTGCCTCGTGCAAGTGTGAGGGTTGCATTCACTTCTCCCATGGAGAGAGCGAAAGCAAATATGAAGGCTCTTATAATACTGCTCTTGATTGTTGGAATCTCGATATCGAAAGATGCCTTCATGACACCATATCCCATTGTGTATGCAGCATTGAGCTTGTTCTCATTCTGGCTTCTGAGAACTGGAAGCAGTGTTCTTAGGCAGAATGGCAAAATGATCACAGTGTGAGCAAGAATTACGAGCACTGGACCTGAAAGGATTGAGTCTTCACTTATGTTTGCTCTCAATATGGAGTATCCAAGGCCAAGTGTTACACTGCTAATTGCCATTGGAAGCATCGATAGAAGTTCAAAGATGCCACCTTTTCTCCTTTTGGAAATCCAGAGAGCAAGGCAGAGTGAAATGATAGTAGAAACGCAGGCAGAAAGAATTGCTATCTGAATTGAATTCATTATTGCATCTAGCGTATTTGCGAGAGCGATAGAGCTTTCAAGCCCAAAGAGCTCTCTATATGCACGAGTTGTATATCCTGTTCCATAGCGCTGGCTTGTTGAGTAGAAGCTCCTCCATACAATGGAAACGAGAGGGGAGAAGAAGAATATCAGCATCAACAGGATATAGAGTGAAATTGCAAGATATGTAAGGCGTGAAGTTGGTCTTCTTAGCCTTGAGATCCTATTCTTTTCTTTATTCTTGAAGAGTGAAGAGAATAGTAGGTAGATAGTAAGGCAGATGAGGTTCATCGTGAAGGAGTAGACACTCAAGGCTGCTGCCTTTTCCTGGTCGAGAACTATATTGTTCAGTCTGTATATCTCGACTTCGATCGTTGTAAATTGTGGTCCTCCTCCAAGAACAAGGATGATAGAGAAACTTGTAAAACAGAAGAGGAAGATCAGAAGTGCTGCAGATAGAATGACTGGAAGTATTCTTGGAAGTGTTACTCTAATGAAGGTTCCAAGCCCCGATGCTCCCATAGAGAGAGATGCATTCTCCTGGTTTTGGGAAAGATGGCTCCATGTGTCAGTTATCAGAGAGAGAGCTATAGGGAAATTCAGAAATACGTGAGCAAGAATTATCGCTTTGAATGAATAGAGTATCTTGAGTGGTGGCTCACTTGTTTTCATCATCTTCATCAAGAGAGTGTTCAATACACCACTGTTGCCATAAAAGATTACAAAGCCGAGGACGACAAGAATCGAAGGCAAAAAGAAACAGAGGTTTGAGATACTCAATATAAGTTTTCTCAAAGTGAAGCGATAGTTTGAAAATAGGTATGCACCTGGGAGTGCGAAAAGAATAGAGAAAAGGGACGAGAGTGCTGCCTGTTTCAGTGTAAAGAGTAGTATCTGTCTGTTGTAAGCAGATTGGAAACACTCCTCGACCCTTTCTATAGTAAAGGAGCCTTCTTCGATGAAGGCCATCCTGAGATTCTGATACAAAGGGAGGAAGAATACTAGAATTAGAATCAGCAAAGGAAGAATGCTAATTGCTGTGTAGTAATCAAACCTCTTTTCTTTCATTACTTAACCATAACCTTTGTCCATTCTTCTGTCCACTTATCAAGCTTCTGAGCGATGATTTCTTCATCGATAAACAAAAGTTTTTCAGGAACTGGAGCATACTTATACTCCTCAGGAAGAGTAACTTTATTGTTTGCAGGGTACATGGAGTTTGCAACAGCTGTTTCGACCTGACCCTCAGAGAGGATGAAGTCTACAAAGGCCTTTGCTTCCTCCTTGTGCTTGCTGTTTTTCATGATACCAATGCTTTCGATAGTCTTTGCATGTCCTTCTGGGAAGATAAGGGCCTTATATCTTGTGCTCTTTTCCCACATTGCATGGTAAACAGGGCTGGTTGTGTATGAAAGCACGATTGGAGCTTCGCCTTCTGTGAAAAGGCCATATGCAGTTGACCAGCCATCAGCAATTGTGAGTGAATTCTTGCCTACAGCCTGCCACCAATCGAGATAGCCATCTTCACCATATACTTCAATTGTCCACAAGAGAAGCCCCAGACCAACTGAGGATGTTCTTGGGTCGATGAGAATTACTTTATCCTTGTAGATTGGGTTCTTCATATCCTCAAGAGACTTTGGTTCAGGAATGCTAGATTCTGTGTCAAATACAAATGCAAAGGCACCATAGTCGAAAGGAAGCAATCTATAGTCATCATCACAGATGATATCAGATGAGATGTTTTCAAGCTCCTTTGATCTGTATGGCATGAAAATGTCTGCGCTGTATGCAGCATTTGCGCTATCATCACTGATTCCCATGACTACATCTGCTGGGCAACTATCTCCTTCCTTGATTGCCTGATTGAGCATCTGGACTGCATCTCCAGTGGATACTACGTTTACCTTGATGCCTGTCTTTTCTTCAAAGAGAGGAATTAGAGTAGGGCCAGATCCCCATTCTGATGAGAATGTGTCGTAGCAATAGAGTGTGAGAACCTTCTCTTCTGTCTTCTCTTCTTTTTGACCTTTAGCAAAGCAAAGAGAAAGGGCGATGAAAAGAACAAGAATAATAAAAATTGATTTCTTCATTGAAATCCTCCTTATATACTTGTCCGGAGGATAGAACAGTTGCGCTCCCTACGCTGGTATTATCCAGATCAGGTAACGGGTTTGATCTCAGGCCATAATAGGCCACCCCGGGCTTAAGAGAAGCATATTCTTATCTTACAGAAGAAGTCAATGGTGGACTTGAGAATAAAAAAAAGGTAGATTTTTTACATGCAGTATATTATTTCAGCTGATGAGGCCAAGAACCTCGATATGATCACACAGGATGAATTTGGACTTCCAGGATTATCACTAATGGAAAATGCTGCTCTCAGCTTTTTCTATGAGATCGAAGATGACCTCAAAAAAGCTAAGACCTGCATCTTCGTTTCAGGCCTTGGAAACAATGGAGCTGATGCAATTGCTGCTGCAAGAATTGCCTATTCTAGAGGATATGAGAATGTTCGAATCTGTGCTCTGAAGGGAAAGGAAAGTCCAGATAGAGCTAAGCAGAGAGCTATCGCAACCTTCTTTGGAGTTCCCTTTACTTCCCTGATCGAAGGAGACCTTATAATCGATGGTCTTTATGGCATTGGCCTTAAAGGTGATGTCAGAGATGAGGGAAAGAAGATAATCGAGAAGATAAACAGTCTTGGCTCAAAGGTCATCAGTATTGACTGTCCATCTGGACTTGGTGATAGATCGAACTACAACTGCATTGTCAAAGCTGAAAGAACTATAACATTTGGGTTTTCAAAAAGATGCTTTTTCACTCCATCAAGCAGAGCCTTGTGCGGAAAGATCAAGGTGATAAACCCTTCATTTGCGCCTGATGCAATGAAAAGAGTCTTGGGTAATTTCTCTCTTCTTGATGAGAGTGATCTTGTTCTTCCCAAGATGGATGCAGATAGTTACAAGAACAAGAGAGGCCATGTTGCAATCTTTGGTGGTTCAGAAGCTTTCACAGGTGCTGTCAGGCTTTCAGCTAGAGCTGCATTCCTATCAGGTAGTGGTCTTGTAACGATATATACTGACAAGACGATCCTTTCGATCGTCGCCAAGGAGAACCTTTCTCCAATGGTTAGAGATTTTGACAGTTACAAGGGGGATGAAAAGTTTGATGCGATCCTCTTTGGACCTGGAATTGGAAAGGGGAAAGAGAAGTTACTTGAAAAGATTTTGAAGAGTGCAACCTGTCCAATTGTTATAGATGCTGATGGAATAAGCACATTCACAAAATTAAAAGACAAGATGACAGTAAGCAGTAATCTAGTGTTCACTCCACATCTTGGAGAGTTGAAGACTTTGAGTGGCAGATCATCTTTCGATACTCCTGATGAATATTACGATCTTCTGTTGAAGCTTTCTCAAGAACTCGATGCAAGTATTGTTGCAAAGAGTAGTGTAGTAACTGTTTCAAAAGGAAAGAGTATAATCAGCATTGATGGCTCTAACCCTGCACTTGGCGTTGCTGGTAGTGGAGATGTGCTTTCTGGAATTGTTGCAAGCTTGCTCTGCCAGGGCGAAAGTGTTGCTACTGCTTGCCTCTATCATCAGGTAGCAGGTCATAGACTGAATGAAGAAAAGGGCTTCTTTACAAGCGAAGACCTAGTTGAAATGGTGGGTAGGATGAGATGATTCAACTTTATGTGATTACTCTTATCTATCTATTCCTTGCAGCTTCTACAGCGCTCTATGATTCCTATCGTAGGCTGTTTGCATTTGTATTCTCATTTCGTCTTCGTCTTCATTCAGACAAGCTCTTTAGAAACTTCATAATTATCTTAGGCCCTGTGCTTACTGTTTTGAATCTGCTCTTTCCACAAGATCCAGGCCCACGATATCTTGGAAATCTAGTTCCTGCATTTGCATGTTTCTATTCAGCTTACTTCTATATAAAGTATATAAAGGGTGGGGATGCTAGGGATATTCTCAATCCATCCCCTGTGAAGGGATATTTACTTTTGACAATTACTGTGCTGCATTTTCTTTTCCCATATCTTGTTCTTATCTAAGATGGTAAAAAGAATGGGGACTCAACGGTCCCCACTCAGATGATTTGGTATTGTTTTAGATAACTGTACCGGACTTGATGATTGCATTCTTGTTGATGACGATGATTCCATCGTGAACTGAATACATATCGAAATCGCCTTCTGGTCTTGGGATGTCATCGATACCGATTCTACAACCATCACCAATTCTAACGTTCTGGTCGATGATTGCTCTGCGGATGATTGTGCCCTTACCAATACCGATATTAGGAATACCATTCTTTGCATTCTGCTCTCTTTCAGCATCGGTTTCATAATAGCTTGCGCCCATGCAGTATACACCATCAAGGGAAGCACCAGATTCGATGATTGTTCTTACACCAACGATTGAGTTGACAATGTATGCGTTGGTAATGATGGAACCTTCAGATGCGAGTGAGTAGGAGATGTTACAGAAGTTCATCTTTGTTGCTGGAAGGTGTCTTCTGTGTGTGTAGATTGGCATATCCTCATCGTAGAAGTTGAAGTCTGGGTGGATGGATGCAAGGTTGAGGTTACACTCATAGAATGCCTTGATAGTACCGATATCTTCCCAGAAACCATCGAAGAGATATGCTGCAGCTGGTCTGGTCTTGATAGACTCAGGAATGATTTCCTTACCGAAATCAGTCTCATCATTGTTGAGCATCTCTTCCATTGCCTTTGCATTGAAGATGTAGATACCCATTGATGCGAGATATTCGTTGGAGGAATCGACCTTCTTGCCAAGCTGATCCTTCATCAATGCTTCGTTGACGCGGTAGTCAGAAATATCCATGTCAGCAGCTGGCTTCTCATAGAACTTCTTGATCATACCTTTTTCATCTACAGACATGATACCAAGACCTGTTGCTTCAGCTCTTGAAATAGGCTTTGCTGCAACTGTGAAGTCAGCGCCTGTATCGATGTGTCTCTTGAGCATATCCTGGAAGTCCATAGCATAGAGCTGGTCACCAGAGAGTACGATGTAGTAGTCTGCATTCTGGTCATGGAAGTGCTTGAGGTTCTTTCTTACAGCATCTGCTGTACCCTGATACCATGATTCAGATGAGTATGTCTGTTCAGCTGCGAGAATCTCAACAAAGCCACCAGAGAAAGAGTCGAACTGATATGTGCTTACGATATGGTTGTGAAGGGAAGCAGTATTGAACTGAGTAAGGACATAGATCTTGTTGACGCCACTGTTTAGACAGTTGGAAATTGGGATATCAACGAGACGATACTTACCAGCGAAAGGAACTGCTGGTTTTGATCTATCCATTGTCAAAGGATAGAGTCTTGTGCCTCTTCCTCCACCGAGAATAATGGCAAGCACCTTCTTCTGCTTGTCTTTGCTTTTCTTATTCATTTTGTACCTCCAAGTAGTTTTTTATATATCTTTATATATTTTTGGGCTGATTCATTCCAAGAAAAATCAGTTTCCATACCAACTCTTCTTGCCTCTTCGACTGCCTTGCTTCCCTTATTATAGAAGCTAAGTGCACGTTTTACACAGTTTACAATCTCATCAGAGTTGAGAACCTTGAATGAGAAACCATTTCCTTTATAGACATCGCTATCGATATCGATAACAGTATCCTTCAAGCCTCCAGTCTCATGAACTATAGGTAGTGTACCATATCTGAGTGAATACATCTGGTTAAGTCCACATGGTTCATATCTTGATGGCATCAGGAAGAAATCTGCAGCGCCTTCGACAAGATGTGAAGCTTCCTGTGAGAAGATGATATTCACACTTAGATTCTTATACCTTGCTGCAAGCTCATTGAGTTTGTCGACATACTCCTTGTCTCCAGTTCCGATCAAGAGAACCTGACACTTCATGTTGAGTATCTTTTCAAGTGCACAAGGAGTTCCGTGCAATAGTTCATGGAAACCTTTCTGCTCTGCAATTCGGCTTATCATAGCAATGAGCGGAGTATCTGCCTCTTTATTGAGTCCAAACTTTTCCTGGACCTTAGCCTTGAGCTTCTTCTTTCCACTCTGATCCTTGCTTGTGAAGTGAGTCTTGAAGTATTTGTCAGTTTCAGGACTCCATTCATCTGTGTCGATGCCATTTAGGATGCCAGCAAGACAATCCTTTCTTGCTCTGAGGATATCCTCAAGGCCACAGCCCTGTTCCTTATCTTGGATCTCATCGACATAGCTTTCCGATACTGTTGTGATCATATCAGAATAGATGAGTCCTGCTTTCAGCATATTGAATCTTCTATCGATTCCTTCTCCAGAGAACATCTCTTCTTCAGTTTCGAAACCTAATGGAAGAGCATCGAACCTTGAGAATGTTCCCTGATATGCGAGGTTGTGGATAGTGAAAATGGAGTAGGAAAGGAAACCTTCTTTCTTCAAAAGGAATGGGACAAGTCCACTTGTCCAGTCATGACAGTGAACTATATCAGCCATGAATCGGCTCTTCTTCATGTATTGAAGCACAGCCTTGCTCATGAGAAGATAGCGATATGCATTGTCGCCATAAGGGGTGAAGGAGGTATCTCCATAGATGCCCTTTCTTTCTGTAAAGACAGGATGTTTCAAAGCAACATATTCAACACCTTTGTGTTTGATGGAGACGATATCAATCTTCTCGTCTTTATCGAGCATTGATACTGTCAATGTATATTTATATTTGAATCCTTTTTCGTTTATAAAACCATATAAAGGCATTAGGACTCTCGTCTCGACACCTGATGACACAAGTGCAGGAGAAAGAGAGCCTACTACATCGGCCAATCCTCCAGATTTGGAGAATGGCACTGTTTCCGAACTCACCATCAGTACTTTCATATAGTTAAAATTAGAAACCAACAAATTTGGCAAGTCAAGGAAAAATGCAAATTTGCTGGTTATATATTGGTGATTTACAATAAAAATTAGTTGTTGGAAAGGTATTCGTCCATACTTGCTGCAGCTACTGCACCATCTCCGGTTGCTGTGACAACCTGTCTTAGTGCAGTGTTTCTTACATCACCTGCCGCAAAAATGCCCTTGTGACTTGTCTCCATCTTTCCATTTGTGATGATGAAGCCTCTGTTGTCCATCTCGGTGAGATCTTTAAAGAGCTCGGAGGTTGGGACAATGCCTGTAAAGATGAAGATACCATCAGCCTGAATTGTTTCTCCATTGTCGAGTGTGACAGATGTGACCTTCTCTTCGCCATTGATAGAGACAACATTTGCCTTCATCACACACTTGATCTTCTCTTCATTCTTTACTCTGTCCTGAAGTATCTTCTGAGCTCTGAACTGATCTCTTCTATGAACAAGAATAACTTCTGAGCAGAGCTTTGCAAGATAGAGTGCATCGGTCAAAGCTGTGTCTCCACCACCAACGACGACAACCTTCTTGTTCTTGAAGAATGGTCCATCACAGGTAGCACAATAGCTAACACCTTTACCTTCGAACTTATCCTCGCCTGGGATACCAAGCTTGCTATGCTTTGCCCCTGTTGCGATGATGATGCCTCTTGTTTCAATATCATCGACATCAGTCTTTAGAAGGAATTTGCCATCCTCTGTCTTTTCAATAGATTTGACAAGCGTATACTCGACTTCACTGCCAAGGAAATTGAGCTGCTCTTCAAAATCCTGAGCTAGCTTGAAGCCCTTGGCATTCTTGAATCCAGGATAATTCTCGATCTCGTTGATCATCATGAGCTGTCCGCCAACTCCCATTGGATCGAGGAGTGCAATTTCATAACCATATCTCTTTAGATAGATTGCGCTAGTAACTCCAGCAGGACCTGCTCCAATAATAACAGCATCTACATTTCTCATTTTTCTTCTCCCTTTAGTTTTTCAAGCAGTGCTTCTTCTGCATCAGATCTTCTGATGTAGACAGGACCTTGACCGATGTCGTCAGCTCCTTTATTTTCATACTGCTTGATTCCCATATCGATAAGAACCAAACCAAGTGGCCTTATATCGATATTATCAACAATCAGTTTCTGGTTATCCACCAATAATGGCTTCAGTTTTGTCGAAAAAAGCTTTGCATCTGGGCCAGTTATATAGATTGATGAGAAATTAGAGAGTCTATCTACAAGATTCTCTGCATTTCCATCGATATCTTCCATCAGTGCATTTCCCTCTCTGTCGTAGAGGCCAAGATAGAATCTTTTTTTTCTTGCATCGATTACAGTCAAGATAGCATCTTCACTTGCACCACTTGCAAGAGAGAGTGCTTTGAGAGTAGGGACAGAGACCATTGGTTTATCAAGTGCAACACTAATTCCTTTAAGACAGGACATTCCAATTCTTAAGGATGTGAAGGCACCAGGACCTCTGGTACAGACAAGTAAGTCGAGATCTTTGAGTGTCAGACTCTGTCTTTTTGCAAGTTCCTTTATTTCCATCAATAGACGCTCAGAGTGCTGCATTGGAAGAGAGAGCATTCTCTCTTCAAATCCATTGTCACTTCTGAGTGCAAGATGGAGTACATTTGTTGATGTATCTACTGATAGTACGTTCATAATTCAAGTCCTTTGATCTCAATATCTCTAGAAAGGTCCTCATTGATCGTTATGTTGATATAGATGGTTGAATCTGGAAGCATAGCCTCAATCTTCTCGCTCCATTCGATCAAGGTAACTCCATCTGAGTAGAGAAAATCCTCTCCTCCCATGGATTCAAATTCATCCTCACCAGAGAGTCGGTATAGATCGAGATGATACATCTTGAGTTTTCCATCATATTCCTGAACAAGAGTGAAAGTAGGGGAGACGATAGCTTCTGTGATGCCAAGTTCCTTTGCAAAGCCTTTCGCAAAGACAGTCTTGCCTGCACCTAATGAACCTCTGAGGGAAATTACGCTTCCTTTGGTAATTTTCAGGGCTACCTTTCTTCCTATCTCCTGGGTCTCTTTTTCACTATGTGATATGATATGCATCTTTTACTCCTCATCCTCGAGGGTGAATTTCTTCATGTTTACAGTAGAGAAGCCCTTGACGTAGTCCTCTTCGCTGAGGGCCTTGAGTTCTTCCTCATAGCCATCATCTTCACCATCGAAGTCGTTCATCTTCTCTCTCGCTTTATCATCATCTGGAGTCTTTACAAGCTCTTCTGTGATGATGTCCTTGAACTCTTCACCAGTCTTGTCAGTATACTCTTCCATCATAGCTTTGATCTGCTTGTCCTCGGGCGCGATCTGTCGACACTTTTCAATCCATTTCTTGGCTTCGTCATAATCGCCATCAACCAGATTGAGATATGCAAGATTGTTCATGAGTGTGAAGTTGTCACTATCAAGCTCGATTGCGATATCAAGATAGTTCTTTGCAAGATCTCTTCTGCCTGTTTCAAGAGAACAGATGGAAAGTTCGTTGTAGATTTCACTGTTGCTCTCTCCGAGTTCAAGACAGCGGAGGAAGGATTTTTCGGCCTCAGCATATTCCTTCTTCTTTCTTAGTGCCCAGCCCTTTATGAAGTGGCCATGCCAGATGTTAGGATTTTTTTTAAGGAAGCTATCGATGGATCTAAGTGCCTTGTCCTCTTCTTCAAGCATCATGAAATCATAAGCCTGGTTGATCTCATTATCACTGTCGATTCTGAACCTGACTTCCTTTAGAATCTTCTTGAGCTTTTCTTTCTTTTCACCTTCAGTTGCAACCTTTACATAGCGTGAAAGGTATTCATTTGCCTCTTCAAGATTTCCAAGATAGGACTCTACAGAACCAAGCTCTGCGAGGATTGCTTCGTTTTCTCCAAACTTTTCAAGTCCATCCTTCAATGTATTGAGACACTTCGCTGTGTAGAAATCCTCTTCCTTTTCATTGTTTTCTTTCTTCTTGAAAGCAGCCCAGGAAGAGTAGAGTGTTGCAAGGTTTATGCAGGATGCACTTTGAGGAAGCAGGTGATATACAGCTAGAAACAGCTGTTCAGCAAATGGATAATCCTTCTGACGCTCCTTTGTAATTGCTGCAGTATTCAGTTCCTGGATACAGTCTGGCTGGCAAGAGAGCAGGAAATCCTTGTAATACTCAAAGTTCTTATCTTCTGGATGGTATGCAATTACAATTATGATACCAGCGCAGATCGCTTGTATTGTGATATGTTCTGCAAGAGGTTTCTTTACACCGTTAGGAAGTTGGATTGGTATCTTGATGTCGCTTCTTACCTTGAAGCCCTTGATCTCCTTCTCGAGTGATGAAGGAATTGTTATATACTGGATATTTTCATTCATGGCATCAAGTATAATGATTTTTCTTATAAACGGAAACAGTGAAAGAAAAAAGAAATCCGGGTGGCCTTGAAACTCTTGAACCTGTTCGTTCAAGGGGGGCGCCTAGTTAAGATTAGAAATTCTGTTCCTTTAAACTTCATTAGAGAGGTAGGAGCAATGCAATCTATCTATGCCAGCACCCGTCAAGTGTAAAATGCGCCAAGAGACATAGCAGCCACCCGGAATTGATTGTAGTATACCAAGTAATGGATAAAACTAACAATTCATAAATAGAAAAAAGGTCCAGAAATGTTGTTCTGGACCCTTTTTTTTGAGGTTATTTTACCTGTTCTTGAACGAAAGCGATGAACTCTTTAGCATCATCCTCATCCTTAGCATGTGCTGTATAGAGGTAGTTGCCCATCGTACCTGCAAGTACATCTGGCATCCTTTCATTCATTACGATCCTATCTCCGTACTTTGCCATGATCTCATCATGAGAGTGTACATATGAGTGGATATCTCTTCTGGAAGCAAAGACGCAGTAGTGGTCGAGACCATTTTCTTCGACTCTTCTCTCGTCATATGTGACCATATCTGCCCAGATCTGATAGACATCAGTTGCATGAGCATAGTTCATCATATCAGGTGTATAACCTCCAGCTGGTCTCATGTTGACCTCAAGTCCGATGAAATCTCCCTTCTTTCCAAGACCTTTCTTTGCCTTTGTGAGGCGGAAGAATTCCATGTGAACAAAGCGCTGATTTACCTTGAAAGCCTTTACTGTAGCTCTGCCGAGTTTCTTTAGATTCTCATCAACAGTTGCTGCAGTATAGTAGGCAAGGTCGAGGCTCTTGTTGACAATTTCTGAAATTGAAGGTGGAAACAATGACATGGACTCAAAGAGTGGTTCATACTTGCTGTTGATGATTGCATCATATGAGTAGATGTCTCCTGTGATGAACTCTTCCATGATGTATGGAGTATCTGGCTTATCCTGGAAGAAAGCTTCCATGTCCTTCTTGTTTTCAATCTTATATGTACCAAATGCACCAACTCCATTATCTGGTTTTGCAAAGACAGGGTAGGAGACTTCATCTGCAAAGCTAAGTGCCTTGTCTAGTGTAGTGACCTTGAGATAGCGTGCTGTAGGAACACCTGCTTCCTCGTAATACTTCTTCATTGCAGACTTGTAGCGGTACTTCTGGACCTGCTTTGAGTCAGCACCTGTTGTAATGTTGAAATCGGTCCTGAGACGAGCATCCTGTGTAAGCCAGTATTCGTTGTTGGATTCTATCCAGTCGATCTTTCCATACTTGAAGGAGAAGAAAGCAACTGCTCTGAATACTTCATCATAATTTTCCAGATTGGAAACCTTATAATATTCATTTAGTGAGCTCTTGAGTTCATAGCTCAGCTCGTCATATGGGGTATCACCGATTCCAAGAATGTTTACACCATTTTTCTTAAGTCTGTTGCACCATAGCCAATAGGTGTGGGGAAATTGTGGGGAAATAAAGATGAAATTCATTTGTATCCTCCTCTAGATCTGTAGTTTCAAATCACACTCATGTAATAGAGTGGCCTCTTTTAGATTATATATCATTCATGAAATGAAAAAAAATAATGAAAACGACATATTTATTAATTAATTTGCATAAAAAAACAGGAAAGACGATGCTTTCCTGTAACTTTCATTGTGCACAACGACTTGATCTTAAAGACTGTTGTCCTCAAATGTCTCGATATCCTGAGCTGCACCATCAAGGGTGAAGCTTTCAGCGGCTTCAAGCTCCTCGGTAGACATAGTACCGAAGTTCTCGAGCTCGTCGAGCTGGAGGGAATCCAAGCTTTCGAGGGCTTCTGTGATCGCAGTTTCGATTGCAGCCTGATCTGTGGAGTTCTTCTCAAGGAGCTCCTGAAGCTCATTATTATGGTTTGTCACCATGTTGAGTCTGTCGACAAGTTCTTCCTTGTCGGCTCTGAGCCTTTCAATCAAAGCAATTGCCTTGTGAATCCTCTCTTGTAGAAGTTTGCTACTTTCGATAAGCGTCATTGAAAACCTCCTTTACTTGAATTCAATATAACGTCTTAAGCAAGTACTGTCTTGACCTGAGAAACAAGAGCTGTAAATGCAGTCTTGTCTTCGATAGCCATGTTGGACAGTGCCTTTCTGTTAAGGTCAATGTTAGCAAGCTTGAGACCGTGCATGAACTGGGAATAGTTGAGACCCTCAGCCTGTACTGCTGCGCTGATACGAGCAATCCAGAGCTTTCTGAAATCTCTCTTCTTTTCCTTTCTACCACGATATGCATACTGGCCAGCCTTTGCGACTGCGTCCTTAGCGACACGCCAGTTGGTGCTTCTGCGGCCATAGTAACCCTTGGCCTGTTCGAGAATCTTGTTTCTCCTGTCCTTGTGCTTTGTTCCGTCAACTGCTCTTGGCATATTATCTCACTCCTTTAATTAAGCGTAAGGAAGCATTGTCTTTGCTTTCTTTGCTTCAACGTCTGAAAGAATACCAGCGTGTCTGAGATTCTTCTTTCTCTTGGTTGTCTTCTTAGTGAGAATATGGCGAAGGCCCTGCTTCTTGTACTTGACCTTGCCAGAACCGGTGACTGAATAGCGCTTTGCAGCAGCTTTTCTTGTTTTCATCTTTGGCATAGTAACCATCCTTTCGCGCCGCAGGGAACAAGTAACCCCTGAAGCTACGTTATATAAAATCCGTACGGATCTTATTTCTTCTTAGCGGGAGAGATGAACATACTCATCATCTTGCCTTCCATGAAGGCTCCCTTATCGACATTATACTGTACTCCATTTTCGGTAAGAATCGCAAGTATCTTATCGAGAACAACATTGCCAAGTTCGATGTGAGCAAGCTCACGACCTCTGAAACGAACAGAAACCTTGACTTTGTTACCGTCCTGAAGGAATTCAGAGATAAATCGGCTCTTGGTTTCCAGATCGCCCTTATCGATCTTTGGCTGCATTCTGATTTCCTTGATCTTTACGACCTGCTGATTCTTCTTGGCATCTCTCTGTTTCTTCTCCATTTCATAACGATATTTACCAAAATCGAGAATCTTGCAGACAGGTGGATTTGCATTAGGGGAAACTTCGACCAGGTCCAGTCTGGCTTCATCTGCCAGCTGCAATGCTTCGAAGGTGCTCATAACACCTCTCTGTTCACCATTTTCATCAATTAGACGAACTTCGCGAGCACGAATCTGTCTGTTGATACGTAAATCTTTAGTAGCCAATTAATCTCCTTAGCTTTTTCTTTTTACAAAGCCATAAAAAATACAGTTTGTGATTAAGCATCACAAGAACAAAATGTAACATATCGATTTTGATACTGTCAAAGTGTTTGAAGATATTTTAATCAATTTGATAACAAATATCTAAATAAAACAAGGGAGATGACCAAAAATTGCATCTCCCTTGGTTAAGTTTATAATCAGAATCTATCAGTCAAGAGCGTGACCTGCGGAACCGAGAACCTCGATGTTCTTGTGCATGTACATCTTCTTGAGCTCTTCTCTAGCTGGTCCAAGGTACTTTCTTGGGTCGAACTCAGCTGGCTTGTCATGGAAGATCTTTCTGATCATAGCTGTCATAGCGAGACGGCCATCAGAGTCGATATTGATCTTACATACAGCAGACTTAGCTGCCTTTCTGAGCTGCTCTTCTGGGATACCGATAGAGTCAACAAGCTTTCCGCCATATTCGTTGATGATCTTTACATATTGCTGTGGTACGGAAGAAGAACCATGGAGAACGATTGGGAAGCCTGGGAGCTTCTTTTCGATCTCAGCGAGGATGTCGAATCTGAGTTCTGGTGGTACGAGAATACCGTCAGCGTTTCTTGTGCACTGCTCTGGAGTGAACTTGAAAGCACCATGTGAGGTACCTACTGAGATTGCGAGTGAATCAACACCTGTTCTGGAAACGAAGTCGATTACTTCTTCTGGCTGTGTGTAGTGGCTGACAGCAGAGCTTACTTCATCCTCGATACCTGCGAGAACGCCGAGCTCTCCTTCAACTGTTACATCGAACTGGTGAGCATAATCTACAACCTTCTTTGTTACAGCAATGTTCTCTTCGTATGGAAGGGAGGAACCATCGATCATTACAGAAGAAAAACCGTTATCGATACACTGCTTACAGGTTTCGAAGGAATCACCATGGTCAAGGTGAAGAACGATAGGAATATCGCAACCAAGCTCATGAGCATACTCTACAACACCGCGAGCCATGTTTCTGAGAAGGTTGATATTTGCATAGTCTCTAGCACCGCGTGAAACCTGCAAAATTACTGGAGCCTTAGTCTCTACACAAGCACCTACGATAGCCTGCATCTGCTCCATATTATTAAAGTTATATGCACCAACAGCATATCCACCCTTGACTGCCTTTGCAAACATATCTCTCGTGTTTACAAGGCCAAGTTCTTTATAACTAGTCATTGAGAATCTCCTCCTAGATTTTGTTGAAATTCTAACTTAATCTAATTCTACAGTCAATTGTTTGACACTTATTGAATATTCTTCGATTTCGATTAATATTTTCAATGTGATGAAATTTCTGAAAAAGCTTGTTATCCTCTTGATCCTTGTAGCTATACCAACGGCAGTATTCCTCAATTTGCCTGTGGTCAGGGTCGATTGCGTTGAAGGTGAAAGAATATTTTTGAAAAAACTTATAAGGACAGATCTGATAAAGGCTTATAGAGTTTCATTCAAGGAAGAGAAAAAAGAGAGTATTCCTTTCATCACACCAATAAAGAATCTCAAAGATGGGAATGAGCATGTCTATACAGTTGGCTCTCTTTCTTTTGTCCCAGATACTGATGCAATGTGGAAAACCGCCTTCGAGAGTGTAGAAGAGGATCAGAAAGCATGCATCCTCTATGATTCAACCTCTCTTGATCAGATCAAGATTGCTGAAATGGCAAAAGAGGGCTTCCTGAAGTATTCCTACGATAAGAATATAAGCAGTGTTCAGGCCAAAGTTCTTTCTGAGGAACTTAAGAATGATGGTGTTAGCTTGATAATTGCCATAGAGCCAAACAGTTCTCTTGAACTTCTTAGAGCCTCGGGTATCGATGTGATGACAACTGACTTGTACTCAATTGCTCTAGAGACAATCCCTGTCATCTTTGCTGTTGGCCCTGATTACAAAGAGATGATACTTAGAGCAAAGAGAGGAGGTGAAGGAGGAGCCGTTCCTTATAAGGTTCTACCTTGCAAGAAGGGTCTCAAAGTTCTCCTTGACCGTATCTTTTAAGCAATCAACAGAGATATTTCTTAATCCTGCAACAAATTGATATGTGAACTCAATCTGATGAGGAGTATTGATCTTTCCTCTGTAAGGGAGGGGAGAAAGATAAGGGCTATCTGTTTCAAGAAGAAGTCTATCAAGAGGAATTTTGCTAGCGATTTCTTGGATGACTTTGTTCGATTTATAAGTGACATTTCCTGCAAAAGAGATCATGAAGTTCTTCTCAAGAGCAAGATCTGCAAGTTTCCAGGAGCATGAAAAACAATGGAGGATTCCTCCCTTGATCGGAGAGTGGTCTTTCAATATCTCTATTGTGTCATCTTCTGCATCTCTGATGTGAAGAGCGACAGGAAGGTGATAGGAATCTGCAAGCTCAAGCTGCCTTATGAAAAGCTCCTTCTGCTTTTCGACTGTACCATATTTCCAATAATAGTCGAGTCCAATTTCTCCGATGAATGAAGGCTTCGTGTCTCTGTTGTTTTCAATTAGGAGATTGACAAGTTCTTCTGCAGATTCTTCTCTATCTGCACACCAAGGACCTGCTGCAACCGAGTATACGATTGAAGGAAAGTGTTTGATGAGTTCAAGCCTTGGCTTGATATCTTCTGGTTCGCAACCGATATCCATGCCAGACTCGATCTGGAGCGATAATATATCTACACCTTTCTCCTTCATGGATGAAAGGTGGAAGTGTGTGTCTGTGAAGTTGTTCACTTGAAATCCTTCTCAAGTTTTTTCAGTTTATCAACTAGCTGGCTTCTGATATCAGAAGGGGAGTCGTCCTTTTCGATGCTATTTCTTATTGTCATCATCGCAAGGTCGAGCTCTGTGATACTTTCTGCGCAGTAGCGAAGTCGGTCGACAATTTCATCGATATTCTTGATCTGGTTCTTGTACCTTAGTGTATGCTCAAGGGAAGCCCAGAAGTCCATCGCAATTGTTCGTATCTGTATCTCTACATCGACTTCAGTGGAATCGCTGATAAGATGAACAGGAATAGAGACAATTAGGTGAAGAGACCTGTAGCCATTTTCCTTTGGGAATGCGATGTAATCCTTGATGGATTTCAGTTTGAGATCCTTTTGCTTCTGAATCGCTCTTGAAATATCATATATATCATCAAGATATGAGCAGATTATCCTGACACCTGCAACATCGTGAAGGTTTTCCCTGATCGATTCAACAGTCACAGGAAGGTTCCTTCTATGTAACTTCTCGATGATGGAGGCTGTAGACTTCAGCCTTGATTTTATCGAATGAATTGGATTTCTTTCGTTCTTTATTGCATAGTCTTCATCGAGAATCTGAAGCCTTGTGCTTATCATCTTCATTGCAGAGCTGTAGATCATCAGCAGATTTTTGAATTCAAGCATCTGGTCTAGCATCTTCATGTTATCTTCAAAAGAATTGACAGGTTGAAGAAATGTGTTGTTGTCAGCCATTTATCAATAACTCCAATAAAAGAAGTATAATAAAGATTCACATAAAGGTATGTGTAATTTGTATGGATGAAAAAAGCCAACTGTTTCCAGCTGGCCAATTTCATCAGTCTTCAAGTTCCTTTATGACGGAAGCATCCGTCTTGGTTGGGATGAACTTCTTGAAGAAGGGTTGAATTCCAACGAAGGTCTCTTCAAATTCCTTCTCGCTTTCCTTGAGTGCTGTCTGCCATGCAGGTCCAAATCCTGGTGCGTTTATTGTGAGCCTATCAGCAGCAGTCTGATAGATCTGTAGACGCTGAAGCTCTCTTCTGTCTGGCTTCTGTGACCAAGTCTGGACAGATACCTTGAGGTTACTGTTCTCAGTCTTGAGTTTTTCATTCTCTTCTTTGAGTTTCTGAAGTCCTTCATGCTCAATTTCCATCTTGTCAGCAAGCATCTTCTTGAGCTTCTCGATCTCTTTCTTGTTTGTAGAAATAATGTGAAGAGACTTTACTTTCATTACAATATATACAACAAGAGCCAATACAGCTCCTGCGGCAAAGCCATAGAACATATCTTTCATTTTGTATAAACCATCCTATATATAAAAATATAATGTTAACTTTGGTAAAAAACAACAAGCTTGAAAAGAGATTGGAATAGTGGTAATAATTTATTCGTTGCCCCGATGGCGGAACTGGTAGACGCACAGGACTTAAAATCCTGTGTCCGCAAGGACGTACGGGTTCGATCCCCGTTCGGGGCAATTGAAAATCATAAATTAGAATAGAGCTTTCTGGATTCTTATACCAATAGAGTCAATGAAAGCTCTTTTTTTTGAGGTTTTGATATTATCAATCAAAGCACAAGACAAATACTATTGAAACCTGTCAAATTTAAATCGTGATTCTATTATTTAGGAGTGCAGAGGAAGTCAGTAAAGCCTTTATGGATGCACAAAAACTCAGCATGGCCATTATGGATGAAAAGAAACAAGAGCCGTAACAAATTGCAGCTCTTCCCAAAAGAGAATCAGTCAAGATTGTTCTGAATAAAATCAGTGAAGGTTGCGTTTTTCGTGGCCTTTTTTGCATTGGAGGTGAGGAGGATATAATTGTGAATTGATTGTATCCAGCATTTTTACTGTTTTAAGAAAATAATGGAAATTGCTGGCAATCTTAAAAAACTATATAGAGAAAAAACAACAGATTATTATATTATGAATTAGTGAACTTTCGTGCTAGGAGTTGTTCAAATGAAAAGGTTCGTTGTTTGTTGTCTTTTGATTGTTTTGTTTTCAGCTACTCTCTTTGCTGGTAGTAATTCCATGCATGGTTTTGTCGGTGCTGAATTCAGAGCTTCATATACTAAAACCAAGTACGACTCTTTCGATAGCGAATTCGAGTACAAGGGTTATGACATTGTACTCAATGGTGCTAATTATCTATTTGGTTTGCCTTTTGGTATCTTCTATGATTTTACTCTCTTCGAGGCTCCTTGGTCTATCAACAAGGATGGAGTTACAAGAAATATCAGCAGTCTTGATTCCTATACCTTGATGGAACTTCAGAATCTAAGATTTGGTCTTTCATACAAGATGAGAGTCAACAGAAAGGTATTTTTCGTAACTAATGCAGGTATAGATGTTCGCCACAGAGACATTAATTTGTTCGAGCAGGATATCGAAGGATATATCTTTGGTGCTACCTTAGAGCCTTTGTTCCTCGTCTCACTTGAGGAAACTAACCACGTAAACCTCAAGGTAGGTTGCTCTGCATATCTTCCTCTCTACTGTGATGAGAAGTTCGATGGCACAAGCACTGATAAAATCAAGGGATTTGGACTTACTGGTAGTGTAGGTGTTTCTTACGTCTATTGAAAATTTTAGGCATATTAATTGTTTAAATATATGCTTTGTTGAATTATAATTTATTTCATTGATTTGGGAGTTAATATGAAAAAGGTTTTTATCGTTTTGACTTTGATATTGCTGGTTTCCACAACTCTGTTTGCAGCAACAGATAGGAATCAGGGTATCTATGTTGGTGGCGAGTTTGGGATGGGAGAGCTTTTTGACACCTATTTTACCACCGGAGCATCTCTTACATTTGAAAATGCGTTCAATAGCTTTGTAGATCTGCAGACTTCTGCTGGTTACATTTTCATGAATAAAGATGGCTGGCACAATATCTTCAGAGATTGCAACATTGATAGCGGCTATTATGTTGAGGCTCTTGCAGGTACAAACTGGGAAAAGGACAATGGACTTAAGTTGTTTACCAGAGCAGGTCTTAGATATGCATTCAACTGTGATGATAGAATCATTGATGAAGATAGATCTCATGATCTTGCTCTTACCTGGAAGGTTGGTCTGAAAAAGGATAATGACAACAGAATTTCATATGGTGCAGAGACCTTCCTTTCTTTCTATACAGAAGCTGAAGAACCATATATTGGTTTCACCTTCTTTGGTGCATATAAGCTGAAGTAAAATAAAGGAAAATATCGTCTGGGGCTCACATAGTTTTTTGTGAGCTCTTTTTTTGTTTGTAGTTTTCGTGTGCATAGTAAATTTTCATTACAACTATCTTTGAAATGCACTGATTTTTGATTATTATAAAATGTAGGAATAGGAAGGATTTAGAGATGAAGAAGATTCTGTCACTGATACTTATTTCAATGCTTTTTGTTAGCTGTCTCTCTGTTACATCCGATGGCTTTGTCCAAGACAGGACAATTGTTGGAGAAGGAGTAGCTGAGATCACTGTCGTTCCTCAGGGTGGCACAAACGAAACGTCAGCTTATGTAATCTATGTAAAGAACCTGACTGATAGCACAATCTATATCGATTGGAATGAAAGTACTATCTCATATCTTGGACAGACATATCTTATGATCATCCAAGGCGATAAGGATCATCCTAATGGATATTCTATCTCTACACCTATCGAACCGGGTGTCCTTGATTCCTTTACCGTTTATTCCTATGGTCAGCTCAGAATTGGACCTTCCGTGTATGAACTTGCAAAGATTCCTACATCTGAATCACGGGTATCAATTGCAATTGAGAAGGATGGTATGATTTCCAACTACAACTTCGATATTACAAGAAAGGCATTTGAGCAGACATTGGTCCAGAAAGGGATCTACTACTATTAATTTCATCAATTAGCTAACAAGGCTGTATGATAGTCAAAATGACTTGATTACAGCCTTTTTTTGGTCATGATAAATCTTCCTTTAGTGCCTTTGTGCATATAAGAATTTACTTTTCTAGTTTGCATGGGCTAAAACTTTGCTCATACAAAATATCCTCCTTATTTTCCTGTGGTACACTTTAGGCGGTTACACTTGGACTATAAGGAGTTTTATTTTATCTGTGTATAGCTAAAGCTTTCTCCAATTTTTTGCACGATGTATAGGTTATTTATGAACAACAAAAAAGGCCTGGGTTTTGCCCAAGCCTGATCAATGAATTCTTTATAGGATTAGAAGCTGACCTTACATCTTCCTTCAGCAGAAAGATTTCTCTTTTCCCATTCTACGATACCATAGAGCTCGATGTTCTTGCTGACTGTATAAGTTGCATCAACACCAAACCTTGTATTTTCAGTTGCATCGAAATTGTCGTAATCATCGAAGTAGATGTATGCCCCACCAACCAGATTCTTGTCGATTCTGTATTTACCGCCAAGCTTGAACTCGTTGAAGTCGAAGTAGGAGATTTCACAATAAGCTGTCAAATGACCAAAATCACCAAAGACCTGAGCTGTAAAGATACCATCATCATACTTCTTGAAAGCTGAGCTGTCCTTGTCATAGTAGGAACCATTGGTATATGCAAGACCAAAACCGAAAGAGAAATCAAGAGATGCAATCTTTGCAAAATCGATATCAGCTGCTAAAACATATGCATCCTTATCTGTATCCAAATCATAGATACCATAACCAGCACTTGCCTTGAATCCTTCGACAGGAGTTACCAGAACAGATGTGAAGAATGATGTCTTGTCTTCTCTGTTCTTTCTGGTAACAGAACCCTGCCAGATCTGCATGCCAGCCTGAGCCTTTACGAGATCGCTATATCCGATTTCTGCATTGAAGCTAGTACCATCTGCCATCTCGTTTCTAAGTCTCCAGTAGTTATCCTGATCTGCAAGATTTCTATAAGCGGAAAGGGTAGAGAGCTTGTCACCAGTAAGGATAGAGAGCTTTGCTTTGAATTCGGAATCGACCTTTGCAAGCTTCATCAAATCGACCCATGTGTTAGTCTTAAAAAGCTGCTTCTGAGCGTAAAGTGTTGTACCCCATACCTCATTTTCGTCTGTTATGACAACCTGTGCTTTGTTGTCATCGTCATTACCCAAAAGAATAGGATTAGACTTCTCATTCTTGACGTAAGTCGCAGCACCCTGTACATAACCGCTTGTTTTTACTCCAGCAAAAAGAGATGCGGACATAAGAGCAACAAGTGCTATTGTAAGAACCTTTCTCATAATTTCCTCCAAATTAATTCAGGGTAGCTACTTATATAAGCTGAAATCCCAAGTAAAATTAATCTAATAAATTTTTATAAGAATGAATGGGTATTTTCTCAATTGGTAAAAGATAAAAAAAGGAACTTCAGTCCGAAGTTCCTCGTGAGTATTATTAGTAAGCTTTGGATGCGTGCATCTTTTTCTTCTTGAGCATCTGCTTTCTAGCAAGAGTCTTGTCCTTCTTGTGCTGGATTGCGGATGGCTTCTCAAAATACCTGCGCATCTTGAACTCTCTGATGATACCTTCCTTTTCAACCATTCTCTTGAAACGTCTAATGACTTTCTCGATAGGTTCATCGGTATCTACGGATACATATGCCATACTATAACTCACCCCCTCTGCCTAAAGGCTCAAGAATCGACTTAAATTAATAAAGTAATTTGGTGAAAATGTCACTAGCTTTTGAAAACATTTTAGTTAAATTTATTTCTTTCTCCTGAAAAAGGTTCTTCAAGTGGTGACAGAAGAACAGAGAAATGAGTTTTCCTCAATTTGACAAATTAAATATTTTTAAATATTGAATGAAATATCTTTATTCATGGCGGAATGGGAAAAAAAGTGATAAAGTTAGTTTATCAATTGCAAATATAACTTTAATAAAAGAGGAAAAGTTTATGGATTTTGTAAAAGAACTTGAGGCAAAAGCTGCTGCAGCTGGTAAGACCATTGTTCTCTGTGAAGGTGAGGACAAGAGAGTCGTAGAAGCAGCTTCCATCATCGTAAAGAAGGGTATTGCAAAGATCATCCTTCTCGGAACAGAGGCAGAGGTCAAGGCTGCATGCCCAAATGTTGACCTTTCTGGTGTTCAGCTTGTTGACCCAGCAACAGACAAGAATGCAGATAAGTATGCAGAGCTCCTTTTCAAGGCGCGCGAAGGAAAGATCAACAAGAAGACAGGTGCTCCTGAATATGCAGATGTAGCTGCTGCTAAGGCATATATCCTCAAGGACAGAACCATGTATGGTGCTCTTATCCTCAAAGCTGGCGATGCAGATGGCTTCGTATCTGGTGCTTGCCACTCAACTGCTAACACTCTCCGCCCAGGCTTGCAGGTCATCAAGACAGCTCCTGGCATCAAGACCGTTTCTTCTTCCTTCATTATGGTTGCTCCAGAAGGTGGAAACAAGTATGTCCCAGAAGGTGTATGTGTAATGGGTGACTGTGCAATCAACATCGAGCCTACAGCAGAACAGCTTGCTGATATCGCTATCGCAAGTGCTGATACAGCTAAGAAGATTGCTGGCGTAGAACCAAGAGTTGCAATGCTCAGCTTCTCCACAAAGGGATCTGGTAATGATGATAAGTTCTTCAAGAGCGTTCCAAAGGTACAGGAAGCTGTAAAGCTTGCTCAGGCTGCTGCTCCAGATCTTGCTCTCGATGGTGAATTCCAGTTCGATGCTGCTGTTGCTCCAGAAGTAGGTGAGCTCAAGGCTCCAGGCTCAAAGGTTGCAGGACACGCCAATACTTTCATCTTCCCTAACATCAACGCAGGTAACATCGGTTACAAGATCTGCCAGAGAATGGGTGGCTGGATGGCAATCGGTCCTATCTGTCAGGGCTTTGCTAGACCTCTCAACGACCTCAGCCGTGGCTGTAATGTTGACGATATCGTAGCAACAGTTGCTGTAACAGCTCTTCAGGCTAACTAATAGCTTAAGTGAGAGAAGATTACTTCTCCCTATTTTGAGTTAGAAAAAAGCTCCGGTCAGAATTAACTGCCGGAGCTTTGTATTTTCTATAGTTCTTCACATGGACTTATGAAGCAGGCGATACCATCATCTGGGAAATCTCTTCTTAGAGAGTTTATGACCATCTTGATAGGCTCTACCTCTTCATCGCGCACTACGATCATATAGTGCACGTTTACCTGAGGCCAGACTTCATTTCCAAGCTTAGGATTCTGATTTCCTTTTCCATAGACATTCTCGACCTTTGTATAGTGCTGAGCGATGCCTCTGACATCACAGCGGTGGAGAAAATCGTTATCAATAGCTTCTGACATTACAATTTCAAGCTTCTGCATACTTTTCATCCTCCTTGAGTGCTTCCTGGAGTTCCTTCTGCTTTCTCTTGATAGATCTCTTTTCCTTGCCCTTTCCGAAGATATAGTAGAGGGTAGGCATCATGAAGAGTGTCATCAAGGTTGAGAATGAAAGACCACCAAGTACTGTCTGTCCAATTGGTACTGAGAATTCTGCACCTTCACCAGGGAAGAATCCCATTGGAACAAGAGCTAGAACAGTTGTGAGTGTAGTCATCAAGATAGGTCTGAGTCTTGATCTTGCTGCTTCTACACAGGCTTCTTCAAGATTGAGTCCTCTCTTCTGCATAAGACCAATGTAGTCGACAAGTACGATACCGTTGTTTACTACAATACCAACAAGGATAAGACAACCAACTGCTGTGATAACATTGAATGGAAGTCCTGTCATTGTGTAGATTGCAACGATACCAATGACTGCAAGTGGCATAGAGAAGAGAACGATGAATGGCTTCAAGAAGCTTTCGAACTGAGCTGCCATGACTGCAAATACCATCAAGATAGCTACGATGATGATTTCCGTGAAGGTCTTGATTGCATCCATCATGCTTTCATAGTCACCTGAGTAGTCGATGATTACATTGTCGCTGACTGGGATGTTCTCATCGATGAGCTTTGCAATATCCTTCTGAGTTTCAGAAAGTGGCTTGAGACCAGTGCTTGATGCTGAAACAGTTACGATACGGCTCTGATTCTCTCTTGAGATGGAGAGAGCTGTTCTTGTCTCAACAACGGAAGCAAAGGCCGAAAGTGGTACCTGGTTGCCGAAAGAGCTTGTGACCATGATATCCTCAAGATCGAGCTGTGTCTTCTTGTCCTCATCTGGGAGAGTAAGGATTACATCGACATCTTCACCCTGTTCTCTATAGCGTGCAAATGTGGAGCCACCGATATTAGCCTTTACTTCTGCGTTTGCAGTAGCAATGTTGATACCAAGTGAATACATCTTGTCTCTATCGTACTTGATAGTGAGCTGAGGTGTTCCATCTTCCATTGAGGAGTCGACATTCTTTACAAGAGAGCCTGCCTTCTCTTCAAGGAGAGTGACAATCTGTCCAGAAACCTCTCTAACTGCATCAAGGTCTGTTGAGATGACCTTTACAGCGATACCGGATGAGCCACCCATTGATGATGTGTTTGTTGATTCGGATACAGTGATTGTAGCTTCTGGGAAGTCGTCCTTGATGAGGTCGACCTTAGCCTTTGCTGTTGTGCCAGTATCCCAACCTTCCTCTCTTTCACTTGCAGTGTAGAACGTATACATGATTGTTCCAGAGTTGGTACCTGCTGAACTGCTCATCATCATGGATGAACCGATCATGGCTGCATTGGTCTTCACACCCTTGAAGGTTGAAAGCAATGCCTTATCAACTCTATTGATTACATCACGTGTTGTCTCGAGGTCTGTACCCTGAGCAAGTTCAACCTTTACAGATAGGGAAGTTGACTCCTGGTCTGGCATATATGTAAAGCCAATGATAGTTGCCATCTTGATTGAGAGAACCAAGAGGATGAAGATGACACCGATGAAGATAGCCTTGTGGTGGAGGATCCATCTTACAGCTGATGCATATCCATTATCGAGCTTTATGAAGAGATCTTCAGTGACCTTGAAGAACTTCTTGTTCTTTCTTGTCTTGAGGTTCTTTGTTACAAGGTACTTACTTGAAAGTACAGGTACGAGTGTAACAGCAACAACAAGAGATGAAAGAAGTGAGTATACAATAGTCAATGAAAGCTGATCGAAAATCTGACCAAGTATTCCTAGCTGTTTCTTGTACATGACAAGCGGAAGGAATACACAGATTGTAGTCAAGGTTGAAGAGGTGATGGCCATGACCATTTCCTCAGAACCCAAGATGGCTGCAACTGTTGGTCTTGTTCCTCTCTCCTGATATGAGAAGATATTCTCAAGTACAACGACTGCGTTATCGACGAGCATACCGACACCAAGTGCGAGACCTGAAAGTGTCATCATGTTCAGTGAGAATCCAGAGTAATACATCAAAAGCAATGTGATGACAATGGAGATTGGGATTGTGATACCGATGATGATAGTTGACTTGATTGCTCTAAGGAAGAGGAGAAGAACAAGAATTGCAAAGATTGCACCAGTGAGTGCTGATGAAGCAACGTTATTGATTGCATTCTCGATCTCTTCTGCAGAGTTATAGACAACTTGGATATCACAGTCGGAAGGAATGATGCTTCTGAACTCATCAAGCTTTGAAATGATCTTGTTAGCTGTTGCAACACTGTTCTTTCCTGTCTGCTTTGAGATGGTAAGAGCTACACACTCCTCACCGAAAGAGTAGGTGTAGGAATCTGCATCCTTATAGCCATCGTAGACGTTAGCAATCTCATTGAGTCTGATCTGATGTATCTTTCCATCAGAGAGAGCCTTGTAGCTGATAACAGTCTCACCGATTTCCTCGACACTTGTGAAAAGACCATCTGCCTGAACAGAATACTCGATACCATTTTCTGTGATATTACCAACAGAAGTGTTCATATTCTGTGCTGCGATCATCTGGCCAATTGATGAGAAGGTGAGGCCATAGGCTTCAAGTCTATCCTTTGGAATCTCGACTCTGATTGCTCTTGTTCGACCACCCATGAGTGATACTGATGCAACACCATCGAGCTGCTCGATTCTAGGTGAAAGGACGTCATCTGCAATCTTCTTGATCTCATCTGCGGTCCTTGTGCTTGAGTTCATGGTGAGTACCATGATAGGCATCATTGATGGGTCGATCTTTATCAAGATAGGGCTATCTGCATCCTCTGGAAGATAATCTCTTATGAGATCGATTCTATCTCGTGCAGTGATGGAAACATCATCGAGATTGGTACCAACCTCGAATTCCATCATTACCATGGATTGACCTTCTCGTGATGTACTGGTCAGATTCTTTATACCCGAAACCGAGGAAAGTGCATTTTCCAAGGTCTTTGTTACCTTGTCTTCAACCTCTTCAGGGCTTGCATTCGGATATGTTGTGGAAACAATGACATATGGAATATCGAGATCAGGAATGAGCTCGATTGCAAGCTTCTGCGCACTGTTCAGACCGAGCAGTACAAGGAGGATGAAAATGATAAGTACGGTAACTGGTTTACGTACACTAGTTCTTGAAATTGACATCTTTTCTCCTGATTTAGTTGTTGATAATTCTTACGTTTGCGCCATCAGAAAGCAGAGTCTGACCTCTGGTAACGAGCTTGTCGCCAACCTTGAGACCACTGAGGACCTCAGCATCTGAGCCCTGTCTGATACCAATTTCGACATCAGTCTTGAAAGCCTGACCATCTTTGATAATGTATACAAAGGAACCACTGTTGGTAACTGAAACTGCTGAATAAGGAATTACGATAACATTGTTCTTTTCCTCTGTGATTACATTCAAGCGTGCATACATACCAGCGATGATTCTGTCATCAGCCTTATCAAGCTTAGCCTTGACACTTCTGGATCTTGTGTTTGTATCGAGGGTAGGGCTTGTATAGGTAATGGTTGCACTGAACTCTTCATCTGGGAATGCATCGAAGGTAACAATGGCCTTGTTTCCCTTGTTGACAATGTTCACGAACTTTTCGATGACATTGAAAGAGATTTCAAGATTATCAAGCGTCTGTACGATTGCAACTGGTGTTGCCTGGCTGACTGTATCACCATAGGATGCATTTACGCTTGTAACAGTTCCATCAAGTGTAGACTTGACTGGGGAAAGATTGTATGTCTGTCCAGCTCTTGAAGGGTCGACAGTAGCAATTACCTGATCTTTCTTGACTACATCGCCTTCCTCTACAAGTACGCTAGCAATCTTGCCGGCAGCATCTGGAAGGATAGTGACAGAATCCTTAGCTGTTACAGTACCACCAAATCTGTGATACTCGATGATAGTACCTGTCTTTACATCTGATACATATACAGGAGTTGTAATCACTGCATCTGTCTGCGCTACTTCTTTTGAAGCCTGGCCCTTGGAGCAGGATGTTAAGGTCACTACAGCAATAAGTGCTGCAAGAATCATTACATTTCTTCTTTTCATATTGTAATTCCTTTATCGGATATTCTGATTAGTTGCATATTCAAGATCGATGAGTGCAGAAAGGTAATCGTATTGACTTGAGAGTCTACCGAGTCTTGCCTGTGCAAGAGAGTTTTCTGCATCCTTTAAGTCCAGATAATCACTTGTACCGTTGTTGTAGGATTCCTGGGTCATTTTGTAGCTGCTTTCAGCAAGTCTTACAGTTCTGTCAAAGTTTTCGATCTGCTCCTTGGTTGTCTGGAGCTTATCAAACAGTGAGAGAACCTCGAGTCTTGCTCCTTCTTCAGCCATCCTGTACTGGATTGAAAGCTGATTCTCAGTTTCCTTTATCTTCTTGAGATTCTGTCTTGTAGAGGACTGAGGGAAGAGGTTTGCAAGATCATAAGCTACAGTGACGGAGAGAGATTTGGTCTCTATGTAGTTGTCAAGGTCGAGCCAGTTGTCATCCTTGATAACACCAAGAGATTGTCCATAGGCACCTGTGACAGCTACTGCTGGCAGGAATGCACTCTCCTGAAGTGCTCTCTTATTAAGCTTTAGAAGCTTTGCTGAATTTGCGATATTGCTAAGGTCATATCTCATTGCGATATTACCAAGAAGAGTGGCTTCATTGATCTCGACCATATCCTGGTCGATTGTATCAGTGAGTGTGATCTCTTCTGAAATATCAAGGCCAAGGAGGAATGCAAAATTTCTCTTGTTTGCTGCAAGAGAAAGCTCTGCTTCATCAACTTCTGGCTTTGCATTCTGATATGTTACCTGAGTGTTGAGAACATAGAGTTCAGGAACATAGCCATTTTCAAAGTCTGTCAAAGCCTGATCCATTCTATCTTTCTTTATCTGCAATGAATCCTGCTTGATTTTCAAAGCTTCTTCCTGAAGGACAATTGCATAATAAAGCTTTTCGACATTGACCTTCATCTCTGCTTTAGCCTGCTCATATGTTAGTAGTCCATTGATGTAACTCTGCTTTGTTGCCCTGATTGAGGTTATCATGGCAGGTGAGAAGTTGAAGCTGAAGTTAAAAGCCAGATTGGCCGAGGTGTTTGAAAATTCCTGATATGTAGCAGGATTTTCTGCCTTGGCAAGGGTGCCTGAAACTCTCATCGTTGGTAATAGTGTTCCCCAGGAATCCTTGCTCTGTCTCTTTAGTGAATCAAGCTCAAGCTTGGCATTCTCCATCTGAAGAGATGAAGAGAGAGCTAGATTCACAGCCTCATCAACGCTGATGCTTCTTGCTGGAAGAACAGCGATGGCGAGGAGAAGTAGGATCATGAATAACACGATCTTGTTTGCTTTCATATATTCTCCTTATTGTCGGTATATATTCCGTTTCTTATATAATCGAAGATGGAAAAGATACTATCCTTTCTATCCTTAAAAGTCTGTTGTCTAGTGGTTATGCCTAGAACAACTGCAAGGGCAAAGCACCAGAATTTCAAGTGCTCGATGTTTGAATCATATTTGACATGTATATCCTGTATAGGAATACAGGAAATCATGTTGTAGAAATCCTCTACTATAAAATGTTCCTTTTCTTGATTTCTAGGGATGCAGAGAAGAAGGATATAGCTTGTCAGTTCAGGAGAAAGGGCAATGTAGTTCGAAATGAATGAAAACATTGCAATTAGCTTTTCTGAGCTCTCGTCATACTCTTCCATCTTCTTTTGAAGAGGGCAGAGCAGGTTTTTGAGCTCCTTTCTTGCTGTGTACCTTATCATCTCCTCCTTGGTTGTGAATTTAGAGTAGAGTGTGCTTTCAGCCTGGCCAAGAGTTAGGGCAATATTCTTGATTGTGATCGAGGATATCCCACTTTTGACGATCAGGTCGCTCAATGCATTTAGATACTTATCTTCCTTGATATCTTCATCTTTTGGAATGGAATTCATAAAGATTTTATGAATTTTATTCTTATCGATATCGTTGAATTCAAGAATACCATTATCAAGACATGTGATTATATGGTTGACAATCTTCTCAATTTCATTTTCCTTGACGTCTTTCTTGGTAATTCTCAACTCTTCTACGTGTATGCCAAAGAGTGTAGCCATGAAGATTGTCGCAATTGTATCTTCTCTGTAGCCTTTACCTGTAATTAGCTGACAAAATTTTGACCTGAGAACGGCGTTTTTCATTATCTTCATGAAAAGAACTCTCATATGGTGATTCTTCTTGACGCAGTAGTTGGCAAGAAGAATCAGTATAGGAGTAATATCTTTGGGATTCTGGCTGGCAATTTCAAAGAATCTTGCTGCATCCTCATTCAGGACACTATCGATTTCATCATCAAGTTCCTGCTTGTTCTTGAAATGTCTGTAGACGGCAGCTTTGGATATTCCAATGCTTGTGACTATGTCTTGAAGACTTGGATTATCTAATGGGTTGTCTGCCTTAAGCTTGATTGCAGATTCTATGATTTCAAGTTTAGTGTTTCTTTTCATCTTCTTTTGTAACCGAATTTTCGGTAACAAATATAAGTTGAAAGTGATATCAATGTCAACCAGGCGGGAGTAAATTGATAACGAATTTTCGTTAACATTTTCTTATTTCATCTAAGTAAAAGAATTAATTAAAAAGTGGTTTGTCGTTTGTACTCAAGATTGATATATTATTCACTATGGATCTGAATGATAGAAAATATGATGTAAACCTCAAAAGGGCACAAGATCTGGCAGAAGATGTCGAGATCGAAAGCATCAGCTATCCTGAAGAAACAGAAAATGATGAGTTGAATGGTGATGAAGAGGTCTTGCTTTTAAAGGAGATCGCTTCTGACCGTGAAGTTCCTCTAGATGCAAGAAAATCTGCAATTTCGGCGTTGCTATGCAATTTTGCACCTCTTGAAAGACTTAGAAGCAAACTACCTGCAAGAGATCCAAAACCAAAGAAGAACACTTTGATGAGCAAGCTCTTTGGAAAGACAATCGAAAAGATCAAGAGAGACCCTGAAAAGGCGATGCATGTCGTTGATAATCTCCCACCTAGACTCAAGAAGTTTGGTATGAAGACCTTTGGTCTTTTCGGTGGAGCAGTAGTCGGTGCAAAGATGGGTGCGATGGCAGGTAGCTTTGCTGGTAACTATCTTGAAGAGAACCAGCTTACAGACGTCTATAAGAATCTCAAGAAGATGAATGAGGATCTGATCGAGAAGGAACATCAACTCAAGGAGACGCTGGTCAAAACTGCAAAGAACTATATCAAGTCACAGATGACCAAGTTCATCAGACTTTCATTCTCGAATAAGTATAGAAGGAGTCTTGAAATTCTCCTTCTCTATCTCTTTTCGATCATGTTCTCGGTCACCCCAATCTTTGGTAAACGCCTTAGCGCATATATTTCTGCCATGTTTATGGCATCTTCCATACTGCTCTTTATTGTTGGACTTATCAGAACTGCAAGATCCTTGCTTCCTTATGTAATCAGTATAATCAGGGAAAGATCTGTAGTTGATGGAGTCTTGATTGAACTAAGGAAACTAAATGAGCATGTTGCTAAGGGGGAGAAGCTGCTTCAGAGCATGAATATAGAGCTATCTGATAGAGAATTGATGCCAATTGCAAGAGAAGTGCTGATGCTTCTCAGAAAACAGATTGCCTTCTACATTGTTGGCTTTATCATGATCTCATTAGGTTTTTTCTTGATAAAGAAAGGCGTTATACTTCAGACAACAGAGCTTTCTGCAATCCAGATAATCCTATACCCATTCTATGCTCTTTTGTAATTACTCCTTTGTAGCAAGATAGAGCCAGCGCTCTTCCTTTTCATCCTTCTCCTGCTTTGCCTTTTCATATTTCTGTGTTCGCTCCTGAAGATTTCCATCTTCAGTTACATCGGAAGTTGCAAAGCTTTCTTCAAGACGGGAAATAAGTTCTTCAAGTGAGCTAATTTCTATTTCCAGCTCTTCGAATTCTTTTTTCTCTTTGAATGATAGGCCTTTCTTTTCTCTAGGCATCTTCCAGTTTTTCTTGCCTTCACTCTTATTCTCTGCCTTTTCAGCCTTTATCTTGTCTTTCTGTTCCTTGTACTGGGAGTAGTGACCTGGAAAGAGTGTCATCTTCCCATCTTCCAGTATCAAGAGCATATCACAAGTGCAGTCGAGGAAGGCTCTGTCGTGGCTTACTATCAGAACGCAGCCAGGAAATGAGGATATATACTCCTCCAGATTCTCCATTGTCTTGATATCCAGGTCGTTTGTTGGTTCATCGAGAACTAGGAAATTAGGGTTTCTTGCAATCTTTGACAATAGATATAATCTTCGTTTCTCACCACCTGAAAATACAGATACTTCAGTTCTCTGTCTTGAGACAGGAAAGCCAAAGATTTCAAGGAAACGGGAGGAGGAAACTTCTCCGCTTCCCATGAGAATTCTAGATCCGATTTCATTGATATACTCCAAAGCTGTCTTCTTTGTGTCGAGGTTCCTTCCAAGCTGGTCATAATAGCCAAAATAGGTGTTTATACCTACATCTATCGTTCCCTCGGTCTGTTTTAGAGCGCCTGTAATTATATCAAGGAATGTTGATTTCCCACTTCCATTATCACCAACGATGCCAATACGGTCTCCTTTCTTGAAGTCGTATGTGACATCTTTAAAGAGTGTCCTCTCTCCATAGGAATAACCAACACCTTCGATATCGAGAATCTTCTTTCCAAGTCTTCTTTCGAGAGATGAGAACTGGACCTGCTTTACATCCTGGACATTCTTTCTTTGAGAAAGCATGTTCATGATCCTTTCTTTTCTATTCTTGTCCTTTCCTGTTCTCGCTTGAGGACCGCGAGATAGCCAAATCAACTCACGATTGAGGATGTTCTGGAGTCTATCCTGCTCCTTTTGTTCCATGTCGATCCTTTCAGCTCTTCTTTCAAGATAACTTTCATATGATCCTGGATGGTTATAGAAGTGTCCTCTATCTAACTCCCAGATTGTAGAGCAGACTGAGTTGAGAATATATCTGTCGTGAGTAACTAGGATTACTGCTGCATTGACATTTTGAATATAGGACTCGATATATTCTATTGTCTTGATATCTAGATGGTTCGTGATTTCATCAAGTAGGATGATTGAGGGTTTGACTGCAAAGACTCTTGCGATTGCAACCTTCTTCTGTTCACCACCAGATAGCTTTTCCATCTTGGTATCAAGTGGAAGATTCAGACCCATATCTGTAAGTAAAGAGACGAAATCGACTTCAAGCTTGTAGCAGTCGAGATTTGTCAACAGAGGCAATAGGCGCTGATACTCTTTGTCGTTTCCACTTACAAGTGCCTTTTCACTATCTCTAAGTATATCGAGTCTGTGACCCTGCCCTTCATAGAAGTACTCTTTGATGGTTGTTCCTTCCTTGAAGGAAACAGTCTGGTCAAGCATGACCATATCTGCATCAGAGGCTTTGCTGATCTTTCCTTCATCTGGGTGGAGGATTCCACTGATCACTTTCAAAAATGTAGACTTGCCAGCTCCGTTCTTGCCAACAATACCTACTTTTTCATTATGTTCAAGGCCAAGAGAGACCTCAGAAAAGAGAGGCTCATCATTAACAGTCTTCATTAGATTCTCTATGGAAAGGACATTCATAACACAGGGATAATAACAATTAAATATCTTCTCTCTCAAGAACGTTGCTGATATATTAAGCACATGATCAAGGAATTGGATGTTGTTCTAACCCCTATGGAAGCTGGGGTTGCAGAAAAGCTCAAGAGTTTTGTTGCAAGAAAACTCAAACTCAAGAGTGAAGATATCAATGGTGTAAGGTTTATAAAGAAAAGCATCGATGCAAGAAGAATGGATGTAAAAATCCAGGGTAGAGTCAGAGTTTTCATCGGTGAAGAAGAAAAAGTGATCTACGATATCACACCATTCAAGGAAGCTTGCAAGGATTCTGTAATAGTTGTTGGAAGTGGACCTGCTGGATTGTTTGCATCATTGACGCTGCTTGAACATGGATACAGACCAATCGTGCTTGAGAGAGGAAAGGATGTCCATAAGAGAAGGGTAGATACTGCAACTCTTTCAAGAGATGGTGTACTTGATACTGAATCGAATTATGCCTTCGGTGAGGGTGGTGCAGGTGCATTCTCAGATGGGAAGCTATATACAAGAAGTGTAAAAAGGGGAGATGTGAACAAAGTTCTCTCCCTCTTCTGCCAGCATGGTGCATCTCAGGATATTCTCTCAGATGCTCATCCACATATTGGAACAGATAAACTTCCTCGTGTCATTGAAAATATCAGGAACACAATAATTAAATATGGTGGTGAAGTTCATTTTGGCACCAAAGTAACATCTCTTATCAGAAAGGGAGATAGTGTAGTTGGTGTCAGATGCCAAGATGGAAGTGAGTTTCGTGGTCCTGTAATTCTGGCAACAGGTCACTCAGCTCGGGATGTCTATCGATTCCTTCATGAAGAGGGATATAGCCTAGAAGCTAAGGATGTGGCAATTGGTGTTCGCCTTGAGCATCCTCAGATTCTTATCGATGAGATGCAATATCATAGTGCAAATGGGCGAGGATTATATCTTCCTGCAGCAAGCTATCGCTTCGTAACTCAGGTTCGTGAGAGGGGAGTATACTCATTCTGTATGTGTCCAGGTGGCTTTGTTGTTCCCGCAAGCACTGAAGAGAATGCATTGGTTGTCAATGGCATGAGTCCATCAAATAGAGGTGGTAGATGGGCAAACAGTGGAATGGTTGTCCAGCTCAAGAGAGAGGATATCCCATATCAGGATACTCTTGGGATGATGAGATATCTTGAAGAGATTGAAAGAAATTGCTTCATGAATGGTTATAAGGCTCCATGTCAAAGAATGGGAGACTTTATACAGAACAAGGAGAGCACTTCGCTTCCAAAAGTTTCATATGCGCCAGGTGTTGTCTCAAGAAAGATCGATGAGGTGCTTCCTGAAATCATAACATCCCGTCTGAGGGACGGCTTTAATGACTTTGGAAGAATGACACGAGGTCGCTTCATAACAAACGATGCTGTCCTCATGGCACCTGAAACTAGGACAAGCTCACCTGTCAGAATCCTCAGAGGAGAGGATTTTACACAACTTGAGGGACTTTATCCTGTAGGTGAGGGAGCTGGGTATGCAGGTGGCATTGTCTCAGCTGCCCTCGATGGCATTGCCGCTGCAAATATCTTGATTGGGAAGAAAGAAAATTAAGGTTTCAGATTGCTAAGTGCCATATCAATTTCATCTGCAAGATCTTGGTGACCCGAAAGCTGATAGAGCTCCCTGAGTTTCATCAGTACATCTAGTCTTGAACCAAGGGATGGAGAAGGAGCGTTTCTTGCTATAAGCTCCTCAAGAGATTTGGCTGCAAGTTCATAGCGACCGACCTTTTCTGCGTTGAAAGCGATAGAGGAAAGCACTGTACCGATCTGTGATGAACCATCACGATAGAAACCAACAGTTATCTCCTTGAGTTTTGTAAATAGTCTGAGAGCTGCCCTATGATTGCCCTTGCTCTGCTCTGCTAGAGCCTTGAGGTAGATTGCTTGAAGATGTAGTGGATCAGTTCCTTCTCTTTTTTCGATGAAACGATCTGCAAGTTCTATCGCTTCATCTTCCATACCTCTATTTATATAGTAGGCACCTGGAGTGAGAGCATAAGAGATATATGTATCACTTTCCTTGTCTTCGATCGAAGAGAGAATCTTATCAAGGTAGGCATCAACATAGCTCTTTTCACTCTTGAATTTGATGTGGAGGTCCATGATGTCCTCAAACATTTGTTCTGTGAGCTTCGCTTCATATCCATCGACCTTTACTAGAATGTTGAATGCTTCTTCCATGAGAGGAAGAGAATCGACACACATCAGGCTATCCCCTTCCAATATCTGCGCTTTGGCTGTGAGAAGAAGAGCATATCCTTCACTCTCTTCAAGGCTCTTGTCCTTTGCAAAGTCTATAGCTTTATCGATGTAACGAGTTGCAGTCTTCTCACCAAAGGCCTTTAGGAATAGTCCACTGCTACCTGCAAAGTTTATCATGACTTCCTTTGTGAAAGTCTGGGCCTCTTCGGTTTCAAGGTATGAATAGATTTCATCTACTACTGCAAATGCTTCCTTTTTCATTCTCCTATCTGTAAAGGTCTGAAGCAGGATGAAGTAGGATTGAAGATAGAGGATGTTGGTCTTTTCCATAGTCCTCAAGATTTCTCGTGCAGCTATCTCTATCTTTTCAGCATCATTTCCACTAAGAGCAATGTTCATACCGATAGTAGCTGTGACAGCACTATCCTTGCCAAACTCCTTCAATGCTCTATCATAAGCTGTTTTCAGTTCATCGAGATTGTTCTGAGAAATATCACAGCTCTCTCCTAAAGGATGAACTTTGCCACATGAGCACATTGGTCTTGGTTCTATCTTCATTTTCTATTCCTTGACTTTTACTATATTTTATCTTCTTCTCGAGTTTCCTCTATTTTAAGCGCCACATCAAGAGAGTTTATAAAGCTATGTTCTGACATTTCAAATTCTTATGTAAGTTAAAAACTGTCCTATAGTACAACCCTGGGTAGCTATAAGTAGATTTTGAGATTTTATGAGGGTCAATCACTTTTTTTGGGGGATGAAGAAATAGATAACAGATATTGAAAAAAATAGGGTCTACTCTTAAGTTTAAATTAGCGAAAAAAAACAGGAGAGATGACCCATGGCAAACTATATCACAATTCCCTCAACGTGGAAGGATTTACCAATACACAAACAGAAGCAAGATGGACCTAAACAGGCAGAGAGGTCTACCTCATCCATGGAGAGCTCGCAGACAGTAATGATAGGACATGCGCCCGATGTGGCTGCAGGATGCATGTGCACGATATCTATGCGGTGAACCTGAGACATCTGAGTATCGGAAAGAGACTCACAGAACTGAGATTCGACAAGTACAGATACAGATGCCCACATTGCGGAGAATACAGCATGCAGGAGATATCATTCCAGGCCAGGGGCACAGGATCACGGAGGAACTGCGAGTTTGTGGCGGGAATTACTTTGATGCGTTGCCACGTATCGGTGGAAAGCCAGGTCTGTGCCATTTGTTTCTCACCTCTTTATTCCATCGGATAATGATGGATATGTCTAATAATTCTCCCAATCTTCCAATATGATATTCAGCATCTCTCTCGGTGTTACTACATATGGCTTTTCTGGGAAATGCTTGATATTGCCGGTCACTAGATAAGCATCCTCTTCCTTACGTTCTTCCATGACGACTTCATAAAAGACCCTGTCTTTCGGGTCGGGAAGTTCAATATTGAGTTTTTCTGCATTGACATAAAGCCCCCTTTGATGAAACGAAGACAGGAGGTCTTCGATCAGATCTGTGGGGAGATGGAACTTCGGGCGTGAAAGGACTTCCCGGTACTCCTTCTCAATTGCATCATTCAGGACCGGAATGATTGGGCCGTCGAATGCCAGGTCAATGATACTTCCTGGGACTGAGTGGTGCTTCAGCATTGCTGAAACGAGGACATTGGTATCGATTACTGCGTAGTACTTCATAATCACTTACTTTCTCGCTTCAGCTATTTCCGCGTTGATTTCATCCAATGACATATCGGAAATACCATACTCCTCGGCAATCCTGCTTGCTCTCTGCAGGGCGCGAATGCCGGGGTTTTGTTCTTCTCCCAGCTTCATGCTAAAAGGAATCCCGTTTTCCTGATTCAGTCTGGACATGCACATCCGAAGGTATGCCGGAAGTGACAGTCCCAACTTTTCAAGAATCTGAATGGATTTCAGCTTTTCCGTATCTTCTGTTCGGAATTGGACCAGTGTGCTTGCCATTTTCTTTACCTCCAATCGTAGTAAATGTGTCTTTTCTCAGCTTCAGTGTATTACATCTGAGTAGCAAATGCAATCATATGATTACAAGTTAAGTAAAATGATTGCGTTTTTGTAATTGCATATTTTAGAATCAGTGACTTTTGAGATTTAGTAGGACATCATATGTTGTGGTAACTCTCCTATCATGAATTTGAAAAAGGAGACAAACTCATGAAGGGGATCGATTTCATTGATTATCTCAGGAAGCAGGCTCACGGAATATCAGATTGGCAATGTCAAGGAACTGCTTGATTCTTTCGAGAAAGCAGAAAAGAAATGTCAAATCACCCAAAATTTATGATTGAGCCTTTTATGATAAGAATTTGAGGCAAAAAAACTTTATTGAGCGCTTTAGTGGTTGCTATAATATATTTCAGTACTGGAGGGCATTATGGCAGAGAAGGTTATTTATTGTATTGGCAGACAGTTTGGCAGTGGGGGAAGAAAGGTCGGAGAAGCTCTATCCAAGAGACTTGGAATTCCTTACTACGATAAGGAAATTCTTACTATGGCAAGTAAGGATAGTGGACTTAGTGAATCACTTTTCCACAATGCAGATGAGAAACCAGCATCAATGCTGCTTTATTCACTTGTGATGGGCAACTATCCAATGCGAACTGGCGCAATTGGCTACAATGAGATGCCTCTCAACGATCAACTTTTCTTGATCACAAGCAAGACTATCAAGAAGGTTGCAGAGCAGGGCTCCTGTGTAATCATTGGTCGTTGTGCTGACTACGTTCTGAGAGATAACCCAGATGTGATTTCAGTCTTTGTTCATGCACCTATAGAGTCAAGAGTTGAGAGAGCTGTCAATGTCTACCAGGTAGAGGCGGCGAAGGCTGAGGACTATTGCCTCAAGAATGATAAGAGTAGAGCCAACTTCTATAACTACTATTCAGATCAGAAGTGGGGAATGTGCAGAACCTATGATCTTTCTCTTGATAGCTCACTTTTGGGAATTGACGGCTGTGTCGATCAGATTATAAGCTTTACCGAAATCCACAAGAGACATAAGGGAACTACAATTTGATCATTTTCGATACTCTTTCAGAGCTGGAGAGCTATCTTCCGGCTCTGAAGAACCTAATCAATGTAATTACACTCCTAGACAGGTCCATTCCTTACAGGGACAAGGCAGGAGTGTATTCTTGTCCTGAAAACAAAGATGTAACATACACAGTCGAAACAGCCCTTACATCCTCGAAGGGAATTGAATTCACAGTGCCAAAAGATAAGGTTGCTGTGCTTGTAACACTGGAGGGTGAGCAGATAGTTTCAACTCTTGATCATGAGAAGGTGTTCATTCTTTCCGAAGGTCGCTTTCTTGCTCTCTCTGAAGGAAGTTATAGACGCTGTGTAAGTGTAAACCTTCCTGTTGAAATCAAGGATGTAACCTTCCATATATAAAAAAAGTCGTGTCCTGGACTGAAGTGTCCATTTCACGACTTATTTTATCTAGGCCACGCGATTACTTTTCAATCGAATTTAGAGTAATGTCGAAAATGAGAAGTGTGTTTGGCTGGATTGTCTGAGTTCCCATTTCTCCATAACCCAAAGATGGATGTACATAGCATGTGATCTTATCGCCCACACGCATCAGTGAAACTGCTTCTGCAAAGCCTGGAACAACACCAGAGAGTGGGAAGCTGATATTTTCATTTTCATCGATAACCTCGCCAGTAAGATCTGTGAGACGGTAGTCGACATTGACTGTGCTTTCATTTGTTGGTCTTGCACCTGAACCCTTTTCCTTGACGATATATTGAAGGCCAGATTCTGTAATGATAACATCTGCATTCTTTTTATTCTCTTCAAGGAAGCTCTCGGCTTCTTTGAGGTTGTATGCTGCAAGTTCCTTGAGCATTTCTTCCTGACGGGCTATGAGGATGTTGTAGTACTCTTCGATAGAGCTTGTGATCTCCTCATCTGTCATTACATGTTCGATATCATAAAGTGCTGTGATCGCACCTTCTGCAAAGCGCTGAGCATCAAGTTCGATACCATTGTAGACCATGAAGTAAACTGTGAAGTAGTAGCCAAGTGCATATGAGTAGATATCGAATTCGTTTTCACTCTTTGTAAGGGCAATGACTTCATCAAGTGATTTTGGAAGCATTGTCTCATCGATGCTCTGCATAGTCTTTTCGCCCTTCATGTAGCTATCGAGGATAGGCATGAAATCATCAGCTGCGAATAGGTTCTCTCTTTCTGCTACAGTATCAAGAATACCTCTTGCAAGATACTTTGCATTGAATGTCACGCCTTGCTGTGCGTTGCTTACGAAGAACTGGAAGCCATATGCATAGCTGAAGCGGTCCTTGAGCTCTACTGGCTTCTCGATTTGCCAGATTGTAGCTTTCTTCTGGCTTGGGAACTGAACCGAATATGATTTGTTCTTGTAATCGATAGTCTTGTCCTGGATATTCAAGACATTTCCCTTGTCGGAGATGTCAAGAATTAGAACAGAGCCTTCCTTTACTGATTCAAATGCAAAACTCTTGGTATTCTTGTTCTTTTCGAGAGTATATTCATTGACTGAACCACTCTCGTCTTCACCACTTATAATATAGTTTTTCTTATTCTTTTCAATTGACTGAACGTAAACAGGTACATTCTTGACTACCTGTTCCTTGGAGCCAAAAGCAAAAAGTCCTGTTGTAAGGACTGCAATAAGAAGAATTGAAAGGATTGTTTTCTTAAACATTGATTGATCTCCTTGATATCAATGTAATGATAAACAAGAAAAAATTAAAGTACTGTAGAAAGAATAGAGAAAAATGTGTTTTTTCAGTGAAAATCTGCACGAGCTATCTGAAATTGAATATATTCAAGATATGGTAAATGAATTCAAAGCCTGGATCAGTGACAACACGAACCTCTATGAGGCACTTGAAGGGCAGATAGGTAATATCAAGAAGGATTCAAGGGCCCTGTCGCTTGGAAAATATGGCCTGATTCCTTCACTGGTCATGAGAGAGCTGTGTGACAATGTGGATGCTCTGTGTTTAGATAGGGAGTTTATTGAAGACTTCAGGTACAACACAGATCAGGAATGCACTGTAAAGCTCGTTCAAACTATCGATGGAAATTATGATTTTATCTACTCACCTCTATATATCAACTCGATCGAAAAAAGTGATGCTGTTAAGCATCTATTCGATGTCTATGATCATCTGAAGGTGAATGGAACCTTTATCCTGACATTCCAGGATGCGATTAGCCCTGTAGTTGGGCCTGCTAAGGAGATAGAGGTTTGGTATCAAAGTGAAATAAAGCATCGCTGGAAGGTCTATACAGTTCAAGATCTTATGGAGACACTTAAGGTAATTGGCTTTGCCTTCAAGGGACTTGAGGAGTGTACAACAGATGGCCTTGGGCGTGCTGTATCTATAATATGTACAAAGGTGGCAAAATAATGAAAAGAAGTACAATCGTTACATTGATCCTTTCGATCATCTCATTGGTAAGTAGTTTTATCCTGAAGGCCTGTGCTATCGCATCTGGTTTTCAGAAGGTTCACTATGAAGGCTTTGGCTATAGCTACACTCAGATAGTAGTCAAGAACAGTGCTATGAATCAGATCCTTTCTGCTTTCTCCCATATGGCATTCGTTCTCGGAATTGTCCTTGTCTGTGTCTTTGCATACTTGGCTGTAAAGAATCCAGCTGAGAAGAAGACAGAGGAAGCTGAAAAGGTAATGGATGCTTCTGAAAAAGTTGAAAGCAAGGAAGAAGTGGCTGAAGTAGTCGTAGAAAAGAAGGAAGAAGCTTCAGAAGAAGAAAAGAAGAGTGATGAGGAGTAGGGATTTTTGCTTTCTTGTTGACAAGCATTGTTTAAAACCTTACAGTCATAAAAGCGCAAAAATTCAACCTTAAGGAGTAGAATATGTCCAAAGCACATAGAGGTACTGGTATCAGAGAGCTCGCTAACAACGGTAGAGCAACTTGCCCAATCTGCAAGAGAACTGAGATCAAGTGTCTTTACGAAGTAGAGCAGGACGGTGCAAAGCTCATGATCTGTAAGCAGTGCAACGCTAAGCTCAAGAAGTAAGTTCTTTTCGGACGCGAAGAGAATGTTGACCGGGAGTGAAATGCTCTCGGTTTTTTATTTTCAAAAATAGGTGTAACTTTTAAACATGAGGATTTTGTTGATTGGAATTAAGGGAACAGGTATGAGCCATCTGGCATCTTTCCTGAAAAAGGGCGGCCATGAGATAATCGGCATGGACGTCGATGAAGATTTCTTCACATCCCCACTTTTATCTAGCATTCCAATTCTTCCTCTCTCATCATCTCTACCAGATGAAATAGATTTGCTCATATACTCCTCTGCCTTTGAAAAGAGGAGCATCAGAGCAATGGATGAAGCAAGGAAAGGACAAATCCTTTCTTTGTCTTATCCTGAAATGCTTAGAGAGCTATCTCTTGCACGTCTTACAGCAGGTATATCGGGAACACATGGAAAGACAACAACAGCTGCAGTTTCCTCTTATCTAATGGAAAAGCTTGGCATCAAGGGTGGATCTATATATGGTTCATTTCTGAAAGATAAGAAAACTTCATATCATTCAGGTGATGATTATCTTCTGATCGAAGCCTGTGAGTATCAGGAGCACTTTTTACTTTATTCTCTTAGTATCCTTGTCATTACCAACATAGAATTCGATCATCCTGATTACTTCAAGGATATATCTGCGGTAAGAGAGGCTTTCCATAAAAGGTTTGTATCCCTTGAACGAAACGCTGTCGTCATTGCTCATTCGTCCATCAAGGCTCTTGTGGATGTTTGGAGAGAAGAAAGGAAGGATATCAGAGTGATCTACTATGGGATGAACACTTCCTATGATGTTGATTCACTTGCTTTTTTTATGAGCCGCAAGATAGCTGAAGACTATATTGCAGCCTCTCTTTGTGTATCTCTCATGAGTCTCAAGCTTGAATTCGATGAAAAGACTTTGATGGATGAATTTAAAAAGATAACATCCTTGCTTGATGTGCCTTGCCAGATCGCAGCAAGAAATGAGGTTGTTAAAGAACAGGATGGAATTGTCTATATCGATGAGTATGCACACCATCCAAGTGAAATCAGAGTGTCAATTGAAAACCTAAGGATGCGTTATCCAGAAAGTAGACTTGTTGTCATCTTCATGCCTCATACATCATCAAGGACTGAGGCTCTGCTTGATGATTTTGCATCCTCACTTTCATTATCTGATATTCTCCTCTTGCAAAGTGTATACAGCTCTGCAAGAGGAGATGTCTCTTCCTATGATTCATCAAGACTTCTGATTGAAAGAATCTGGGAGAAAAAGAGTAGAGACAACTATCTATATATACCTAACGAAGCTGAGTGCTTAACCTTTGTCTCATCTTTCTTGAAAAGGGGAGACGTATGTATTACCATGGGAGCCGGTAACAATCGCTTTCTAATTGACAAGATAATTGAACTGAAGGAAAAACTATGAAAAGTATGACTGGCTATGGCTATATGAGCCAGAGCAATGAGAATTTTTCTCTAGAAGTTGAGATCAAGAGCTACAATAATCGCTATCTTGATATCCAGCATAACATCAGCAACATTCTCAATCCTTTTGAGGCTATGATAGACGAAAAGATTTCAAAGGTTGCTTCAAGAGGAAAGGTAGAGGTTTTCTGCCGTCTCAAGGTGCTTGAGACTAATGTCAAGGTAAATGTTGACAGAGAGGCAGTGAAAATGTATGCCGATGCCTTTAGTGAGATTGAAAAGATTACAGGTTATCCTGTGTCTCTCTCAGCTTCCGATCTTCTTTCGATTGAGGGTCTTGTCACTAGCACAAGTGAAAGGAACTCTGAGAAATATCGTGAAGCACTTGAACAGTGTCTTGATGGTGCTCTGAAGATGTTCGAGGAGTCGAAGAGGAGAGAAGGGGAAGGAACAAGAAAGGATCTTAAGAAGTTGGGCCTCGCTTTCCAGGAATGCAATGATAGGATTGCAGAGAAGATTTCCTCTATCGAAGATTACTTCAAAAATCTACTGCTTACAAAGTATAACGAACTCATGGACAGTTCGAAGGTCGATGAAGATAGACTTCTTCAGGAAGTAGGAACACTTCTTGTGAAGTATTCCATCAATGAGGAACAGAACAGGCTCAGAACTCACCTCAAGGAGTATTTCAGACTCCTCGAACTAGATGAGAGTGTAGGAAAGCGTATCGATTTCCTTTGCCAGGAGATGAATAGGGAAGTGAATACAACAGCAAGCAAGAGCCAGCTTGCCGAGATCAATCTTGAGACCGTTAAGATGAAAGACCATCTTGAAAATATAAGAGAACAGATAAGGAATATAGAATGAGAATTGCAATTAGCTCTAAATCTGGATGTGGAAACACAACAGTAAGCACTCTTTTAAGTGAAAAGCTTGGCTACAAGCTAATTAACTTCACTTTCCGCCAGTTGGCAAAGGAGAAGAAGATAGAGTTCTGGGATTTCTGCAAGCTGGCAGAAACAGATGACAATATCGACCGTGAGCTTGATATGAGACAGGTTGAGATGGCAATGGCCGAAGAGAATTGTGTTCTTGGCTCAAGACTTGCAATCTGGATGCTGAAGGATGCTGATCTCAAGGTGTATCTGAAAGCTAAGGCTGAGACTAGAGCTTTGAGAGTCTTCAAGAGAGAAGGTGGAGTGCTTGAGGACAGGATCAAGGAGACAGAAGGAAGAGACCTGCACGATAGTGCACGATACAAGAGGATTTACAATATCGACAATTCTGATACCTCTATTGCAGACCTTGTAATCGACACAGATGACAAGAATCCAGAGGAAATTGTCAAGATTATCCTCGATAAGGTCAATTCTCTTGCTCATTGAGCCTTTACTTTTTCTTATCCAT